>JAIKZA010000017.1 GCA_024682595.1 Candidatus Saccharimonadota bacterium | reverse complement strand
CCACCATTGCCTGTACCTTCTTTAGGATTGGCTTCTTATCTTGCAAGAGCGCATCTAAAGTTAATCCTTCCGAAAAGCTTAGCTTATATTTCTCGGTCAACTCTTTTGCCTTCTGCTCGGCAATCACCTGCGACTTATAATCATACTGAAAAAGCGCCTCAAACTTCGTCTGGTTAAAAATCACCACGTTTTCATCAACAATCGCCACCTGATTATCATCTGGCATCCGAATCGCTAATTCCGCTGAAAATGGCTCAAAACTTTCGCCATTCAACTCCCAACTCGCCCCAGACTTCAACGCCGAACTTGCCGCAATCCCCTTCGCGATATAAAATCCTTTCATCCCACCATTGGCCGAATCTGGATAAGAAAACTTCGCAATAATTCCCTTCACCTTCTTAAATTCATATTCGTTATCGGTGAAAAAATCAATATCTTTATACTCATGCTCAATCAGATGAATCAACGTCTCTGCACGTCCTACACGTGGCAATTTAGTACGATAAATTACCTTTTCCTCCCCGTCACTCCGCTCATATTCCCGGCATTCCAGCCCTTTATCTGCGCCTTCAATGATGAACTTCACTGCCTCATTCATGAAGACCGCCTTCACTGAATTCGTCAACCCCTCCGAATAACGTACCTTGTATGGCGTATAGTTCTTATTAAATAAAAACAACTCTACTGAAACATTGTTCTTAATCGCATCCACCTCATTCGCCCAAGCGAACACATCGAATCGGTCATCACCAGCTTCCATTGCCCGCTCGCGCGCCGCCGCAATCTCACTCCCCCGTTCTTCAGCTACTGCATCTTCGGCATTTTTTACATCAAACTCAATTTTCTCATCAGACTCCATCTGAAAACCTCCTTATTTTCTCTATTATATCACACTAAATCGCTATAAGTATCCTGAACTACCGATTTTTCATCTTGTCCGAAGAGTCTCAACGTCCGTTTTAGATCTTCCATCACTTCCGAAACTTTCTCGTTATCCTCAATTTTCGTCTCAATCTTCAGATAAAAACCTGGTATCTTTTCAATCTCGTCCAAATACATCACCGCCGATTCGCCAATCTCCATCGCCTGTCGCCGTCTAGATACCTCAATAGCACTACCGAACCCCAGCTGATGAATCATATTCACCGCTTCTACATAATCCGATACCCTTGTCTGGTTTACAATATCTACACCAGAATCAGAAATATGACGTTTTAAAATTAAATAATATTTCGCCGGCTCGTCCACCGTTTTCATCTCAGTCCGCATAATCATTCGTGGCAGATTCATATTTGGACGGTATCCTCGTGGCAAATACACTCGGTCATGTTGCCAAATTATCGGATCAAATTCTAGTCCCAACTCTCTCATTTTTTCATCTAGTACTACTCGATTTGCAATTTTTGCTTTTACAATAGCTTTTTTCATAACGTAGCCCCCTCTCTGGCTTTATTTGCCCATTCGTCGGCTAACTCGTTCTCTTTTGTGCCGACATGGGCCTTTGTCCAAATTAATTTTACATTTCCCTGTCGATATAACTCATAAGCCTCTTTTACCAACTCCAAATTTTTAATTTCACCACTAGTCTTTTTCTTCCATCCATTGGCTTCCCAACCTTCCGCCCAAAGCGTCAAGACATTTTTCCAAAACTCAGAGTCAGTATAAATCATGCAAGGCCTACCATCTGCATATTTCATCGCATCAATCAGCGCTTTCGCCTCCATCCGAATATTAGTTGAATCTTTTTCGCCTCCTAGTGCTACTGGTTTATCATTTTCAATCACAGCATAACCACCAGGGCCAGGATTCGGATTTGCACTTCCATCTGTCCACAATGTTATCATACCTTTATTTTATGCTATAATAAAGATATGGTCAAGGATTCAAAAATTTATTCCGCCAAACGCCAAAAAGCGATTGATTTTGCCACCAAGGCCCACGATGGACAGTTTCGCAACAGTGGTGACCCTTACATCGTCCACCCGCTCGCCGTCATGAAAATCGTTGAAGATTGGGGGATGGATGAAGATACTTGTATTGCCGCAGTGTTACATGACGTAATAGAAGACACTCCTACCACAGTTGCCGACATCAAAAAAGAATTTGGTGAACAAGTTGCTTTTCTAGTTGACGGAGTGACCAAACTTTCTAATGCTCGCTCTGGTATGCGCGACCTTGATACTTATTTACCAGAAACCAGAAACAATCTCTTGCGTCTGCTAGTCGCCGTTGGCTCCGATGTTCGCGTTTTAATTATCAAACTTGCCGATCGTCTCCATAATCTACGTACTCTCTCTGCTCTACCAATTGACAAACAGAAAAAAATCGCCAAAGAATCACTTGAAGTCTTCGCTCCGCTTGCCGACCGTATGAATATGGGCCGTCTCCGTGTCGAAATGGCCGACATCGCTTTCTCTTATGTCGATCCCAAGCGTTACAACGAACTCCGCGTCCTCATCGACCAACATGCTCAGTCCGCTGAGAAAACCCTTAAAAAGGTTATCAACGAAGTTTCCGAACTACTCGGACGCGAAAAAATCAAGTTCCAGATTGGTGGGCGCGTCAAGTCCGTCTATAGTCTCCACAAAAAACTAGCGAAGCACAACCAAAATATGGGTGAAATCTACGACCTAACTGCTCTTCGCGTCATCGTTAATGATATTACCGATTGTTATCTTGCTATGGGTTTGATTCATTCACTCTA
>JAIKZA010000042.1 GCA_024682595.1 Candidatus Saccharimonadota bacterium | reverse complement strand
ACCTTAGCAAAATCGTTACCGTTCGCCTGTAACAAAGCCTCAACCTTCTCGGCCGTCTCTTTAGCCTCATTATCAATTTCTATAGACAGTTTACGCTTCGCCAAAGACAGCATCACTAGGCGACGATATTCTGGCATAGTCAAACCAAAGTTATCTCTAACTATGCCCTCAAAAGCCTCATCGCTACGCTTTTCGCCATTGATGCTCTTATGTTCGTCAATCACCTCATCAATTTCGCTAGTAGAAACTGTCAATTTTCGCGCTTCTAATTCTGCCAAAACATAGCTATACATTTCTGCGTCATTCAAAGCCTGCCGTTTGTAAAACAACTTCTGATTTACAACTTCTTTGTCGCTGTCATCTAACGTGCCTTTTTGTCGTTCTATTGAAGTTATACTGCTGCGATATAGCATAAGATAGTCACTATAGAGTACTTTGTGTCCGTCAATTTCTGCAACTGGCAACCCTAGCACCTTAGTAAAACGATACATTACCTCACCGGTATTCTGCGCCCTATAAAGCTGAAACCAACCAATTCCCACAAAGGTCCCAATAGCTACTATCGAAATAATAATCGTCAAAATCACAATTCGATGTTTTGCATACTGGAATGGGTACTTAAAGCTCTTCCCCCTTGCCAAAATCTCCTCGCGGCTCTCTTCGAGGTTCTGTTGTGTGATGCTTATATCTTTTTTCTTTACACGTTTCGATTTAATCTTTTCGACTATTTTCTTCATAACTATTCTTGCTGAGGCTGCACTTCGTGGCGCGCATTCTCTATTTCATTATACACTGTTTCGGGATGGCTCACCATGCTCAGCACCAAGTCGCCCGCACCTGTCTGAATCAAAATTGTGCCATAATCAAACATCGCACCAAACATACCCGGCACACCGAACGACGCACTCTGCACATTTTCTAAGCTCAGATCTACAACTGTCTTTTTAAACAGCCCCTTTTGGCGCGTCTGGCGTAAACGCTGATTCGTCACTATATAAAAGCTAAAATACCATAGCAGATAGCTGTATCCCATCCCCAACAAGCCAATTATTACTGCCCCCATCCAAACAAATATCATCCTATCATTATTCGGCCACATTATTTTTGGTAAGAAACCAATCACCGCCATAAAAACCAAAAAGAAGAAACCCTTAATCGATGTCAAAATATGTCGCCGAAATATATAGACAACTTCCTCATTTGCTCGTTGCCCCTCAAAAGTAGTCGCCATATCTATATTTTACCATAAGCGTCCATATCTATCGCCCCTCACGCTTCAACTTAAACCCAAATAAAAAATCACCGCATATGCGTGATCAATCGTTATCTTTTGGTAGCCCAGGAGCGAGTCGAACGCACAACCTTCTCCTTAGGACGGAGCTGCTCTATCCATTGAGCTACTGGGCCAACGTCTATATTTTAACACACTCGCGCATTATCTTTTGCCCTCAAAGCGACAAAAAGACACCCCAGCAGGCGGGGTGCCTAATGTGCATAATATCTAGCGCGTAAACTTTTCGCTCAGAGTATGATACATCTGAATTTCTTCTGGCTTAAACCAGTAGGAAACCTCAGCTTCTGCTTCTTCTGGATTACCAGAGGCGTGAATCAAGTTCGGTACAGCCTCATCGTGCGCATCTGCATAACCGAAGGAAATATGCGCATAATCACCACGAATTGTACCCATGTCCGCCGCCATCGGCTCAGTTGAGCCAACCATCTTACGCACAAGCGGCACCGCCTCTACGCCTTCAAGGACCATTGCAATTACGGGGCCAGAAGTCATAAACTTCAAAGTAATATCAAAAGTCTTCTGGCCACGGCGCGAAATCATCTTCGAAATGCCTTCATAGTGCTGGTAATAATGATCTTTGTCAGGGTTGACCATCTTGGCGCCTACAATCTTCAAACCAACACGCTCAAATCGGCTTAAAATCTCACCAACAATACCTCGCTGTACTGCATCTGGTTTGAATACAATTAACGTGCGTTGCACTAGGCCGTTCGGATTATTCTCTTTCGTAAAACCAACGTTCGCTGCCGTCACGTTTTTCTCGGCTGCTACCTTTGCGGTTGCTTTTCCAATTTTCTTTTCGGCTTCTTTTTTCTCTGCCATACTTTTCTCCCTTTTCACCATTATATACCAAAAGAAGCCCCCATCAAGGAGCTTCTCTCTTGAGGAACACGGGAAAAAACATCCCGAGCTCGCTCGATTACTATTACACTACCACAAAAGTATCATGTTGTCAATGTGGGCTCTACTTTTCTACTTCGCTGTGGAATTTTTCATGTATTTCGCGCAAATGCGGATCCGTTACGTGCGTATATATCTGCGTCGTTGAAATATTAGAATGCCCCAACAAAGACTGCACCGAACGCAAATCCGCTCCATTCATCAATAAATCCGTCGCAAACGAATGCCTCAAAGTATGCGGTGTTACATGCTTTGTTATTCCGGCCGCTCGCACATATTTATTAATAATCCTCTCGATACTTCGCGGCGACAATCTTCTATAGTCTCCCGACGTCCCTACCATCGGTTGATTTCGCGAGTTGTTTAAGAACAACGCAGGCAACGAATCTTTTCTTTCGTCCAAGTAGTCACGCACCGCATCCGCCGCCGACTGCGATACGAATACCGGTCGGTCTTTCTGCCCTTTTCCACGTACCATAAATTCCCTACGTTCCAAATTTACATAATCACGATTAAGGTTCGTCAATTCCGACACGCGTAATCCCGTCGAAAATAGCAATTCAAAAATTGCCCGATCACGCAAGCCATCTTCTGTATCCAGCGGTATTTCTGCTAAAATTCGATCAATCTCATCTACATGCAAAAACGTCACTTGTGCTCGATGTGTACGTGGGAGTTCTACTAGCACAGGGTCCAACGACTTGATATTTCTCTTCGCCAAATATTTCAAAAAACCGCGCAACGCAATCAGGTGATAGTTCTGCGTCATCACCGATAAACCTTTGCCACGTTCCGTGACATAACGATTCAACCACAATCGATATTTTCTCAACCACTCTGGAGTTATATCGATTGGCTTCAAATCGTCTTCCGGATTCGACTCCTGGCTAAACTCGACTATTCGCGCCAAATATAACTCGTAGTTTCTCGTTGTATAACGCGAACGACCATTTTCTACTTCCAATGATTCCAAGAATTCGTTAATCAAATCTGCTACGTACATTTATTCTCATACCGTTATCAGTTGCAATATTTGCGACTGCAAAAAGAACACAACCAAAAAACCCAAAATCAAAAACGGGCCAAACGGAATTGTCATCTTTCTATTTTTCGCCCTAATCAATATCGGCAAAGATATCACGCTTCCTATAATATTCGAAATAAACAATGCAAAAAGAGCTAACCAAAAATTTTCCAACATCAACGCTAACGGCATGCACAGTATCCAATCTCCCCCACCTACCCAACGCTCCTTGCTTACTTTATACATCAAATAATAAAATACCGGCAGAATCACGATCGCACCTCCCAAACTCAGCCAATCGAAAGAACCAACCACTCCATACGCCGTAAAAATATCTATCCCCAAAAAGGCCAGCGCCAACACCGATGAAGCTATTAATATCCCTACCGGCAACTCTTTCCATTTCGCATCATACACAAATGAAATAAGCAGCAATACCAAATTAATCAAAAATAACCCAAACTTTAGTACTTCGGCAAAATCGCCCATTACTAAATCGTTTTTTGATGGCCACCACCAAAAAGTAGCTGCAAAAGCCAACCCCAGACCAACCTCCGACAATATTTCAGAGTAACCAATCGGCTTTCGACACTTGCGACATTTACCCCCTAATGTCACCCAGCTAATTATCGGAATATTATCATACCATTGCAACTGATATTTACATTTCATGCAATGTGACCATTTTGACTTATCGCTCTTATGAATACGCCAAGCCTGACAGCAACCAAAAGACCCCAGCGTTGCGCCTAAGATAAACAACAATAATATTACGCCTACGCTTTCCATACCTCTTATATTACCACAAAAAGGAGCCCCACACGGAGCTCCTTTGAATATCTAGACAGATATTAGTGGTTATCGTTACAAGCGATAGCACCACCTTCTAGCTTCATGAAGATGGCAACATCGCGGTCGCCGGTACCAGCCTTTACAATACCTTCATCGCCACAAGTAGCGTTGTAATAACCGTAGAAAGTCTTTTCTTTCATAGAGTCGCTTACGTCAGTACCGTTTTTAGCTTTACCTTTGCTTTCAATCTTGTAGGTATCACCCTGTGGATCACGGAACTCGTTAGAGTTGGCATCACACTTGATTGCAGTACCATCCAAGGCACAAGTGCTATCTACATAGCGGTTTACGAACTTAGCTAAATCAGCTGCGGTCGTACCACTATTGAATGGAACCTTACCTTGGTTGTTAGACTGATAGTTATTAACGGCAGTAACAATACGTGCCAAATCATCTTCACGCTGAGTATTGCGTTGCGAACGCTGCAAAGCAGGAAGCGCAATGAATACCATCAAGAAGATAAGACCTGCGATAGCAAGAACCAAGACTACCTCAATGATCGTGAAGCCTTTTTTATTTTTGTTTGTCATTTTGATACTCCTTTTTTATTTTTGCAATCAGCAATTGCCCTTTGGCTACAGAAATACCCACTCTGTGATTGCCAACTGCAAAACTGCATCTGCACTAACTATACAAAATGTTTATGCTAAAATCAAGCTTATTTTTAACAATTTACAAATTTATTTATATTTCTTCTAGCCAATCGAGTTGACCAAGGAGTAAATCGGGAACAAAACGCCACCTACCAAGAGACCCGCTACGACTGCAAGCATAATCATCATCACTGGCTCAATCATTGCCGAAATTGTCGCAATCTTCTCATCAAGCTCATCTTCAAACACCTGCGCGGCTTTACCTAACATTTCGTCCATTTTACCGGACTGCTCACCAATCGCCGCCATTTGATATACTAATGGATCAATATATTCTTGCTCTTTCAACGCTTCTGAAAGCGGACGACCTGATTGCACTTTCTCTCCCGCCGCATCTACCTTCTCCTGAATAACCACGTTCGCCGTCGCTTCTCCAGCAATATTCATCGTATCTAGTACCGCAACACCAGTGGAAAGCAAAATCTGTGAAATACGTGCAAAACGGGACATGTAAAGAATTCTAAACAACCCATTAAACATCGGCACATTTAACTTAATTGTCGCCATCACGTGTATACCATTGTCCGTCTTACGCCATTGCATAAAGAAGGCAACCATCACGCCTAAAATAACAATTACCAGCCACCAGAAGTTTATCAAGAAATCCTTAATGCCTACCATTATCAAAGTTAATGTTGGCAACTCTTCACCGAGGTCACTGTATAGAGATTCGACATGCGGAACGACCTCAAGCATCATATAAATAAACACTACAATAATTACAAATAAAGTAATTAACGGCATCGTCATGGCACTCTTAATTTTGCCGAGCATCTTCTGGTCCTTCTCTTCCTGCTCTGCAATACGACGCAAACTCTGGTCAAGCGTACCAGAAGTTTCACCAGCCTTAATCAAAGATAGATATACTTTATTAAATGTATCTGGGTGTTTAGCGAAAGCTGTACTAAGCGGACGACCCGCTTCCACATCGGCCAAAATCTCTTCAATAATTGCCTTCATGGATTTATTCTGGGTCTGTTCTGAAACTGAGCGTAAAGACTGCGCAATTGGTAAACCTGCACCTACAAGAGTCGCGAACTGACGAGTAAAGTTAATGCGGTCTTTCGACGTAACCTTATTCATCTTATCAGCAAGACCGCCACCTTCCTCTTTGATATACTCCGGAACGTATCCGCGATCAACCAAGAGCTTTCCAGCAACACGTTCAGTCTCTGCCTGAATCGTGCCCTTAATGACCTTGCCAGAACTCTGCTCTTTGGCCTTGTAGGTAAAACGTTTCATCCTCTAGCTAACCTCTCGAATTCTTGCAAATCTACCGCAAATTCGCGTGCACTATCATAAGTAATCGCACCAGTCTGGATTAGCTTAACCAAAGTACGATCCATCGTCTGCATACCCTGATCGGCACCAGTCTGAATAATCGTATCAAGTTGGTGTGTTTTTCCTTCACGAATCACCGAGCGCACTGCTGGATTCGCAATCAAGATTTCCGCTGCAACTACACGTCCGCCACCAATCGCCGGCACCAAGCGCTGAGCGCAAATTGCCTGCAAAATGTTCGACAACTGGGAACGTACCTGCGGTTGCTGGTGTGGCGGAAATACGTCAATCATACGGTCAATACTCTGAGAGGCAGAGTTTGTATGCAGCGTCGCAAAAACTAAGTGCCCAGTTTCCGCAATTGTAATAGCGGCCGAAATTGTCTCGAGATCGCGCATCTCGCCAATTAGTACTACATCCGGATCTTCGCGAAGTGCCGAGCGTAAAGCCGCCGAGAATGAATAAGTATCGTAGTGCACCTCGCGCTGTACGACTACCGAACGCAAAGATTTGTGCGTAAACTCGATTGGATCCTCAATTGTGATGATATGAACGGATTTTTCGCGGTTTATCTTGTCAACTAAAGCTGCTAGCGTCGTAGACTTACCTGAACCAGTTGGGCCAGTTACTAATACTAATCCACGCGGAAAATCTGCGAAGCTCATCACTACCGACGGCATACCTAGCTCATTAATCGACTGAATCTCGTTCGGAATTAAGCGAAATGCACCAGCCAAATTCCCCTTCTCATGAAAGGCGTTTACGCGAAAGCGACCTAAATCGCCAAACGAAAACGAATAGTCAAACTCTTTATCTTTAATCAGAATCTGTTTCTGGTCTTCTTCGAGCGTCGAAAAAATTAATCGCTCAACCGTTGGCTCATCCAAGTTTCCGTAACCAGAAACCGGTTGCAGTGCGCCATCAATACGTAGAATCGGCGGCAGCCCTACTTGCAAATGCAAATCGCTTGCCTTTGTCCTAACGCATTCCTCCAAGAGACTTTCAATACGAACATCCGCATTCGAAATTGTCGGCGTAGCCATCGACATCGCCGGAGCTCCCGCTGCCGAAACAGAATTATTCACCTGCCCACTTTGTTCCATAACACTATTGTACTTATGTTTAGTGCAAAAATCAAACTTTTTATTGTTAAATGCTATATTTTAAAAAAAATATTTCAGGACACTTGCCTGAAATATTTCTTAATTAACAACTGTGTACCAACTTTTACTTCAAATACTCGTGTAACTTCTTTGTATCTTTATTTTTACGTAATTTCGTTAAAGCTTTCGCCTCAATTTGGCGAATACGCTCACGCGTGACCGAAAACTCTGCGCCCACTTCTTCGAGCGTATGACTCTTACCGCCACCTATACCAAAACGCATTTTAATAATCTTTTGTTCACGATCAGTCAGAGTCTGCAAAATCGAAGCTATTTGCTCTTTCAAAAGTTGCGTAGCCGCAGAATCTTCTGGCGAAACACGATCTTCATCTTCGATAAAATCGCCTAGCGACGAATCATCATCTTCACCGTCACGCCCAACCGAAGCATCCAAGGAGGCGATATCCTGCTTGATTTTCATTACATACTCAACTTTTTCTGGCTCCATCCCCATTGCTTTCGCAATTTCTTCCGTCGAAGGTTCACGGTTCAACTCTTGCGTCAAACGACGTTGTGTACGCAAAACTTTGTTAATCGTTTCAACCATATGTACTGGAATACGAATCGTACGCGCCTGATCCGCAATCGCACGCGTAATTGCCTGACGAATCCACCACGTCGCATAAGTTGAAAACTTAAAGCCTTTGTCTGGGTCAAACTTTTCAACTGCGCGCAAAAGACCAGTGTTGCCCTCCTGAATTAAATCCAAGAAATCTAGCCCGCGTCCAGAATATCGCTTCGCAATCGAAACCACCAAACGCATATTTGACTCGGCCATTTTATCCTTGGCTTTCTTCTTCTCTTTCTCCGTACCGCCGATAATCTTCTGCGCCAACTCAAACTCCTCTTCGGCTGACAATAGTGGAATTTTACCAATTTCACGCAGATATAGTTTTACTGAATCGTCCGCTACTTCATCATAGGTGGCAGACTCAAAATCGATATTATAATCCTCTTCGCTTTCTTCGCCCACCTCATCTAGCGTAGGCTCATCTAGCTCGTCATCGATACGTAAATCTTTTTCGTCTTCGTCCATGTCCTTCCTTATTTTATTAGCACACAAAAGCCCCGTGCTTTTGCAAGTTTTTTGTTTCTGATAGTTTTTGTATATTCTTGATCAATCTATACTTTCTCCTGGAAGGACTACTATCAAAATAAGTCCGCTTTCCAGCTGATTTCAGTATTTTTATACCACAAGTTTATTTTCGACGCAAGATTTTGCTTAATTTTAGCATTAGTTCGTTTTCTAGCTTCTCGTCGCCTTTTTCTTCGGCCTGGCGAATTTGTTCTTCCAGCTCTTTCCTTTCTAAATCTAACCGTTCCGACTCTGCTTTCTTCATTAATTCCATTGCTTCTTTTTGCAAATCCGCTGGCGCCCAATTTTCGTATCGTTCCTCAAAAATCAGCCCAAGTTCATCCACATTATAGTCCCGTATCTCAAAGCCACCTAAGTCCACTCCGCCGTAAACCTTCAATGCCGCTAAATTCTTCTCTACTTTGCTTTCCATTACGACATCGCCAGAGATATTAGCTTTTTTTAGTTTTTTCTTTTCTGGTTGCGCAATTTTCTTTGCCTTAAAGGCCTCCAGGGATATACCTAGCCTATCCGCTACAATTCTTTCATATTTCTCACGCAACACTACATCTTCTGGATCAATTTGGTCTATCAGGCGCTTTGCCTCCGTAGCGTATTCTTGGAAGCCCTTTTCCGTCTTCAAATTATACTTTCCGACATATTTTTCTAGTAGCCACTCCAAAGCGGGCTGATAATTCTCGACTGCTTCTTGCCACAACTTTGGGTCCTTCTGTATCAACTCATCCGCATCTTTGCACCCATGATAATCATCGATAACCGACAAATAGATACCGAATTTCGATGCCATCGAAATTGCCCGCTCGGCCGCCCGCACGCCCGCCTCATCTCCATCGTAGGCCAAACGAATATCTTTAGTTAATCGCGAAAAACTCTTTAGGTGCATCTCCGTCATTGCCGTCCCAGCTGTTGCTACCGCCTGATTTACTCCTGCCTGATGTGAAGATATTACGTCCATATTCCCTTCCACCACCACCACAAAGTCCGTCCGCCTAATTGCGTCTTTTGCCTGCGAAAGTCCAAAAATATGCCGACCTTTATTGTATAGAATCGTTTCTGGCGTATTCAAATACTTCGGTGAATTATCGTCTTTCTCAATAATTCTACCCGTGAAGCCAATTACGTTGCCAGATATATCCATTAACGGAACCGTCATTCGACCTTTAAATAAATCACCCCCAAAACGATTCACTAATCCGGCATCTTCCATTTCTTTAGCCGTAAAACCCCGCTTTTTCAGAAAATCCACCAACGCTCGTCCGGATTTTGGCGCATAGCCAATTCGAAAATTCTCTACCGTTTTCTTATTTAAATTTCTTTTATAAAAAACATATTCCATCACGGCTTTGTTTTTTGTCAGACAAAACTGAAAATACTTCGTCGCTAACTCCAGGCAATCCCGAATCCTCTGCTTATGCGCCGCTTGTTTCCGATCGTCGCTATTGTACCGTTTAAGCTCCACGCCCGCCTGCTGCGCCAGTTTTTCAAGTGCCTCCCTGAAGGTGCACCCCTCCATTTCCATCACGAAAGTAAAAATATCGCCACCCTTATTACTAGAAAAATCATGCCAAATTCCCTTATCTGGCGAAACCATAAAGCTAGGCGTACGATCGGTCCCCCAAGGTGAATGCCCTTTGAAATTTCTTCCAGCACGCTTCAGCTCGATGTATTGCCCAACTACATCTTCTACCGCCAACCTCGCCCGGATTTCTTCCTTAGCATCCTCCATACAAAAATTATACCATCTCTACAACAGATATACGACCCCATACGGAAAGAGCTCTCGGCGCACCCCAAAAGTATACTAATGCCAATTCTGTTTATGCTATAATATCACCATGGACAATAAAGCTTATCTTGATCAAATCGCCGTCAAAGGCAAGAAAACCGTCAACCACGAACCGCTGCTTACTCCTGTTATGATTAAGATATTAATTGCTGGTCTTATTGCTCTCATTACTATCGTCATTGTTGCCGTAATGGTTAACAATACAAACGCAAAATTGACTCAATCCTACGAAAGGCTCTATCTTCGCATTACTCAATTCTGTGGCAAAAAGGGTCCTTACGAAACCTATTCTAAGTACATCAGCTCCTCTCAGCTACGATCCTATGCTAGCCAGCTAGAAACTTCCATCACCAACACAAATAATGGCCTCAGTGGTATCTGGAGCAGCCTCAATGTTTCTAAGGATAAGCTTACGAAAGATGTAAAGACCGAGGAAAACACCGCTTTCAATAGCTATATGTCTCGGCTACAAGAGGCTTCTATCAGCGGCCAAATGGACGCCTACTACTCCAGCCAAACCGCCAATCAAATCATGAAGCTAAAAACACTCGAACGACAAATCATCAAGAAAACCACCAACAAATCACTCACGCCCGTCCTCGAGCAATCCGTTCGCGACCTCGACGAACTCTACGAACTATTCCAAGGCTTTAACGATTCTTTATAATTCTTTCCGAGAGTAAAAACTCTCCCCTTCACGGGGAGAGTTTTTACTCTATAGCTTTAGATATTTCAAAACTATGCCGAACCAAATCCAATACTTCGTCCTTAGTTAATTGGCCACTGCATATTATTTCTATGCCGTTATTTCCTAACAAACGGCTCGTCATTACGCTTTCATATCGCTCTTGCAAAGTTTTACTCAATTTGCGATCACAACGCGTCTCAATCCTCAACGGCGAAGTCCCCGTCTCGATTATTAGAAAAATCCTTTCGCCACGAGAAAAAATCCGCATATCATTTTCTTGACGCTCCGACACGTCTTCTAATCTAGCAATATACGCTAAGATATCATCTTCCGATACCACTTCAACTCCTCTATGCTACCACGAATATCATCAAGCGCACGATGGTTCTCTGGTTTTGCAAAGCTACGATGTAATGCGTTTTCAAAATATATCTTCCATGCGCTCACGTCCAACATCCGATAATGCAATTTAGCATTTAACTTTGGCCATTCACGCTCAATAAACTTCCGATCCTGGTGGATAGAGTTTCCCGCTAAATATACTGTATCGCCAAAGTTCTTTTTGACAAACTTCAATAACTCTTTCTCAACCGTCGCTGGCGCCTTACCATCAGAATTTTGCGCCATTAACGCATCAAACGACTCTTTGTTCTTCTCCCAAAACTCCCCCACCATACGCTCGCGCATTAGTTTTTCATCACATTCCACTACAGCAGTATAAGTATCATACTCCTTAAAATCCCAATCCGTCGCAATAGCCGCCACTTCCAGAATTCTATCTTCTTCTGGCGACAATCCAGTCATCTCAAGATCCACCCACAGTAGCGTAGCTCTTTCAGATGTTTTTGCCATACTATTTCTTAATATCTAATTTCAAAGCTTTAACTACGCAATAAATCACTAGCGCTAGAACCAAGAAATTAATTAAGTCATTAATAAACTCACCGTAACGCAAAACGGCAACTTCACCAGTAGGAGTAGTACCCATCGTAAAGACTAGTCCGCGAATACCCTCTGCGCTACCAAGCAAAAATCCGAGTGGTGGCATAATTACATTATTAATTAAAGAATTCACTAGTCCACTTGCGGCTGTACCAAGAATTAAGCCTACCGCAAGACCAACGACATTTTGTTCTTTGATAAAGGTCATAAAGCCACTTCCGGCACCTTTTACTTTGCCTAGACCAGCCTTCGCGAGCTCTTTTGATTTTTCTTTAACTTCAGCCATGCTATTCCTCTTTTAACTTAATTAAAATATACCACATCTGTAATACGTTTACATCTTTGACGGAATTTCGACGCCAAGCAAATCTAACGCCCGCGCCAATACAAAATCTGCACATTTAATCATCCACAAGCGTGCCGAACGCTCAATATCTTCCACGGACGATATTGGCGTTTTCTCATAATATCTATTCAATTCTTGCGCCAATTCAAATGCAAAACCAGCTATCTTGTGCATCGCAAAACCATCAACCACCCCCGCAACTATTTCCGGAAATGCTAACAGTAATCGTAAAACATTTTTTTCAGCATCAAAGTCATAGTCAGCAAAATCTACTCGCTCAAAATCGGCATTTTTTTCCAGAATTCTACGCATCCTCACGCATGCATATTGGCAAAATGGCCCCGATTGTCCAGTCAAAGCAAATATCTTGTCTGGATCGTATAGAATCCCTGTTTTACGATCCGCCACAAAATCCGAAAACTTGATCGCGCCGACAGCTATTTTGCGTATATCCTCATCCGACACGCCTTCCCCAAAATTCTCTCGCACGCGTTTTTCGGCATCATCCAACAATGCCTCCATCAAAACTACACCTTTACGCGAAGACATCTTCTCGCGTTTTCCGTCGGGACCTATTTGGTCAATCATACCAAAGTTCAAATGGTAGTTATTTACCGCCAAGCCAATCTTTTTCGCCATCGCAAAAAGCTGCTCAAAATAGAACTTCTGTTCCATCCCAGTATTAATAATAATTAGGTCTGGATTAAAATGTTCCACTCGATACAACATACATCCTAAATCCGTCGTCGCATACAGCGCAGTACCGTTACTCTTTAGCATCAGCATCGGTACATCAATCTTGTATTCATCAAGACGACATATCACCGAACCGTCTTCATTCTTTTCAAACACCCCTTCTGCAACATATTTCTCTACCGCCTTCTTGCCACTCTCGACAAATTGACTCTCCCCCATCTCATAGTCGGTAGAAATACCAAGGCGTTTCATCACCTCGTGCATATGATTAATCGAAATCTCGTTAAAATGCTTCGACATCTTTACAGCTTCTGGATCTTTGTTTTCTAGCTTCTTTAACCATTCCTGCGCCTCATCAGCTAAGTCATGCTTACCAGCTTTTTCCTCTGCCTTCATGTCGGCCTTCATTTCAATATAGATATTCCCGAGATCATACACTGTAACCTTATCGAAATCTAAACCAGAACGCTTAAAGCCCGTTGCCCATATCCCAAACGGCGTACCCACATCGCCAAGGTGATTATCCGTAATAACTTTCCAACCGTTCGCTTCTAGCAACTTTTTTGCCGCCCATCCTTGCGTACCGGGACGCAAATGTCCCACTGAATATGGTTTAGCCATATTTGTACTCGGATATTCCACTAAGGCAACTTTACCATTCCCAGAACTATTATCGCCATAATGATCCGACCACTCATCTGCTAATTGCTTTTGTAAAACTTTGCCAGACACTGCCACATTTATAAAACCCGGCCCCGCAATCGAAAGCTTAAAGTCGCAATCCCCTATCTTCTCAATAATCTCTTCCGCAATCACACGTGGAGCTTTGCCTGCCTGACGCGCAAAACGCATCGCAATATTGGTCGAGTAATCACCTTCAATTTCCGCCGGCACATCGGCAAAATCGACAGCAATATCGTCGACCCCATATAAGTCTTTGATAGCTCCTTTGATTGTTTCTTTAAGATTATCCATCATATTCATATTTTACCATCTTTTCACCCCTGTTTCAAATTCTGTCCTTTTTCTTATGGAACAGATCCTTCGAGAACTACGAATTCAGCGATTGCCTAGCCTAATTCTTATTAATAAAACCAGCAAGAATGCTCCGCAAAGAGGTTGACTAATTGAAAGAATATGATACAATAAAAACATGTTTAGTCAACCCTGACTAAATGAAGCTAGCGGCCGTCACGCCGCATTAATTACTCCGTCAAAAGCGGAGTCGCACCTACTAAAAGGAGGTCTCAAAAATGGCAAAATCCACGACGATGCCCGGAACAGGCGACTATGTCAAGGGTATGATTTCGAGAGTACCCGAACACAAACTCCTGCGGATGTTCACCGACCAGATGGCAGAAATGTCCGTAAGAGAGACTTGCAAGTCCAACGACTGGCGCGGCGCCGAAGCGGCTCTTTACGCAAAAAGCCACCCTCCCAATGAGAAGTAAAGAGGCTCGTGTCGATACCTTCCTTTGCACAGGCGGCCAATCTGGCCGCCTTTTTCCTAGCACAGAACGCTAAAGTGCTATTGACAAATTAACAAAATTTTGATATTATAAAGAATACCTGCATATACTGTGTTTTTGGTTATGCAAATAACCGCACAGTGCAGTGTTCTATCCGTCACTGGCGGCGCCTGCAAGGGCCCGTTGGTGACGTGATTACGCACAAGAAATGGAGCGAAAGCTCCCGCACATTAAGGAGGTACTATGTCAGCTACATGCGTAAGTAGAATGAAAAGGCTCAACAATCTGGAAAAGATCAATAAGGAGAGGCCCCTGAACAGAGCGGAGCGACAGGAAGTTTCAAATCTTCGCCACGCTCTGGAAAGTCTTGGAGTAAATTGCAAAGGCTCATCGCCAATGCAGACGGCACTTATTGCCGACAACATCGGAGCCGTACGAAGGTACATCGAAGCCTGCAATAAAGCAGCCAGTCGTCCCGGCTGGAAAGTTCAGCCGCACGTGGCGGCGCAGCTCCGAGATATTGGCATCGATCCCAACTACAGAGAGTTGCAGAGGCAGGTGGCCGAGATCGTGCGCACCAAGAATACCGCACGCGACACACGCAATCATCGTCGTGGTTACGGCAGAAGAAGGCCAACAAGCATCCGCAATCGCCGCGCAACAGAACATACGGCCACAGCAATGCCGGCGGCGGTCGATCCGGATAATCTGACCTTCGCGGAGAGATACCCTGAAGCGTCCGATCCCGTTACACTTACCGACACAGAGCAGCTGATCCGGGCATATCCCGATTACAAGGACATCATCATTGCCAACATGGCACCGACGTCCTAATTATATCCTCCTGTCGGCCTACGCCACTTAGGCCGACAAAACCCTTCTCCTAATTAAAAGGAGCAAGGCGGCGCCCTACTATACAGGGCGCCTTTTTCTATATCTTAAAATCCATAAAAAGCACAACCACTACGTAAAAAGTTCAGCACCTTTGCAACATAACTAGCCTCCGAAGTAGGCAACAAAAAAGATAGGCCTTATACTTTGTTTAACGCAAATTAAATAAAGGAGACCTATCTATGTGTTATTCTATCAACCCTAGCCTCGAAAATACCCCTGTT
>JAIKZA010000061.1 GCA_024682595.1 Candidatus Saccharimonadota bacterium | reverse complement strand
GCTAACAATTCTAGGCTCATTTTCCGACGTTTCCGTATATGCCGTATATAACTTGATAGTATCGGGTATCAAAAAATTGTTTACATCACTCATGAATGGCGTAGAGGCCTACCTTGGCCACCTATGGGCCAAAAAAGACGAAGACGGCCTGCAAAAAACCTTCGAACTAACAGAGTGGGCGATTCATACGGCGGTAATATATATCTTTGGATGTACGGGCTTCTTAATCATCTCTTTTGTCCAATGCTATACAAACGGAGTTACGGACGCAAATTATATTCAACCACTTTTCGCAACATTAATCGTAGCGGCACACGCCTGTCACTGTCTAAGATTACCATACAACCTAATGATCTTTGCTGCCGGACACTACAAACAAACACAACACAACTACATAATCGCAGCTATCATGAATATAGTAATATCCGTTGCGTGCGTAAAGCAGTGGGGCCTCGTAGGAGTAGCGATTGGCACCCTTGTTTCGATGCTTTACCAGACAATATGGATGGCTTTTTATAACGCCAAAAACTTAGTAAAGCGATCAATAAGACCTTTCATGAAACAATGTTGCATTGATGCCGTTACGATAGGAGCATACTTTGCGATTCCGTTCCCGAGAGAATTATCGACGGCGAGCTATTATTCATGGATAGCATTAGCATTAGCCGTATCCTTAACATACTTCATGATAACTGTTGGCATTAACTTTGTTTTTTACAGGCAGAAGCTAATTACGCTAAAACGACATCTTCTAAACAAAGCGCCGTTAAACTCTGCTAAATAACTTGCTTATACAGCTAATTACGCCCACATTCCGCTTGTTATCAATTATAATTAAACTATAACGACAAAAGCGAGGACTGATGAATATTAAGACATCGATAAAGAAAATCATACCTTACGCCATTCTTTGTAAGGCGAGATTATATCTAGAGAAAAAAAGAAGAAATCAAACATACTCCGAGATCGAAGCATCAATCGACGCCACCTTTGAGCACCAGTTCGGCAAGAAGGTCGATTGGGATAATCCAACTTCATATAACGAAAAGCTACAGGTCTCAAAACTATACGCCGTCTCGGAAGATAAAATACAACTTACAGACAAAATCGCCGTTGAAGAATGGGTCAAGAGACAATTAGGCAGTAGCAATGATTGCCATTTCATCCCCCTGATTGCCGCATATGATTCCGTAGACGATATAGATTTCTCGCAACTACCAGAAAAGTATGTCATAAAAATGAATAACGATTCTGGCAGCGCGCTAGTTATAGATAAAGACCATCCTTTCACGGAAAGAAACAAGAAAGAATACAAATATTACTTTCAGAAACGCAACTACGCATACGTTGGCTACGAGTTGCAATATCGTGACATTAAGCCAAAAATAATGATACAAAAATATATGGGACACTCGATACGAGATTATAAGTTTGCCTGTTTCAATGGCAAAGTCGTCTCCTGTCGCGTAGACTTCGATCGATTCGACAATCATACTCGCAACATATACGACAAGAATTGGACTCTCCTGCCATACAATAAAGGCGAATATACGAATAACCCGAAAACTATCAAGAAGCCGGCAAACTTCGAAAAAATGTGGAAGCTAGCAAGCAAGCTAAGCAAAGGCTTCGACCAAGTCCGTGTAGATTTCTACGACATAGATGGCAAGATTTATTTTGGAGAAATGACCTTCACTAACGGTAATGGCATCGAAGCTTTTCATCCAAATGACTATGACGAGAAGATGGGCCAAGAATGGAAGCTCGACATGGACGCAATAAGCGAGCGACGTAAGAAACTACTAAAATTAAATACAAAAATCAAAGACGTCAAATTCTAAAGATGCCAAGTTCTCCAATAAAGTCCAATGGCGCCAGAAAGAGACGCTTATACTATTTGGATTTTCTGAAGACCGTCGGCTTATTTTGTATTATAATCGCGCATGTCAATCCGCCAAACTGCATAATCGCCGCCAGAAGCTTCGATGTGCCCCTAATGGTAATTATTTCCTCGTTTCTAGCAAATCGTTCATATAAAAAGTACAAAGCTACCAACGATGGAACTATAGGCTATTATAGGTCCCGGTTCGCTAGGCTCGTTTTTCCTACCTGGTTATTCTTTATAATATATTTCGCCATCACAGACATAGGAACGGGCCATTTACATCCGGCGAGCTACTATTTAAAATCATTTTTGCTGACTAGATACGGCGTAGACTACGTTTGGATTATTTTAATTTATTTATATAGTGCGCTTCTCGTCCCAATCATTGAAAGAATTGGCTTCTCCATAAAAGCAATCGTTACCGTCATACTCTTTTATTCAGTCTATGAGATTCTTTATCATTTCCAAATAGGCACTAATAATATGTTTATAGAGACTACTTTTTACTACATTATCCCATATGGCCTTTTAACATACATTGGCTACAATCTGGACAAAATCAAACACAAGAAGCTCATCATCTTTATCGCAGCCAATCTTATTATTTTCATAGCTACGGCGCTCTATCTCCATGCAAGAACCGGCAACTTCCAACAGGTTCAAGCCTATAAATATCCGCCAAGGCTATACTACTTATCCTATGGAATCTTCTGTTCATTGTCTTTAATGACAATCTGCAAGAATAAGCGCTATGAGAAGTATTTTAATAATAAAATAATACAGTACATATCCTCTCACTCTATGTGGATATATCTATGGCACACATTAGCATTGTTTATATACCAAAAACTACGTCTGCCAGAGAATTGGACACTCAAATTTCTAATAGTCTCCATCAGTGCCATATTAATTGTTATTCTAGTTAATAAGTTCCTAGACAAACTAGAAAAAAGAAGGCACATCAAATTATTCGATTACCTAAGAGGATGATTTACTGATACATATCAAATGATGCTAAAATGAATTTATGCAAAAGGTTCTAGTTACTGGCGGCACTGGCTACATCGGCTCTCATACCGTCATCGAATTGCTAAACTCCGGATATGAGGTAGATATTATAGACAACCTTTCTAATAGTAAGGCTGAAACTATTGCCGCCATTGAGGCGATTACTAAAAAACGGCCAACATTCCATAATATCGACCTACTAAATCGAGAATCCCTAACAGAACTATTCGACAACAACCACTACGATTTCGTCCTGCATTTTGCTGGACTAAAAGCAGTTGGTGAATCGGTCGAAAAACCGCTCTTATACTACCGAACAAACCTTGATTCGGCCATCAATCTCGTAGAGGCTATGCTTGCTCATGGCATAAACAATATTGTTTTTAGCAGCTCTGCAACAGTCTACGGTCGACAATACTCACCAGAATACGTAGAAACAATGCAGGTAGGCTCCGGCATCGCTAACCCCTACGGGCGTACCAAATACATGATAGAAGAGATCCTAAAGGACACCTGCGCGGCGAATCCAGATTTCTCCGCAACCATCCTACGCTATTTCAATCCCATCGGCAATCATCCATCGGGATTAATCGGTGAAAACCCTAACGGCATACCGAATAACATTATGCCAGTCATCATGCGCGTGGCGACAGGGCAAATCAAAGAATTAAATGTCTACGGAAACGATTACGATACTCCAGACGGCACCTGTCGACGCGATTATATTCACGTCGTCGACCTTGCCAAAGGCCACCTCGCCGCTATGCAACACATTAAACCAGGAGTCTCCGTTTACAACCTCGGCACCGGAAAGCCTACCTCAGTCCTAGAGCTGCTAGCCGCTTTCGAATCCGCCTCGGGACATGAACTGCCACATGTCTTCGCGCCACGTCGTTCTGGCGATGTCGCCGAAATGTGGGCAAACCCAAGCCTAGCAAACCAAGAATTAAACTGGCATACAAATCTTACCATTGCGGACGCTATGCGCGACACGCTTAAGTTCCTAGAGTCGCAACGATAGCCGATTGCGACTAAA
>JAIKZA010000048.1 GCA_024682595.1 Candidatus Saccharimonadota bacterium | reverse complement strand
GAAAAGGATAGATTGTGCATCGTGATCGCTGACGTCTGGGGAGCCCAGGCCATCTTCGGTGAGAACAGCGGCATAAATTGGCAAACCATAGAAGATATGATTGGCGAGCGCTACGCTGTCGACGGAAATGACAACGTGGTCGGAGCCAGTTTTCCAAATCTTATAGATTTGCTTGTATAATTCTGAAGTAGTTTTTGGATCGATGATAAGACCGGTTTTAGTGTCGCGAGATTTGATAATTTCTTGAATATAATGAGCGGTAATATCGCGACCATTCACGCCCGTGACGGCGATGATTTTGAGATCTTTACCTGGGTTGCTGTAATAAGTGGCAAGGAACTTTGCCTTGGCTTTTTGAAGTTTTGGTTTGAGTCCGGATTTCTTCTTTTGCTCTGCCATAAAAATAGTATACCATCTCTTAAAAAATTGTGCTATAATATGTGCTATCACGCTTTGCCTGACGGCTAGTGCGATGATCTTTTAATCTTTGAACGGTGGACAAGTACTTGCAACTAGTGAGTACTATCCACATATGTGCCCGTAGCTCAGTTGGATAGAGCGTCAGCTTGCGGAGCTGAAGGTCGTACGTTCGAATCGTATCGGGCATACCATATCTGCTGAAGAAATCGTCTATCTTGGCATTTTTCTCTTCTCGCTCGACCAAAAGTCGCGCTTCAAAGAGAGAAAATACCAACCTAGGCGATTTTTTCTAGCAAATATTTCTATTTATGAGGCGCGCTTCTCTCGAAGAAACTACCAATCTGCGGTTTTTTGGTTCAAAATTATTTTATGGGTTGGCGATTGTAAAAACCCGAAGGGTTAAGGTTCCGCCTGGTAGGTGGGGCCTCTTTCCTTCGGGTGTGGGGTCTCATGCGTTGTTTGTACTGTTGCTTGTATCTGTGGCGATAGCTGCAATTATATGGAATAGAACCAGGAATCCGTACGGTATTCCTAGCGCCAATATTTTGACTATTCCGCCTGATGTATTGTGCACTCTGTGGGCAAATATGATTGCCCATATCGCTGCAGTGTGAAGGTGCATTAATCGCGATGGCTTCCAGTTGTTAGGTTTGTTGAGCAGACGGTAAGCCATCAGCAGTATTGCCGGGATTCCCGCGAGAAGGCAGGTTGCGTTATAGGAAAACTGAGTGAGATGTCCTAACACGTCTAATAGTATGAAGTATATGACCACGTATGGCGGTATAGTGATCGTCATGTATTTTATATTGTCAGTGCCAATACGGTCAATCATGCGGTCGATGTGTTTCTTCATTTTTAAACCCTCCTTTTGTGAGATGAATCAGCGGTTCACTACTTAGCGGAACTAGGAATAGCGGAATGAGACTTATAAAGTTCCTAATGTCGTAAGACAAAAATCTTTTTATTTTAGCATAATCTTAATAAAAAGTCAAGTATGCCGTTATGGTCCAGGACCTTTGCAATAAAATAGTTGGCAGTATTTGCCAACAAAAATAGGTAGTTTCATACTTAAAGTTGCTTAAAACCTAAACAGGAAACTACCTATGGCATATTGTATAGATAAAGCAATCGAAAAACAACGCGAAAAAGCGCTAAAAGAGATTTTCTTTGAGCATCGTAGCGTTTCGCAAGTTGCGAGACGCTACGGAAGAAATAGGAGTACAATCTATCGTTGGATAAAAAAGTGGCGCGAGCTAAATAACTATCCAGACTTCAATAACTACGGAAGGCCGCGTAGGCTTCAGGAGTCGCTGAGAGTAATTCTTGCAGTGGCATCTGGTCATGTAGTTGGCTCGATGATCGTAAAGACCATTGGGCTAGTTTTGGTCTTTGGCGATCCGGTGCTGTTTGATGGGAAAATTTATGCTTTGACGAATGCGCAGAAAAATGTGGCGAAACAGTTAGCGAAGGATAGTCATGTGTGTATTGTGGCATATGATGGCGGAGAGGAATGGATTCGAATTAATTGCGAAATGATTGACGACAGTGATAATATTGAGGCGAAAAAAGTGGTTATTGCCGAGTTTGATTGGGCGGAAGAGGCGGGATACACGCTTGATTCGCCGGACTTCAAAGTATTTTATCTGGCAAACGCCGAAGCGACGATTTATAATTCAGACGGTGAAGTTCTAGCCAAAGAAACGTTTTAATGAACTAGGAAAGAAAAAACTCCGGAGAGGGACTCCTGCATGAGCGGGGGTTCCTTTTCTTTCCGGAGTTGAGTGTTGATTAGAAATGGCCGAAGCAGCCACTGCCCTCGTCCATTCTGATGACGCAATAGACCGCGATGGCTATGTTGATGAGGACGAGTATGAGCATGATGGCTTCGCCATTGCTCGTTTTGAGCATTGGAGCTAATATTGCAGCAGTAGAAGTGGCAGCGACGGCCGTGACGAGGTACATACTTTGGGCGGGACGCCAGTCGCATGGTCGCGTTGCGGTCAGATGCCATGCTCTCAGAACAAAGCAAATCGCCAGGATGATCAGGATACTCCTCGAAGCGACGGTTACGCCGGCAATGCGAGCTGTCCATCTGAGGAAATCCTTGATGGATTGCCTTGCTAACAACGCGAGTGCTTTTACGATCAACACGTATAGAGCGACCCATCTTATCGTGAGATGGAAAAGAACATAAGGCAAAAAACGTAACTGTTTCATAATACCCCCTTTCTTCATATTCTTCGGTAGGATATGGACTTTACTATGAGTAGCTATTTTTATATTGTATCATATATTTCATGATATGTCAATAATCACGTATTAACTCAGCACCTTTGCAACATCTGCATAGGCGTCATATACTTTAGTCCCAAGCGTATACGTCTATGGTTGTAATAGTCAAGGTAATTAGAGATGCGCATATTAAGCGCGTCTAGTGATTCACTCTCGAGGTAGTATGGTCCCGTGCACTCTTCCTGAATAGTG
>JAIKZA010000041.1 GCA_024682595.1 Candidatus Saccharimonadota bacterium | reverse complement strand
GAAAACAAACGCACACAAGATAAAATCGACCAGATGAACGAAGCGGTTAATCGCAAAATCGACTTTAACAACTCGCGTATTCAAGAATCGGTTTCACATCAGCTCACTGAATCTGGACGCCAGATGCGCGACAGTAAGCGTGCTATTGCGGAAATATCTGCCAGACTTGCCACGATTAATGAAACCAACAAGCACGTCGAATCGGTTGCCGACGAGCTTAAGACTCTTCAATCCGTTTTACAGAACCCTAAGCAACGTGGCGTTTTTGGCGAATACTATCTCGATACTGTGCTCGGTAATGTTTTGCCAGTCGGATCATACTCTCTTCAATATAAGTTTAAAGATGGTGAAATTGTCGATGCGGTCGTGTTTCTCGACAAGGGTAAAATTCTTCCGATTGATTCCAAGTTTTCGCTCGAAAACTACAACCGCATGGTGGCGGCAAAGGATAAAGCTGAGCGTACGGCTTTCGCGAAAAAGGTCCGCGATGATCTGAAAGGGCGCATCGACGAGACTTCAAAGTACATCCGTCCGCACGAAAAAACTATGGAATTCGCCTTCATGTTTATCCCGTCCGAAAGTCTTTATTATGATTTACTCATTAATAAAGTTGGGGCTACTGGAACCGAGCGTGATCTTATAGAATATGCATATCGCGACAAAAAAGTAATCATCGTTAGTCCGACTAGCTTTATGGCCTATCTGCAGACAATTTTACAAGGGCTTCGTAGTCTCGAGATAGAAAAAGATACTGCCGAAATCCAAGCGCGTGTAGCTAAACTTGGGCAGCATATTACAGCCTTCGATACCTACATGAACAAACTTGGCTCATCGCTAGGTACGACCGTAAACCACTACAATACAGCATATAAATCACTCTCGCTCATTGATAAAGATGTTGTAAAGATTACAACAGGCGAAGCCAGCGTGGATCCAGTTATCGTAGAGCGCCCTTTGCTTGAAGAGTAAAAAATCAGAAGAAGCGGACTCCCGTAAAAGGGAAGATTCTGGTAGAAACTGGACCAACCACTCGGCAAAACGGAATTGTGCCTAGGCCGTTGCGCGAATCGTACGAATTTGAGCCTTCGCGATTGTCTCCCGATACGAACAACTCACCTTCGGGTACGATTATATTAACCGAGCCAGATATTATTTTTTTAGGACCATCCGTGTCGGATTTGCGCGTATCTTCGTCTGGGTTAAAACCTTCTGGATGCTCGTCGTTGTAGACGGTCAAGACGCTATTTTGAAGCGTGACACGCTCGCCAGGGAAGGCAATGACACGCTTGATGATATATTGATCCACTACGCCGTCTAGGGGCTCGCAATTTGTAATGGAAGAATTGCCGCCGTTGGCAAATACGATGATTTGCCCACGTTCTGGTATATATTCTTGCTCGTTGAGGTGAGCTAGACTAACTGGAATTCGGTTTACAATTACGCGGTCGCCGGAATGTAACGTATTTTCCATACTGCCACCAACCACGTTATAACTGCGAAAAATGAAACTGTTCAAGATAAAAGTGCCCAAGGCTACCGCACCTACAAATAGTAGAAAACTCAGAATATCTTTTAATGCGGGGTATTTTTGTCCAAATGAGGGTTTTTGTTCCATAAAGATTATTTTAGCATAAGTGGCGAAAAACGCCGACGCGTGCTAAAATTATTAGAGTTATGGCAGATTACGTCATGTTAAGACGCGGTCGCAACGCACTTAGTACGGCGACACACGTTATGCTCAGTATTGGCCTCGCAGTCGTCTCAACGACATTAACCGTGGTGAGTGCAAATTGGGTTTTTGCAATTATCCTGGTTCTGTTGTCTAAATGGCGCGTGGTGGCCGTGCGCCCTCGCTACTGGTGGCTAAATCTAAAAGCGAATCTTGTTGATTTTACGGTCGGCATTAGTCTTGCACTGTTGGTTTATTTGGCTAATCCAGCAGGCGGTTCTGTTAACTTTTGGCAAATAATTCTTACTATCATTTATGTGACATGGCTAGTAGCTATCAAACCGCTAAGCTCCAGCTTCGCTACGGAAATTCAAGCACTGTTCGCAACCTTCTTTGGTGCTTTTGCATTATCCCTGGTTACCGCGCAGATAGATCCTCTTGTTGGTGTTATAGTCAGCTTCATTATCGGCTATGGCGCTACGCGACATGTTCTTATTCAGAGCGACGATCATGATTTCGTTCTAATTACTTTTATTTTCGGTATGATGATGTCGGAATTGTATTGGATTTTCTATCATTGGACGATTGCCTATCAGCTCGGTCGCACCGCTACGACAGGATTTCTTTCGAGCTTTGCTATTCCGCAATTCCCAATCGTATCTGGCATTATGCTCTTTGTATTTGCGCATGGCTACAAGTCTGCAATCCGTCATGATGGCAAAATTCGCGCCGATGACATATTGGCACCAGCAATTTTTTCAGCTTTAATTATGATTCTGATGGTATTTTTCTATTCAGTGCCCAATTTTAATATTTAAGGAAAGGAGAATTATGGACAGTGGGAATTCAGAAAGCCTTAAAAACACCGAGACTACGGAGCGAAAGCAAGATGATTGGCGCAATTATCGCCCCAATTCACCTAGTTTAAATAAAAATCCGGAAACGCCAGTTATTGATAGGCCACCGCGCCAACGTGGTGGCGGTGCGGCGCTGGGGCTAGCAATTTTTGCCGTACTCATCGCGATGGTGGGTTGCGGACTGGGCGGCTTTGCTTTCTATAAAGTGCTAACAACACCGGCCGCTACTACTACAGTTTCTAATTCGGACGGGTACTATACGGGTAATTCGGTAGAGTTCGAAGAAACGTCCATTGCTAACATCGTCGGCAAAGTGACTCCTGCTGTAGTCTCGATTGTTAGCGAAAGTTATAGTGCCTCGAGCTACTATGGATTCGGCGGCGCATCGCAGTCGGCTGGTACGGGCATGATTGTAAGCTCTGACGGCTACGTTATTACAAATAAGCATGTCGTAAAGGGTGCAAGAAATATCAAAGTCATCACCGACGATGGTGATACTTATAGCGATGTCGAATTACTGGGCCTCGATCCACTTAATGATGTTGCCTATCTCAAGATCAATAACGCCAAAGATCTTCCAGTCGTGAAACTGGGCGACTCTAAGACGATAGCGGTTGGCCAACCGGTTCTGGCCATCGGTAACGCACTCGGCGCATATCAAAACTCTGTAACCCAGGGCATAATTGGTGGTATGGGGCGTTCTATCGAGGCTGGCGACTCGAATGGTAGTAATGTTGAATATTTGTCAGATATGCTTCAGACCGACGCAGCGATTAATCCTGGTAATTCCGGTGGGCCTTTAGTTAATGCTGCTGGCGATGTAATCGGTATTAATACGGCCACTTCAACTACTGCCGAAGGGCTCGGTTTTGCGATCCCGATATCTGCTGTGAAGGGCATGCTTAGGCGCATCATGGATGATGGAGAGGCAGAGCGTGCATATATGGGGCTAAGTTATTTAGTCATCACTCCAGACGTTGCTAAAGAATACAATCTCACGGTCAAACAGGGCGCATATGTATATAATTCTTCAAAGAACGGATCATCGGTCCTTCCAAATGGCCCAGCCGACAAAGCGGGAATTAAAGACAAAGACATAATCACAAAAATCGGCAATGTTGAAGTTGGCCATGCCGGCTCGGTGTCGACGCTAGTTGGCGAATATAAGGTGGGCGAAACTATCCAGGTTACCATCTTGCGCGACGGTAAAGAACAAGTCGTTAATGTCACGCTAGAAGCCTATCAGGAATAAAGTAATAAATAAGCCGTCTCTTCCCAACTTGGGCGAGGCGGCTTTTTGGTCAAAAGTGTGAATTGTTACGGGCGCTAACTGTGTCCATCGTAGTTGTCGAAGAGCAATGCGACGGCAAGCACTGCGGCGCAGGGATGGCTAAGTGTCGCCAGCACAACTACGCCGATCACGCCTGCTACGACTTTTAATTTGCCTCCCACGTTTTCCACCTCCTTCCGCTGGTCAAGCAAAGTATCGTATAATTATAACATAAAAATGCAAAATAGTAAATGCATACGTATTAACTCAGCACCTTTGCAACATTTGCGCAGGCGTCATATACTTTAGTCCTAAATGTATACGCTTGTTGTTGTAATAGTCAAGATAATTAGAGATGCGCATATTGAGCGCGTCTAACGATTCACTTTCCAAATAGTA
>JAIKZA010000058.1 GCA_024682595.1 Candidatus Saccharimonadota bacterium | reverse complement strand
AACATATAGGTTACGTTTATCATTGAGTCGATCATGTCCGTAAACTCGGGAGCGTTGGCTTCGATATCTTCATCACTCATTTTGACCGCGAGTGCGTCTCGTACTGCCTGCACGAGGTAGTCATTGGTTCCATACGCGTGCGATAATACGGAAGTCACATGAAGCATGCCATTCTGGTCCATACCTACCTCCTTAGTAGCCACTATATGGCTGCGGAATACCACCGCCAGACTAAGATTTTTCGGTAATACAGCCCGCATCCTTGGGGCCCGTATTGCTATTTCTGGTCTCGTTCTTCACGCGATCGCCCAGATCAACCTCATATGGACGCGGAATATGGCCCCCACTCGTGCTAGCTCCTGCGTTTCCTTTCTCATCTTTACCCATTACTAAAACCTCCCTTATAAAAGAACTAGTTTTTGCTACATCCAGTATTGTAACATTTTTCTGCGTTTCGAAAAAGCTAAGCTCTAGCGATGCCGGCAGCTTGCTTATGTGGCGAAAATAAGGTATAATTAACAGCGTTACGCACGTTTAATTAAACGTAATTTCCGACGAAGCGCTTCAAAGTCGGAGAAGGAATATTAATAAAATGGCAAAGAAATGTATCGGCAACCTCAAGTTGCGCATTCCTGGCGGCAAAGCTACGGCTGGACCTCCAGTAGGTAGCACCCTTGGCCAGTGGGGTCTCAATATGATGGATTTTATCAATCCATTTAATGAAAAGACCAAAGAATTTGCTGGCAAGAACGTTATCGTCCACATCAAAGTTTACGAGGATCGTACTTTCGATTGGGTTTGTCTTGGGCAGCCAGTAGATGATTTAATCCGCGAAAAAATCAAACTAGATAAAGGTAGCGGGAAACCAAATACTGAGAAAGTTGGTAAAATTACCATGGCTCAGATTAAAGAAATTGCCGAGATAAAGAAAGATCAGCTTAACGCGATTGACGAAGCTGGCGCTTGCAAGATTATTGCTGGCACAGCACGCTCGATGGGTGTAGAAGTTGTCGACTAACCAACAAAAAGCTCCCCATCTGGGGAGTTTTTTTGGTTTATTTTATTTTACCGCAAAGCCCGTATTGAGATCCGATTGAACAAAATCTGGATTAACGCGTAGCCAATACATGGTCGTAAATACGGTGACTGGATCTATGCTGCGATTTCTTTCGTAGATTTTTTTCGCTGTCCAGCCATTGATTTCGAGCGCAGGCGAGTAGTCGTAATTTTGATTTTTTCTCCACATTAAGAAATCGTTAGCGATATCATCGTATTCGGCGAGCCGTTTGGCATAATACTTAGCATCATCGGGACTATAGTTTAGTACATTGATCAAGCTTTTTGCGATTTCCTCATTCATCTTCGTCCTCCTTTCTTATTTAAATATGAGCCGACAACCATATTTCCGATTTTACTACCAATGCTAAAAGATTCACGCTCCATTGTTTGGTCCCTATATCTAGTGTGGCCTCTTTCTGGAGAGACATAATCAAAACCATTAATTACATACATCTCGCTGCGTTCGTCACTATTTAGTTTGCCGTACTCTTCTTGGTATGCGTGCAAGAGCTCATGAGCTACCGTATCAGCAATTTCACCGATAACCTTTGTCTGAATATACTCCTCGCTATACTTAGAGTAATCTCTTCGCATGCATTTCTCGATATATTTGGCATTAATTTGGAGCACTTTATTCGTTGGGCTAAAGAAGCCGAGCGTGCCGTCTTTATCATCGTCGGACATATCGATTATTACTTTTATACCAACTTTCTCAAGTTTAAACAGCTTTTTGAAGGTGTGCTCGAGTGCCCTAATCATAGCCGTATAGTTCTTCCCGTCTGGCCCAAGACTGTCTGCGGCTTTATCTATCTCAGCTTGGGATATCTGCTTGATAAGACCATTTACAAAGGCCTCCGTCTCTGCGAAGTCTTTCGTGTTTGGATGGTAAATATGCTCAGCTAACTCACGGTAATATTCACCCAACTCAGAAGGGCTACAGTTTCTTTTCTCGCATAGGTATCGGATAGCAAGATCCACGTCGCGCTGCACAGCGGGCGAACCTTTGACTTCGCCACGATCGTGATTGGCCAAGTAAGCAAGCGTATGAGTGCGACGCTCTCCGTATATGCGTCCGCATGCCTCAAATTCTAGATCGCTTTGTTTATAATCCATTACCAAGTCGGCCTCATCTAGCGTGAGGTAATCTGGGTCAAACCTACCATCGGCACGAAGTTGCGCAACGGCAATATCAATAGCTCGAACCTTCTCATTGTTGTAGTGTTCCATCCGCTCTTTAGCATAAACAGCTACACTTTTATTACCATCTTGTCTTGCCCAATAAGTCAAAGCCCACATTTCGCGCTGACTAATGTGACCACGATTTGCATAGTAGGCGTTTACTACCTGCCCTTCATTGTATCGCTGGGCAAGAGTAAGCTCTAGTTGTTCTTTGATAAATTTCTCACCGCCAAACCTAGCGATAAGTGCTCTATCCGCTATAGAGAGCGCTTTACCATCAAATACACTAGCCTCGTAGGCCTTAACAGCATTATGTAGGCGTTTTAGGTCTGGCTTGATAGCAGACTCCCTATTGCCAACTACCTGCCCAATCTCTTGGCTAGTCAGCTCGTCTGGTATTGGGCTCTCGCCAGGTGGCAATTCTTCCATAGGAAGTGGTTCAATTAATTCGTACTGCGGCCCCTTGTCGCCAAGTTCATCTTTCTCAGTTGGCGCATCAAAATCTGACCAATCGCCCTTATCGTCCGTTTCGACTTGCGAATTGTCTCTCTCCGGAGTATCCTCCGGGTTATCTATTGGCGTCTCGTCGGCCTTATCAAGCTCGTCCCACGACGTATTATTGTCCGCATTGGCGGGCGCAACCTCTGCGCTTGTTCTCTCTCCTTGTGCCATCTATCGTAATTTTACCATAAGCTAATAAAAAACGATACAAAAAACTACAGGCTTACCGCTCTACTTGATTTTCTATCCGTTTTGTGCTACAATTAGAAGAGTTAATTTTAATTGTCGGGAGAGTATTTACTCGCTTGTACCGCGAAAGGATGTTTTTATGGCCAAAGAAGAAGCCAAAGAAATTGTCGATACTCCAGTAGAGGAAGTTACTGAAGAGAAATTTGCTAAAGCTGGTAAAAAATCTAAAAAACACGTTGAAGAAGTAAAAGCTGAAGAAGAGCGCCAAGCCCGCAAAGCAGAGCGCGCCGCTGAGCCAGAAAAGAAAGTTGGGCCAAAGCCCGTCACTCGTAGCCGCCTAGAGCGCCGTGGTAAAAACTACCGCAAAGCCAATGAAAAGGTCGAGAAAAACAAAGCTTACAGCCTCGAAGAGGCAGTAAAACTTGCAATCGAGACTAGCCCAGTTAAGTTTGATGCCACACTAGAAATGCATTTCCGCCTTGGCGTAGACCCACGACAGGCAGATCAGAACATTCGTGCGACCGTCACTTTGCCAGCTGGTACCGGTAAAGACGTGCGCGTAGCCGTATTTGCGCCACTAGATATCGCTAAAGCAGCAAAGGCCGCCGGTGCAGATATCGCCGAGGATGAAGAATTCACGAAGCGTCTCGATAAAGAACAGCTAGATTTCGACGTTCTTATCTCTACTCCACAATATATGCCAAAACTCGGTAAGTACGCTCGCCTTCTTGGTCCAAAAGGCTTAATGCCGAATCCAAAAGCTGGTACGGTTACTACCGACATCGAGAAGGCTGTCAAAGAAGCAAAGGCCGGCAAGATTGAATACCGCGTCGACAAACAAGCTATTGTTCACGTAGGTCTTGGCAAGCTTAGCTTCGGCGCAGACAAATTAATGGAGAATATCAACGCTTTCGTAGAAAGCCTAAAAAGCCAAAAACCTGCATCTATCAAAGGTCAATATGTTAAGTCCGTCTACATCTCCACGACCATGGGTCCTAGCATACTAGTCGAAAATATCTACAACTAACGAATCAACAGTTCAAAAAATCCCCCAGTTGGGGGATTTTTAGTGTTTTATTCTGGGAAGATGCTTCCATCGGCCTGCCTACAAGCAAGATACCCACTCGGAAGATCGTCATCGATATAGCTATAATCTTTCATGAAATCTAAGACTTCTTTTGAATAGTTAGAACAATCACCTACAGCCTGCGCGCCCTTAACTATTGTCTGCCATTCCGCATCACTCGTAGTGCTCTTGTACCACACTCCGGCACCACCAGTACCTGATGCGCCGACGCCACCGATTGCATAGAGATACTTTCCGTCATTCGTGAATTCAAGTTTATTAATAGTCAAATATACATCTTCGTCCGACGAGATGCCGGCCACCTTTTTCAACCCTTCTATATCAATCCGCGTAAGCCTATCCGACATTTCTTCTTGCTCATCGCCGTCAGCCTTCTCAAGTTGCGAGATTTTTTCTTCTTTTTCTTTTAGTTGTTGTTCTACATCAGCGAGCCTATTCGTGTCGCGGCTGCCCTTTGTGATAATCATAGCGGCAAACGCACCGCCAATAATTAATATCACTAAGAGAACAATAGAACAAATCATCCAACTGTTGCCGCTTTTTGTATTTGCAGCTTCTTTCGCGTTATAGTTCGCGTCAACCATACTCGACATCGTTTATTCTCCTACTAGCACTGAATATCCATTATCGAATAAGCAGAATTTTATGCCTTTTAATACCATCTTCTGTTCGCTGTTCATATATTTCTCCTTTTTCGTTTTTATTTTAGCATGAGCGGTATCGTCATTTGACAATAAAAATATGCCCCTCTCGAGTTGGGGCATATTCTTTAGCGCTTCTTTTCCTTTACTTCATTACGACCAAGATTCTTCTTCGTTTCCGTGAAGACCACATGTTTGCGCAAAACTGGATCATACTTGCGAAGACTTAGCTTGTCTGGCGTATTCATAGTGTTCTTCTTGGTATAGTAAAGGCGAATACCAGATTCTTCGGACACCATGCCGACAAGCTTACGCTTGGTATTATTTTTCTTTGCCATATTGGGACTATTTTAGCATATCTGTTGAGTTTTGTAAAATACAAGAAATAAGGCTTTGTTATTTGACGATGTTTTTACGATTCTCTCGAAATAAGCTATTATTTATAATAAAGGAGTTAGAAGATGAAGATTATCGAGGGAACGAAAGAAAACTTCGCAGAAAAAGTCTTAAAGAACAAAAAGCCGGTACTGGTCGACTTTAACGCTGAATGGTGCCCGCCATGTCAAGCTCTGCATCCAGTCCTAGAAGAACTGGCGGAAGAACGAGACGATTTCTTGATTGTTACTGTAGATATTGACGAAAATCCTGATTTGGCCGACGAATATGAAGTTTCCTCAATTCCATGCGTTATGGTTTTTAAAGACGGTAAAGAGGTCGATCGAAGGGTTGGCCTACAGCCTAAGAAACGCTTAATAAAGATGGTGAGTAAATAATGTATGATATTGCAATTGTCGGCGGTGGCCCAGCCGGCCTTACGGCAGCAATTTATGCTGTCCGAGCAAATAAAAAAGTACTCGTACTAGAGTCGGTGGCCTGCGGTGGGCAAATAATCAACACTTCCAAAATAGACAATTACCCAGCGACACCCGGTATTACTGGTCTAGAATTTGGCCAAACCCTACAAAAACAGGCGGAAGATTTAGGTGCGGAAATTGAATTTGAAAACGTCGAAAAGATATCGCACGATAACAAATCCAATCTTATCATAACAGAGGACGATCAATATAAAGCCAAGGCGGTCATTCTTGCCAACGGAACTGAACCTCGCAAGCTTAATCTTGATAACGAGGAAAAATTTACCGGCTTCGGAGTTTCTTATTGTGCTACCTGCGATGGCGGTTTCTATAATGATAAAACTGTGGCCGTAAATGGTGGAGGTAATTCCGCCCTGCACGAGGCGCTATATTTGTCTGGTATTGCCGAAAAAGTATTTTTAATTCACCGTCGCGAAAGCTTTCGCGGAAGCGAAGACTTGGTCAAAAAGGTCCGTGCGGCAAAAAATATTGAACTCGTATTAAACTCTACTATCGTAGCCCTAAACGGCGACCGAAGGCTCCAGAGCATAACCGTAGACCATGGTGGTAAAACTGAGGAAATATCACTTGATGGGTTATTCGTGTCAATCGGCAGAATACCAAAAGCGAAAGATCTGGTTGATGGATTAAAAGTAGACGAAAGTGGCTATGTTATAGCAACGGAAAATTGCGAAACTAATATTAGCGGCATATTTGTGGCCGGAGACGTCCGCAAAAAGGACCTTCGCCAGTTAGTGACAGCTACCAGTGACGGCGCAATAGCCGCAACGGCCGCATTAAACTACCTAGCAGAGTAATCACTCTATGAGCATGTTTTGCGTTATAAAGTAGACTGTAAGAATAATCGCAACGGATAAGCCTATCATCCAAGAACTCTCTAGCAAAAGTACGGCGGCTTTTTTGAGCGTCGACAGGAGACGTTCAATGAATTCTTTTCGACGTTCGCGCTGTTTTTTACGCCGCAACGCTTCTCTTTTTACCTCGTCCTCGTCTTTTTTGCGGTCGGGTTTTTTAGTTTCTTTTGGTAATGGCGTATTCTCCGTCCTAACGATTACCTCGACAGGCTCCTCGTTTGAGCTAGTGAATAAAAAGGACATTAATAACCATATCGCTATGCCGCCGGCAATTAGCATAAATACGGTAGTACCATCAAGCTGAAGCGTAGCGCCGAATATAGACATATCCTTCATATCTGTTTTTATTATACACTAGCATAATACACCAAGGTGCATGATGGTATAATACTAATAGATTAAGAAAGGATATTATGTTTGATTTTAAGGAACAAGTTGCCGTTGTGAGTGGCGCTTCTAGTGGACTCGGCAAACAAATGGCGCTTGCTTTAGCTCGCCAAGGCGCAAGCCTAGTAATTCTCGCACGTCGCTTTGAGCGCCTAGAGGCTTTTAAACCCGAACTCGAGAAAGTGGGGGCGCCTAAAGTATTACCCATAAAATGCGACGTTACTAGCACTGAGGATATTAAAGCCGCGGCTGCGAAGGCTGAAGCGGAGTTTGGCAAGGTGGATATACTTTTGAACTGTGCAGGTTCTTCGAAAGACAAAGGCGTAACCGAGATGAGCGATGATGAATGGGATTTCACCATAGCCACCGACGAGACTTCAGTTTTCAAGATGACTAGGGCTTTCGCAAAAATTATGCAGAAACAAAAGTACGGTAGAATTATTAATATTGCCTCAATGTATGGCCTTGTAGGCAATACCGAGATTCATACGGTTGCCTATCACGCCTCCAAGGGCGCAGTGGTAAACTTTACGCGAGCCGTAGCGGCTGAATTAGCCACCGACGGTATCACATGTAACGCAATTTGCCCTGGTTATTTCTATACCGAATTGACTACTGAAGTCCTCGACACTGATCGTTTCCAAGAATTTGCCAAAAGCCACGTCCCAATGCAACGCTATGGCCAAGCCGGAGAGCTCGATGCTGCCCTACTTTTCTTAGCCAGCAAAGAAGCTAGTTATGTCACTGGCGTAATCCTGCCTGTAGACGGCGGTTATACGGCCGTGTAAATGCTTATGCATGAGCCAAGCCTGAAACTGCGGTATAATATACAACTAGGCAAGACCTAGAACATTACATTGGAGGTGTCGTCATGAAGAAACAGGCTATACGGTGGGCTCTAGTAGTCATATGGCTATTATTGACGGTCTACCTATCACAACAGAAAGCCGCCGAAAGCGCTGCCACTTCTGGATGGTTAGCGCAAAAGATTTATGCGCTCATTAGATTAATCGGCATCAATGTGTCGTATCGTGGATTCCATACGCTCATTCGCAAGATGGCACATTTTGGCGTACATTTCGTTTTAGCTTGGTTAGGCTATCGTGCGCTATTAGCTACTTGCGATAAACGCCTTAATGCGATTATTATTACCTTTTTATTCTTCGGGTCGATCGCTATCTTTGACGAAGCCGTCCAAAGTGTCGCCCCTGGGCGCGCCATGATGGCGTTTGATGCGTTTATAAATCTATGCGGAATTGCGGCTGGAACTATTGTAGGAATAGCTAAGACTGGGCGGTAAACAAAAATGTCCCACGCTGGGGCATTTTTTCATTTCTTGTTTGCCCATTCTGGCGGGTCAATATCGAAAAGAATTTCAGGCGTATGTTGGTTTACAACTTCTGGATCCACGCCAAAATAATGCCGATAGGTCGTATCAACGGATCCGTATTTAGCCTGTTTTTTATCAAAGCCGAGCTTTTTTGCAGTTTCCCAGACAGACTTTTCCGTTGGGCCTTCTATCTCCATAAAGGTCGGAATCCACGGCCATGTATCGATGCAGATTTCGGCCTTGCCAAACTGCCAAACTTCTCGTTTTGTTTCTTGTTTGGCTTTTATTTCTAAGCCACACCCTTTCAAGAATAAAATCGCATCATTATAACTATTAACTTCTATATTTACTTCTTTGGTGCCCATGATAGAACGGTCGTTACTAACATTCTTGTAGGTCATCACGATTTTGTCGCCTTCATCACGCACGCGCGCAAAAGAATGCTCGCCCGTATAAAATACAACGCGACGCATAAGTGTTTCCGGCTTAATCATTTTTGCGCCGATTTCGGAAAGTTTAGCGCGCACATTGTCTTTATTTATGTCTAAAAATTGAGCTTCAATTTCGTTTTTCATACCTGTTTTATAGCACAGCTTTTAACTAAACAGAAGCCCCGCAATGCGCGACAATGAAAAACCCTGGGGCTAGCCCCAGGGCAACATGATTTGATGGTTAACGTTGGCCTTATTCTTCTTCAGGTTCTTCGTACTCAAAGGCCCACATTCCGTCAGCTTCAAGGAAGAAGTCTTTAATGACCGGAATCGCCTCGAGCGCACAAGCGTAGTCTTCGTCGGACTTGGCGCCAGACACACATACATAGATGTAGCAATAGTCATCGTACTCAACGGAGGGTTCTCCGTTGACGGTGCTACTTTTCACCCTCTTTACGACAACGCAGAGCGCACCGCAATGCGCCGCATAGCCGTATTCCTCCGTGCGGTTCGCCCGAAGAAAATCAAGACCAGACACCAGGCCAACACCCAGATCCTGAGCGAGCGAGCAATCTGCAATCTTGAGCGCGGAATACCCATAGCAATCTACGGTCGCTTTG
>JAIKZA010000045.1 GCA_024682595.1 Candidatus Saccharimonadota bacterium | reverse complement strand
CCCAAAGGTACGGACTTTAAAAAGCTAAGACAGCAAGATATACTACGAGTAGAATCGCTACTAAACAACAGACCAAGAAAACGCCTCAACTGGCTAACGCCAATTGAGGCTTACGAGCAATCTAAATGTTGCACTTGAGGGTTTAATCTAGGGGGCGGAATTTGTGATAGTTTTATGCGTCTGGTGGTATAATTATTACATGAAGATACGCGAGAATGTAGCAATATCAACACTAACAACCATGCGCCTTGGCGGAAATGCAAGATACGTCATCGATATCGAAGAAGATAAAGATTTGGCGGAAGCTTATCATTTTGCGGACGAGAAAAGTCTGCCAACGTACATCCTGGGTAGCGGCAGCAATGTTATTGGGCGCGACGGCGGTTTTGACGGTGTCATTCTCGCGAATAAATTACACGGCATTTACGTAATAGATAGTGACCCAGCCAAGATACGTCTCTGCGCCAAAAGTGGTGACCTATTAGACGATTTAGTAGAATACAGCGTAAAACTCTGGAACGGCGAGAGTTATGGCTACTCTGGCATCGAAGCGTTATCGAAAATTCCTGGCACGGTCGGCGCAGCGCCAGTCCAAAACGTGGGCGCCTATGGGCAAGAGATAGCGCAAACTTTACATTCGGTATGCGTTTATGATTGTCGTGATAATCTTTTCAAACATATGATGGCCGACGAGTTGGACCTCGGCTACCGCCACAGTATTTTTAATACTGGCGACGGCGTGGGACGCTATTTTATTTCTAGTGTCACGGTAGAATTGCACAAGCATTGGCTGAAACCGCCATTCTACACTTCTCTCCAGGCCTATTTTGATGAGCGCGGCGTGACAGAGTTTACTCCGCAAGTCGTGCGCGATGCGGTGGCGGAGATTCGTGCTGGCAAGTTGCCCGATCCGGCAGAGTTCGCCTCGGCAGGCTCATTCTTTAAGAATATTTACCTTAACGAAAAGGAAGCCGAGGAGGCTAAGAAAAAAGACATTCCGGTTTGGGATGGCGGCAAAGTGCCAAGCGGTTGGCTGATTGAGCATGCTGGATTAAAAGGTAAGGAATTCTATGGTATGCGCGTATCAGATAAGGCGGCTCTAATCTTAATTAACGAAAATGCAAAGAATTATGCAGATTTAGCGAGAGCGCGCCAGGCGGTGATAGATGCTGTAAAAGAAAAATTTGGCTATACACTAGAGCAAGAACCGATGGAGCTAGGAGACAAATGAAAGAATTGAATGGTCGCGAGTTAGCGGGGTACATAAAAGAGCGCCAAGCGCATACTGTAAAAGCCTTGCGTAGCCGAAAAATTTTTCCGAAACTAGCAATATTCTACGATAATGATTCGCCCGTAATTGCAAAGTATATGTCACTAAAGCAGGTTTACGGCGAGGATATTGGCATAGAAGTCGCAGTAACGAAAATAGCCGCAAACAATGCTAAGGAGAAGATTCGGGCCGCAGCGAAGGACGAGACAATAACTGGCATCATAGTGCAGTTGCCGCTATCCGAATGCGATATGTCAATTTTGGACTTAATACCAGCAGCGAAGGATGTTGACGGACTACGTGGAGAATCAGACACAGCGACCGCAATGGCGATTCATTGGCTTTTGACTGGCTACGGAATCGATTTGCGCGGAAAGAAACTTGGCATTATTGGCCACGGAAAGTTGGTCGGTGCGCCGCTTGAAAAAATGTGGCGCGAAAGCGGATACGACGTGACAGTATACGACAAAGGCGACGACACATCCACTCTGCCGGATTGCGACGTAGTTGTAACGGCTACAGGTGTACCTGGATTGATTAAAAGCACAATGCTCAAATACGGCGCAGTTGTCGTCGACGCCGGCACGGCTTCCGAAGGTGGCGTAATTAAAGGCGATGTAGATGACGCCGTGCGCGAACGCGAAGATTTGACGATTACGCCAAAGATTGGTGGCGTGGGGCCACTCACGGTGACAATGTTGTTTGAGCGCGTATTACAAGCGGCACAGAAATAAACGCACACAAAAAAATACTCCCCGATTGCTCGAGGAGTATTCTTTGTTTTAGTTTCCCGTCCATCTAAAAGCTTCTGGGAAAGCTCTATACTAGGCGGTCAACTTATTTTTTGCGGCTAATGATATAGTAGCCAGCAGCAGTGCTTACGGCAGCAAGGCCAAGCACACCGCTGATAATTTCCCCTGCACCAGTCTCTGGGAGATATGGCGTTGGAGTTGGTTCTTTGCAGTCCTTACCAGGTACGGTAACGTCAGCAGTATCCGATTTCTCAGTCTTGCTATCGTTATTGTACTTACCTTTTACAGTGTTGGTAAGAGTAGAATCGTTACAGTTATCTTTCAAAGATGCATTGACCGTAGCGTAGAAGTAAATCGTTGCTTCGGTACCCTTGGCATAATTGCCAATATTGATACCTTCGGTCGATACGATACCGTCGGCAAGAGTTTTACCGTTGGTGTTTGCAGAATTGTAAAGAATCGTACTGCCTTTGACGTAGGTCATGTTGCTTGGAAGAAGATCGCGAATTACGACATTCTTTAGAGTCGTTTCGCCAGTGTTCTTGAATTGGATGCGATAGCGAACTTTGTCGCCCGCCTTAACAGTGACGTTTTCACTCCACTCTTTACCACCGTCGGCCTGAACCATCTTGTTGATGATGAAGCCATCTTTACATTCTTTGCCGTCAACCTTTACGACTGCAGTGTCAGTCTTGGAGGTTTTATCGTCATTGTTATATTTACCTTCAACAATGTTGGTTAGGGTAGCGTCGGCACAATCTTCGCCTACGCCAGCGTTAACCTTAGCGTCGAAGTAGATATAAACGGATTTGCCAGCAGCGACGTTGCCGATGTTGAGGCCTTCGCCAGAGACGATGCCATCACCTGCAGCCGTGCTACCGATCTTGGTGCTACCCTTGACATAGGTCATCTTGGAAGGGAGCGTATCTTTGAGAACAACGTTCTTGAGTTCGTTGTCGCCAGTGTTCTTGAATGCAATACGATAATGCGCAGTTTCGCCAGCCTTGAGGTTAGCGGTTTCAACATACTCACCAGCAGCGTTCTTTACTTTCTTGTCGATAGTAAAGCCATCTTTACAGGTTTTACCCTCAACGATTACGTCTGCCGTGTCTTCTCTAGTACCAGTACTAGAGCCAGCAGAAGTTTGAGCGACGTTACGAAGGATTGTATTGCCGCATTCTTCGCTAACGGATTTATTAACCGTAGCATTAAAGTAGACCCAGGCATCGCCGTTGGCATTGTAAGTGCCAACGTTAATACCACCATCCTTAGTAATATTATCACTGACGGAAATACCGTTAGGGTTTGTGGTATTAGCAAGCAAAGTGGAACCTTTTACATAAGTTAAGCCCGTAGGAAGAATGTCACGAATATGAACATTTGTTAATTGGACATTGCCGGTATTCTTGACATGGATGCGGTAACGAACAGTGTCACCAGCTTTAGCCTTTACTTGCTCGCTCCAAGTGCTATCACCAAGAATTTTTACTTCCTTTTGGATAGTAAGTTCTGGTTTGCTAGCAAATTGAGCTTTAACATGGAAGGTAAGGTAACCAGAGTATTGAATACAACCTGGAATATTACCGTCCATCTTGCTATAACCAAGAAGCTGACCAGAGTTAGTAAATACGCTTGTGCCGAGTTTGAAAGTACCAGCATTGTTGTAATACTTTGCGGTACCGTCTACGTAGGCAAGGTTGAACTTTTCACCATTCTTGGATTTAAAAGTAGTTTCATCCCAAACGGAGACTGGGTCGGCGTTTGAAGAAGTAATTTTACCACTTACGGTAATTTCTGTACCGGTAGTGGTTGGCAAAACGACGTAAGCTTTTACGTCTTTTGCGGTTAGATTAAGGTTAGAAGCAGCGTTGTTATGTACATACATGCGAACGACATACTCTTTACCATTCTCAACTTGAGTGTTATCAGTCCAGTGATTTTTAGAAGCATCACCAGTATATGGAGAAGCGCTTACAAAGTAGCGCTCATCACCAACTTCTTTATTGTTATTAGTAATAGAGTTGAATGTAACTTTCGTAGCAGGCTTTTCAAGCGTATATGTAGTACGTGAAGGGCCCCAAGCGAAAGCTACAAGCGCACCGGTAGCAGCAACAGCAGCAACGGCTGCGATGCCAATACCCGCCTTAGCAATCTTATTCATATAGTTATAATTCCTTTCTTGATTGTAAAAATATCCAGAGTGGAAAAAGTTCTTTGAAAGATTTTATTAGCCGCATTGTTAATCGTCTCCAAATCAGATCATTACCGAGTAAAACGTGGAAAACAGGCGGAGAGTTTTTAGGCTCTCCGCCCGGTAAGGTACATTTTCCTAAGTTGATATATGCCCCCGCAACTGGGGTCCCTAGGAAATCGAAGCTTATTCAATACTAGGTTCGGACAACTCGCCATTGCCCGAATCGTCCGAGCTACTAGATTCTTTACCGCCATCGTCGCCAGACGACTTAGGTTCCGGATCGGCATGGCTCTCCTTCGGTTCGGGCGACTTGTCGACATGCTCCGAATAATCGGAGCGCTTCTCGCCGTCCCCTGCTCGGACTTTGCCGGACGAATCATTTCCAGTATCAGGGTCTTTATAGGACTCCTGCTTACCGTTATCCTGATCCACGGCTTTACTGCCCGAATCGGTATTCTTGGAGGCTTCTTTATCAGAATTAGTGCCACCAGAGTTGCCGCCTTCGTCCGCCTTGGGCGGGTCGGGTGCTTTATACTCCGATGGAGACTTATCCGTATCCGGCTCTTTGGTTTCCTCATGATGAGTTTCTTCATCATCATTTGGACCTCCCCCGCTGTCCGGATCGGGATCATCCTCATGTCGGCCAGTGGGGCCATCATCGGGATTCTTCGGATCAAGTCCAGGACCGGGATCGGGATCAGGATCGGGACCAGGACCAGGGCCAGGTTCAGGTTCAGGGCTGGGCGGATTATCAATCACGGTTTCATGATTAGTCGGTACAGTGATGTTGACCGGCTGGATTCCGCACTCCAGCCTGTAGACGAGATCCGCCATATTGCCATTTGCGTCGCGCACTTTCAGCGCGATGAAATGACCTCCAATATGGCTACTTTTAGCGGCTACTACCTTAGGAGAGGGCTTGCCATCAATCGTGATGGCGTCGTGCTCCATGTAGAAAGCCGTCTCATAGGAGTAGTCATCTAAGATCTCGCCGTCAATGGCGCTTCTCCATATGGTGTCGAGCTTCGCATACACTTCCCTGGCATACGCCGGGTCGTGCATGAAGTATTCCTGGATTACGTTGGGGTCTTTCTCGTCCTTATGTTTACCGAGAATATCGAACCCCAACCTCTCCTGGGCGTCAAATGCGAGCTCCGCAAGCAGAGCCGCCGACGGCCGCTCGAGTTTATCGTCCGGATTAACGCGAGCACGAAGCTCGCTCATGATTGCCTCGAAACGCTTATTCCCCTCGAGGCCTTCAGTGGCCTCCCAGGGGTTGACGACAGTCCCATCCGGCATCCTGTTGCCGTTAGAAGTGACGCCAGGCTCGGTATAGTCGTGCCAGGCGATAGCTTCTTTGCTGGGAATGACGGAGTTCTTTGCATTCTCAGGCGTCCATCCGGACGCTACGAGGCCGATTACCAGCGCAATTGCGCAGATCATCGCAGCAATAGCTGCCGCCGCTCTCCTTCTCATTTTTTTCACCTCCAATCAAACTGATTTCAGGGCTGCGGCTGTCTGTTGGCAATGGGAGAAATGAATGCCACCAGGCACGCGATCAGGCCGGCGAGCACTCCCAAAAATACTTTCATGGGGATGTGTGCGATCGGCTTCGCGACAACGATATACACAACGGCAAATGCAGCTGCGAACAGCAGAGCGAAGACCGCCCAGATCCACGGCTCCTTGCCGAGATACTGGTTCTTGAGAATTCTTTCCGTGTTACGGTTAGAATTGTTAATCACAGACGCATTCTGGCCTGTCATATAGGCCTCGAGGTCGGCCTTGGCCTGGTTAACGGCTTTATTGGTATAAGTATTCACACCTTCAATGGTGGCCTTGGTACCTGCAGCGACAGCACCACTGGTGTAATCATTTGTGGCTTTGGTGCCAGCTGCGACAGCGCCGCTGACGTAATTGCTGAAATCTGCGAGTGATGAGAAGTTGGTTGTATTTGCCATATGTTCCTCCTTCTGCCGCTCCTTTCCGCGGCATGTGTGACTATATCCCCTCTTATTGCCACTGAGGGGGAGTTAACAAAAATAACATCGCCCCCTGAAGGGCTCTATGGCGACGGTGAATGGTCAAGCTTCAAAAACCATTCTAAAATACCGTCTACTGTGTAATGTTGCGGTTTTACACAGTAATGATCTGACTTGTTAACACTACACCTCTTGCCAAACTTTTCGCAGTACTTGCAATTAGCTGTGATTATTATATCAAAGATTTTGCATTTTGTCAATAGTTTTATATAGTAATTTACCTTTAGCAAAAATATGTTATCCATAAGCATTTAGGCTTGTGCTAGAATAGGAATAAGATGGCATTTAATAGTAAAATGATTGGCCGTATCACGGGAGCTACGGCCAGCGATACACACACCGCCGGCGCGATTAATGCTAGCAATAATGGCGGCTTTAGTAACAGAGGTACTAGCGTTAACTCTCGCCAAACGCAAAGCCTAAGTTCTCAGGGTGGCGTCTATAGTCGTTCTATGATTGGCCAAAAACGCAACAAATACCCCAAGGCGTTAAACGTAGACGAGGCAAGAGCGCTTCAAGAGGCAAAATCCGCCGAGAAACGTCCTGGATACGGTCGAACATCAAGTGCCGAAATGGCCGCCCAGCACAGATTCGATACGCACACTCGCTCCAATCTGCGCTTCGGTAGCGCCAGTACAGGTGGAGCTCAACCGCGCATTAGTGGCGCCGCTAACGCAACTGCAAGACCAGTGCCAAAGCCGACTTTTCATCGGCCTTTTTGACACTCTCGAAATAGCCACTTTTTTGGGCAAAATCTATGATGGTTTGATGTTGGATTTGGTCTGCCTCCAAGAGTAGGTGCCCGTGCGGATTCAGATGGCTCGGAGCTTGTAAGATGATTTTTTTGATTAACTCGAGGCCACCATCTTCCGCAAACAAAGCCGATTCTGGCTCAAAGGAGAGCTCAGCGCCCAGCCAAGTCCAGTTTTTATCTACGTAGGGGAGATTTGCGATAATTAGGTCGTATTTTTGCTCCTTATGGAGGTTACTTAGTAGATCAGATTGCATAAAAGCGATTTGAACATGGTGTTTTTGGGCGTTTTCTTTAGCAACCGCAAGAGCTTCTTTCGAGATATCTACGGCACTAATGGAAACACTGGGAAGCTCCTTTGATAGCGTAACAGCAATGCAGCCACTGCCCGTACCGACATCGAGCACGCTTTTAGGCCGAAGAGAAATTGCCTCTATAATTAAAGCTTCCGTCTCTGGGCGAGGAATGAGCGTATCCTTTGTAACCTTAAAGATACGCCCATAGAACTCTTTATAGCCCAGAATATACGCTAGTGGCTCGCCAGAGGCGCGACGCTCCGTGGCGGCTCTTATTTGAGCCAGCTCAGTCTCGCTAAACTCATATTCTGGGTGAGCGTGCAAAAAAGATCGCTCTTTACCTAAAATATGAGCAATAATTAACTCCGAGTCTAATCTTTGGATAGGCGACTCTCTAAGCCAAGAGCTCACGTTCATGGGCGGTAAGCGCCTCAATTATATCTTCAATATCGCCATTCATAGCAGCAGAAATATTGCTACGACTATAGTGAATACGATGATCAGTAATGCGATCCTGAGGGTAATTGTAGGTGCGAATCTTCTCCGAACGATCGCCGGTGCCAATTAGAGACTTGCGCGCATCGGATGCCTTAGCACGGTCTTCGGCGATTTTTTGCTCTAAGAGACGACTGCGCAGAATAGTCATGGCGCGGAGGCGGTTCTGTTGCTGAGAGCGCTCATCCTGCATTGTCACGACAATACCAGTCGGAAGATGAGTAATACGCACGGCCGAATCGGTAGTATTTACGCCCTGTCCACCATGGCCGCCAGCGCGGTAGATATCAATACGAAGATCCTCAGGCTTTATTTCGAGATCTTGCTCTTCCGCTTCTGGTAGAACCGCTACTGTGGCAGTGCTAGTGTGAATGCGCCCCTGAGATTCGGTTACTGGAACGCGCTGAACGCGATGTACACCACCTTCGAACTTGAGCTTGCCATAAGGTTGGTCACCAGTAACGCGAAAGATGACTTCTTTGTAGCCACCAGCGTCATTTACGGATTCTGATTGAAGTTCCACCTTTAAATCATGCGTTTCGGCATATCTAAGATACATACGATAGAGGTCGCCAGCAAAGAGACTAGCTTCATCACCCCCTGCACCGGCGCGAATCTCGATAATGGCCGGTTTGTCGTCGTTAGGATCCTTTGGAATAAGCATTTCAGCAAGTTCTGTCTCCGTTTCCTGGAGTTCTCTCTCGAGGTCAGGCTTCATCTCGGCGAGTTCGGGGTCACCCTCGGCTTCTTTGAGGTCATCGATGAGTTGCTGGCGCTTTTTGCTAAGCCGAATAAGTTCACTCACCTCTTGGAGACGGCGATTTTTAGCAGCAAAATTCGGGTCAGCGTAAGCGTTTGGCTGACTCAAAAAGTCCGTCAGCTCTTGGCGTTCATTATTTAATACATCAAAATCGACTTCCAGATTCATTTGCAATATTTTAACATCTTTTATGGCGTTTTGCCATAGTCACTAGAGGTAGCCAACCCAGTAAAAACCCCAGAGCTAGCTCTGGGGCGTAAAACCATATTACCGTTTCTGTCTTCATACTCTGAGTATCTCCTCATACGCCGCCAAACAGTCGTTGTGGAAGTAGCCATGAAGTGGAGCATTCATGTATGAGTTATGCTCGATCGTTCCATGCTTGATATCTTTTAAGGTGAAGTTTCTCCCGCAAAGGGGACACCTGTCTTTTTCGGAGGGGATTGCCTGACCAGCCTCACCCCAGTATGCCCCGATATGCTTCAGGTTGCCCGAGAAGTCCGCCCACGTCATCACATCTCCGCAACCAGGTAGCGTCAATACTCGGCCTTCGGCAGTGTTTTTGTCGTCTATCATGACATAGTGGACTTCTCCCCCCGAGGTTAATTTAATTCGTCCCCCAAAGAGGATAAACTCATGTAGCGACATAAACTCTCCATTGTTGCCATACTTCGCAAGCCACATCCGCTCCTTTATTAATTTGTACAGGCCAGCCAAATCGCCTTTTAGAGCCCTCTCGATCCCTTCAATAGTATCGACGTCTTCCGCCTTTATTTCGAGCGGCGGAGATTCGACGTACTCAATTTTTACGAGTAAGTCATCGCCGCTATCTCCCGCTTCTTCTCGCACTCTGTCGAAATAGAAAGCCTTGTCGATTGAAAAGTAGAGTGTCCGCTCATATGGGTCGAAGTCGTCATACTCAAGAGGCTGGCCATTGAATGTACATTTAATCGTTTCCGGCTTGGGCTGCCTAGCTAATTGTGCGCGACCGATGGAGTAATAAAAAGGCATACAACACCCCACCTTTTCTATCCCTAAGGATTCGCATATAATATGGCTCTCTTTAAGGTACATATTCTTCCTCCTTTTGAAGTTTTTTCGGAGGCTAATGCCTCCGTATTAAAGAGACATTAGTTACACCGTAATGGTAGCATTTCAGCAATACAGCTAACAAGCATAACCAGATAGTTTTTATGACATGAAAACCGCGCCCATGATGAGAGCGCGGTGAATATTATCAGTTCTCGCGGATAATACAGGTGTCTCTATAGACCGCACAGTCCACCTCACAATCGTCGGGCGTAGGGTCGTCGGGTCCTAAGGAGACACATCCCTTGAATGCGCCAAAGTCGATCACCTTGCACCTTCCGCCAAACGGCGACAGTTATACATAGTATTGCTATTTTGTCAATCACAATACGAGCCTAGCTAATCGTCGCGCAAAGGCCGGTATTCCACAAGTCTAAAAGATGCCTTAATTGAAACGAGAATAATTATTTAATAGTGCAAACCAAACGAATCCCAAGAAAAAGCCCCCAACTATCGTTGGGGGCGTCCGATTAACGGATCAGGAGATACGCTTTCATTCGTCGAAAGCATCCAGAAACCTCACGATTTCCCTGGCTTCCCTAATC
>JAIKZA010000005.1 GCA_024682595.1 Candidatus Saccharimonadota bacterium | reverse complement strand
GAGTCGGAAATATTAACCGTAGTGCCATCCGAAGACGAATTATTAGTCGTGGCAGAGCCGCCATAACTGAAAACGCCGTTCGCACCGTTCGCGTCAGTCGTAATAGTGGCGTTTTTGATGGTCAAGTTGGCGCCACCCTTGGCGATGATGGCAGAGTTGGTGCCATAAAAACTAGTACTGTCACCGCCATCGGAATCGCCAGTCTTGGTGACGGTGATATTAGAAAGCGTAGCTTTGATATCGCCCGATGCAGAGATGGCATTTTTGTCGGCCGTGGACGAAGTATATTCGCCACTAGTGATTTCTTCATTAGAAGTAATCTCCTTGGTGGAAGAGTACGATGCAGACGAGTTCGAAGAACCGCCGTGCTGCGAAGTAGAGGTGTTGCTTTTTTGCGTATTATCGCCGTCGCCAAGAGTACCAATAAGGAACACCCACTCTACACCTAAGATAACGGCGAAAACGACGATAATGATTACATAAGTTAAAGTTCTTTTATTTTTCATTTAGCCCTCCTTAAGATTGGGTACTGCTTTGATTGTTGTTTTGGTTATTATTTTGGTTGTTATTTTCGCCTGGCATAGCTGGCGGTTGGCCATTTTGACTATTGCCGCTATTGTCGCCACTTGGCATTTCTGGCGGTTGGCCACTTTGGCTGTTTTGGCTATTGTCGCCACTTGGCATTTCTGGCGGTTGGCCACTTTGATTATTGCCATTATTAGCCATTCCTGGCGTACTACCATTCCCTATCTGTGACGATTGATTGTTATTATTCTGGCCCGAGCCAAGAACATTAACACTAATCAAAAAAGCACTAGTTGAAATAACCGCGCCGACTAACGTGCCTATTATAAATAATGCTATTTTCGCTCTAACTTCACCCCTATAATTACGTTCCATATTAATAAATCTCCTATGTTTATATTATATAAGAAGATTATGGGACAAATGTCTGAAACGATGCTGAAAAAGTTGAAAATATAACTATTTAAAGTATTTGCCTTCGGTCTTGAGGCTAATGACTAGCATGATGGCGATAAATATCACCATGAGAGCGGCGGAAATATTGATGAGGATATTGAGGCTAGCGAGCATGCCGGCACCAAGGAGACAAAGAATGGTACTAGTAATAATCATGGAAATACCATTGAGGAAGCGAGCTTTCTTGCGAACTTTGGCAGGAAGTTTCTTGCGCTCTTTGGGAAGGAGAGGATCGAATTTGCCCGTGAGCGTAGCGATGCCAAGCAAGATTTGGCCAATACTAAATACAATTAAGACAATTGCGATAATGTTTACCATGAGCTCATTATATATGGCTAGGCATTTTTGGGGTAGGTATTGATATAATAAAGAAAAACGGAGGACCACTAATGAGCATTTATGATTTAAAGGCGAAAACTAGGGACGGCAAAGATTTTAAGTTATCAGAATTAAAAGGAAAGGTCTTGCTGGTCGTAAATACGGCTACAGGTTGCGGCTTTACGCCACAATATGAAGGTCTTGAAAACTTGTATGAAAAATACCATGATGACGGTTTGGAGGTGTTAGATTTTCCGTGTAATCAATTCGGGCACCAGGCCCCGGGCGACGATAATGAAATTCACGAATTTTGCACCGGAAAGTACAAGACGAAGTTTGATCAGTTTGCAAAGATTGACGTGAATGGCGAGAATGAAATTCCGCTCTATACCCTGCTAAAGAAAGAGCAGCCAAAAGAAACGCCAAAAGGCATGAAGAATAAAATGGCGATGAAAGCCGTGGCGAAGATTAGCACGACTTGCAAAAAGGAAGGCGATATTGTGTGGAACTTTACGAAGTTCTTAGTCGCAAAGGACGGCAAGGTTGTAAAGCGATTCGATCCGACTTTCAAGCCAGAAGATATGGAAGAAGATATTAAGGGTTTGCTATAACTTATTTGACATAGCGCACGAACATATCGCGAAGCTTTTGATTCAGATAATTACGAATATCATCAAGCTTTACGGTAATTTCGTTACGGTAATATTTACGAATGATAGCGAAGGCGCCATTTGTAAGAATCAATAGTTCAAATTCTGCGTTTTTGTCATGGATGCCTTTTTTGCGCAAGATCATCAGAACGCGTCGAGTCATGCTAGTTTCGAGTTGGCTTAAAAAGGCGGATGGGGCATCACTAGACAAAAGCTGACGATAAACACCCTCTTGTTGTTTTAAGAAAGTGAAAACCTGGTTTACATACTGCTCAATATCGTCGGCTGAGTTAAATTCGTAACTATCAGCAAAAAGTTCCCCTTCGAGTTCGGATTGCAACTCAGCGCCGACCTCGTAGAGGTTATTGTAGTAATTATAAAAAGTGCCACGCGTAATTTCGGCACGTTCAGCCAAATCGGTCACCGTAATATTTTTGACGGAGCCATGCTTAGCTAACAAATCCGCAAAAGCTTCGCGAATTTTACGACGCGTTCGATCGGTAGCCCTGCGATAAGAAACTTTAACCATAGTATAATTATATCACTCTTTGAACAAAATGTCAATATAGTGTCTAATTTTAGACACAGTGCAATAATACTGTTCTTCTTTGAATTATAAGAGGTGAATATAATAATCAAATATGCGTAAAATATCAGATTTCATCGTAAATCATTGTTATGTCATTTTCGGTGTATTTTTGGTACTTGTAGTTATTTGTGGTTTTTTGGCAACTAAAGTTACGATCAATAAAGACATCTATTCTTACATGCCGGCCGACTCGGAAACTACTTTGGGCCTGAACATTATGAACGATGAGTTTAGCTATGACGCGACCAGCAGTTATGAAATGATGCTAACGGACGTTCCGGCTAACGAAAAGGCGCAAATCAAAGAACATATCGAATCGATTGAAGGCGTAAAATCCGTAGATTACGATAACAGTGATACGTATAATCGTGACAAATACACTCGCTACATAATCAATGTCAATGCGCCAGCAGATTCCGAGCTAGCAAATCAGGTCTACAATACTATTCACGATGAATATGAAGACAAATATGAGGTCGAAGAGGCTGGCCAAGTTTACAACTTTAACGGCGAAGTAATGAAACTGCATGTCACAATACTAGCCGTTGCCTGTGCGATGGTTATTCTGCTTTTGATGAGCGAATCTTGGGTGGAACCGTGGCTGTTCCTATTTGCAATATTGTTGGCGGTAGTTGCCAATAAAGGTACGAATATCATTTTCCCGAGCGTGTCACATATTACTGATGCAATTTCGGCTATTTTGCAAATGGCATTATCGATGGATTACGCCATCATGTTATCGACGCGCTATCGACAAGAAAAAGCGAAGCCAGATCATCCAGACAAAAAGACCGCCATGCGCCGTGCAATGCGCTATTCGTTTGGCGCAATTTCATCAAGTTCCGTCACGACGGTAGTTGGATTAATCGTGCTAGTATTTATGAGCTTTACCATCGGGCGCGACATGGGGCTCGTACTGAGCAAGGGCGTAATATTGAGTTTGGTGTCTATTTTTACTTCCCTGCCAGCGCTACTTTTACTCTTCGACAAAGCCATCGAGAAAACCAAAAAGAAAACCCTCAATTTGAAAATGGATTGGTTTGGTAAGCGTAGTTATGATTTGCGCAAAATCGCAATGCCGTTATTCTTATTTGTCTTCGTGGGCAGCATTATTCTAAAAGGCAGCACTGGCATCAACTTTACGGCCGAACAAAACAATCGCATTAAAGACGTCTTTAATGAAACCAATCAGATGGCTTTAGTCTATGATGCAAAAATGGACGATAAAGTCACGGAGGCTTGCAAGAAATTTGATAAACGCGAAGATACGACGCGCGTCCTTTGCTATGGCAACACTATTAACGAGCCAGAAAAATATAATGAATTAGTTGCAAAGATTAATAGCCTAAGCAGCGAGAAAGTTGAAACCGAAGATTATCTCGTAAAGGCGATTTATTACCACTACTACAAAGACGTAGATGCGCACGAAATAGCGCTAGATGATTTAGTGACATTTTTGCAAAAAGAAGTGTTTCCAAACAAAAACTTTGCGGATGCAGTTTCGAAAGACACCGTAGCGAAAGTTGATCGTTTTTCAAACTTCACAAATCAAGTTAAAGTCAATCAGCCGCGCACGAAACAAGATATTGCAAATATCCTGGGTGTCGATAGCAAAAAATTGGATGATGTTTACGTCTTGTATTTGTCAGAGCAAAATATTCCGACCAAACTTACGCTATACGAATTTGCGCAGTTTGTGACGAATGATATTTTGTCGAATTCAAAATACGCCAGCATGGTCACGCCAGCACAGCGTGTAGATCTAGCCAAGCTAAAAACGTTTAGCAATAAAAATATTACCGATTCGCCAAAGACCGTTGCTGAGCTTTCGAGCATTTTCGGAATTAATCAAAAGACGCTCGAACAGCTACTAACCTACTATAGCTACACAACAACCAGCACGCCAACGGCAACTGCTTCAATTGAAGAGCTGATTAATTTTGCGCTTTCAAATCAAAATGTCATTAACGAGATGGGACTATCGGCGGATGAAGTCGCGCAATTAAAAACACAGTTCGTTACGATTAAAACTAAAGTTAGCGAACTAAAAAATACACCTGCCCTATTTGATCAGGCCGTAGCAAAATTGCCTGCAGAAACACAAGAAAGCTTAGCACCAGAAATTACAAAGGTGCGCGCGGAATTAGTCGCAAAAACAAACGAAGCAGAACAAATACTAACGAAGAAATATTCCTATTCAGATATTGCAACGGCTGCCGGAAAACTAAATGCTGCTCTAGACCAAACGACTAATTGGCTAAATAATTTAGAATTAAATTATCCAGAATTATTCGATAGCCTTAGCGAGGAAGATAAAAAGACTATCATTGATCTAGCCCAAAAATTAAACGAAAAAATCATTTCTGTACGTCAAAAAGTTGATTTAAACGACAAGCTAGCGAAGCTGAAGAACATCTACAAACTCTATCAAGCCGAGACAACTTCTAGCGCCATCAGACTTTCCCCGCGCGAATTAGTGAATTTCTTGCTCAAACATCAAAATGATACGAAGCTGGAAAATGCACTTTCAAGCGGAACCGTCAAACAACTGAGCCTAGTGCAATATATTATGAATAATCAAAACACTAAGTATTCGGCTGGGAGCTTGGCGCAGACTTTTACGTTGGATTCGGCAAAAGTTAAACTTGTTTATGCGCTCTATAATTATCGCTACGAAAATAAGAATATTAGAATCTCGCTAAAAACGTTGATTAATTTTATCGACGAGAAAGTTTTGCCTAACCCAGATTATGCGAATCGTTTAGGCAAGAATGAACAAACACAACTGCATACAATTGCAACGCTAATGCGTGCGGCGGCAAATGGAAATACATACAATTATGAGGCGTTGTATCGCGCAATTTTACCACTGGCTAATAACGTGGATAAGAACCAACTATTTCTAGCTTATCTATATCACGGTTCGCTCTACGATTACGACAAGAATTGGACGCTGACGGTTGAGAAGTTTATTAACTTCCTGTCAGACAAAGTGTTGCCAGATGGGCGTTTTGCTGAACGCATTGATGACAAAATGCGCGAGAAAATTAATGACGGCCACAAAACAATTAACGAAGCAAAAGATTTATTAGTCGGACCGCGCCATTATCGTGCGCTAATTGAGTCAAACTTACCAGCTGAAGGCGATCAGACTTTTGCCCTGATTAGCGATTTGAAGAGCGAGCTTGGCCCGCGTAATAAAATCGATTATTACATGGTGGGAGATTCTGCGATGGCCTATGAAATGTCGCAAACATTTAGCGACGAGATGAATTTCATTACGATTTTGACCATGCTAGCAATCTTCGCGGTCGTAGTCTGCACTTTTAAGTCGTTCTTCGTATCAATGTTGCTAGTACTTGTGATTCAATGTGCGGTTTATATCGTGATGGCTTATTTGTCGTTGACCGGTTCGCGCATTTTCTTCATTGCATTAATCATCGTTCAATCGATTTTGATGGGCGCAACAATCGATTATGCAATTCTGTTTACTTCATATTACGTAGAGAATCGAAGTTACTTCAAAATGAGTATCCGCGATGCGCTGATTAGTACATATAATCGTTCAATAAACGCCATCCTTACGTCGGCCTCGATCTTAATTATCGTGACGGCAATTGTAGGCAACTTAGCGACGGCGATTGCAGCAGCAGTTTGCCAGGCAATTTCCTTAGGCACATTCTGCGCTACTTTGATTATTCTGGTCCTACTCCCCGCCCTTCTAGCGACTTTGGATAAATTCGTAATCAAAGATTCTCGCAATAAAGTTGCCAAGGCGGGCAAAGGCGTGCGGAAGCTATTCGCAGGCTTTAAATCGTTGCTATAATAGTAACAAGTAAATAAAGGATCTCTTATGGAGCAAAAAATATGTCAAAGTTGCGCAATGCCAATCGAATCGGAAGACCAGCTCGGCACCGAAAAAGACGGTAGCATTAATCAAGATTATTGTAAGTATTGCTATGATAAGGGCGAGTTTGTCGATACGGTCTCAATGGAAGAATATATCGAGATGTGCTCGCAATTTGGCGAACAAGCCGGCATGACAAACGAGCAAATGAAAGAATATTGCACGAAGGTATTCCCTACGCTAAAAAGATGGAAGAAGGCGTAAAATGCCACGACCACGCAATAAAGCAGATTTATTAAAAGCTGGCGAAGAGTACTACGCCAAGTTGATTGAGATGGCAGATTCGATGAGTGAGAAAGAAATGAATACTGAGTTTGATTTCTCCGGCGATCCATCGAAGAAAGAGCGCCATTGGGGCCGCGATAAAAACTTGCGCGATATTTGGGTGCATTTATATGAGTGGCACCGCATGCTATTAGAATTTGTAGATACAAATTTAAATAAAGGCGGCAATGCGCCGTTCTTGCCGGAGCCTTATACTTGGAAAACTTACGGTGATATGAACGTGGAATATTGGAAGAAACATCAGAAGACTTCCCTTTCCGATGCGCGCAAGATGTTCGAGAAGTCACATGCGGATGTAATGAAA
>JAIKZA010000074.1 GCA_024682595.1 Candidatus Saccharimonadota bacterium | reverse complement strand
CATCCGGAATCCTATCCGTAACGGCAACACGGCCACCACGTACATTGGCGACTTGCGTATCGCTGGATTCGACGCCGGCAGCATCTACGCCGTCTTCCTTAACCTTCAGGTAGTACGTTAATTCCGAGTCGACCTCTACGTGAGCTTCGTTTCCCTCGATAATTTCAGCAAAAACACCAAAGACTGCAAAAATGGAAATGGCACTCAAAATGAGTGCCACAATAATACTAACTCTATTTTTTGCTTTCTGATCGCGATTTCTTCGAGTCTTTACTCCGAACTTAGGGAGAAACTTTCCCAAAAACACCATACCCTCCATTTTTCTCATGGTAATTGAGAATTAAAACATATATATCCAAGCACCTCCTATGCATGGTCTTAATTTAATTTTAACAGTTATGCTTAAATAAGCAATAGCGGAAATTTGATATGGTTCGAACTTTTGGCCACTTGCTGTCAGAATTAGTCCAATTTTACAGAGGTAAAAGTACGAATTCCGCAAATGCGAAAAAATCTGAAAATTGATGTGAGATTTTCTAAAACGAGGAGTTTCGAACCCCTCGTTTTTTGTATTCTTCCCTGTTAAACTGGACTTTTTGCTGAAACAACCTTTTGCTCAAATTCGTCCGGAGATAGGACATCTAGACTTTCATGGATACGCTCGCTGTTATAAAAATCAATGTAATTAGCGAGCTGCTCATATAATTCTGCTTTGCTTCGAAAATAGTGAGCATTAAGGAATTCTTCTTTAACCTAGAAAAGGATGATTCAATAGCCAGTATCTTTGACTCCTTTTTTACGGTATAATATTTTTTAGAAAGAGCATGATATTATGAAAAAGATATTTGGTGGGATTAATTTAACTTGGCCAAAGTTAATTACTATGGCTATTATTGCGGGAATTTATACTGCCATAATGGCAATGTTACCTATAGCAAAAGACACTTCATTTAGTGATTTAACTGTTACCTTTGAAGTATGGATCTTTTTTGGAATATTTATTATTACGAATAGTAAGTCTTCTAAAGATTCAGCGTTAAAATGTTTTATCTTCTTTTTAATTAGTCAACCATTAGTTTATTTAGTTCAAGATGCAGTAAACCATAGTAATTTATTTATCACTTACTATAGATTTTGGTTTGGCTGGACAATTGCCTGTATTCCTATGGGATTTGTTGGTTATTATATGAAAAAAGATAAGTGGTGGGGATTATTAATTCTTATTCCTATGTTATTGTTAACTGGAGAAGAGTGCGCTGGGTATTTGTCTGAAACGATGTTTTCTTTTCCAAGACATCTTTTAACAACCTTTTTTTGTTTGAGTGCATTAATAATTTATCCATTAGCTATATTTAATAATAAAAGAATAAGAATTACGGGAGTAGTAATAAGTAGCATAATAATTATTGCACTTACAATTATATGTATAATAAAACCACCAGTATATAGTACAGATATATTATTTAATGGCGAAAAATACAAGTTTGATGATAGCTATAAAGTTTATCTTACTGATAATAAATATGGCGAATTAAGTATCAGATATGAAAGTGGTATTGAAGATTGGAAAGTTCATGCAGAATTTAAAAAAGCCGGTAAAACTGAATTTATACTAGAGTCACCTGATGGTCAAAAAACAACATTTGATATTTCTATCAGGAGAAATACATATACTGTAGAAGAAAAAAGTAATTAATCGTGTAGATACATGGACAATCTGTAACTTTGAACTTGGAAAAGTTCAGAATTAAGATTATTTTTATGTTTTATCATACCTATGTATTTTGTCGATTGCGATAACATGTTATGATTGCTTTGTCTCCCCTGTTGTGATATAATAACGACTATCTTGCATAGACACGGCCACCCATCGGATAGGAGGTGATTTAAGTGGGCAAAGGCGAATATAAGCTATGTTATGGAACGATTGGTACTGCCTTAATGGAGATAGCTGAGGGGCTGGAAAGGCACGATTATGCCCTGGTTCCAGAAGTGACCTACCGGACATGGACCAGTTTCGGCACTTTTAAGAGTGAAATGAGCGCCGTGATAAGGAAACGTGATCGGTTTACTGCACATTTCGAGGATGAAGATGGACAAAAGTGGGATGTCGTCACCTACAAATGCACGCATGAGCACTTTCCGCTTCAGGGTGTTCGTTGGCGCTTCATAGAACGCATCAAGCGCGGCGGTAAAGTCTTCGCCGGGTCGAAGATTACAATTGCCGAATATGAAAAAAAAGTGCGGAAGGCTCAAAAGAAGGCGGAAGAAGAAGCGGAATACTTCAGGAGTTTCTCCGCCCGTTGGTTTAGCGACTGAAGTCGCGAGTCGTAATCACGCATCATATTCCCCGGGCGAATAGCCCGGGGTATTTTTTATGTTTGGCGACTAGATATTACCAGTACACTTTACTGCTAGCGTTTTAGTATGAAGAAGGCCGAGAAACACGTAGCTCTCGACCCTACAATTAAAAGTTAGGATGAGTGTACATCCGGAGGGAAACGATTATGGTTGTACCATCTTTGAGTGTGATTGTGTAGTAATTGTTTTTATAGTGTAAGTCAGACGTATCATCAAGCATGTAGTTTTCGCTGCTATAGGTATCGGTCGGCATTTTGAAATAGCTCGACCCATTGTTGACGTAGCTATTCCGACAATTACTTATAGCTAATCCACCATTCACGATGCTAAAGGGCGATATTACGCAACGCAAATAATTTGGAATTACTTCCAATCGTGCTGAATTATTGCTTTTAATTAGTTCTAATGCAGTACAATCTATAGTAGATGAATAAAAAGGAAAAAAGTCATTATCTAAGCGATGCGGACCGTTTCGATAGGCTTTATGCTCAGTATGATGCGGCGCCGTTTTTTGTATGCTGATGTAAATAATGGAATTCTGGGAGAGAGACAAAAACAAAGTTTATTTCATAAAATGGGTCGGAAGGCACTTGATTTTTTAAAGGTTAGTACACCAACATTAGAGCAAGAGCGTGACACCGAAATGCTCCCGCACGTTATTACTGCGCATGGTGCCATAAATAGTGCCCATGAAGCGATTGATGAAGCTCGTGATAATACGTCAAAAATTAACAGCGCGGCGAGCGCTCATACGAAGGCCCTAGCTGAAAAAGAAAACGAGGAAAAACAGCGTAGGGAAGATTTTGACAATATTCTTTTGAGCGCTTCTTCAGCTAAGACGGAAATATTCAGAAGGCAGCGCGCTCAGGAAATTGTCGAACGTGAAATTAGCTCGAGATTGTTGACTGTGGATACACTTGAAGAAGAGACTCTTGCTGGAGATTCTGGAAGTGGTAGCAATATTCTTAGCTCCGATGAGTACGGTAACTGGGTGGCCGTGTTGCCTAGCCAGCCCCTAAAACGCTATCTCGTGGATCTTGGCCCGGGTAACGTAACCAAGGTTGTGGCTGTCGCAATTCAATAGAAAAGAATCGTACCTCTCTGAGTTATAGAATAGACAATAATGGTGTAGCTTATCATGATGTAGTTTCGGTAGTCGTCGGTTCTAAATGTCCTGATTTGAGCAATGATATTATAAATACCGGACACCGTACCGATATAGCAGTAGTTCGTTTTATGGAACGAGGCTACTGGTATTGTCAGGAAGTTTAATTAGTCTATTCGTCCGATATACCACCTTGGGTATCGATTCTTTCGTCGTCTTTGTCGACTTTGTCGATGATTGGTTCTAGATTACTGTAGTCGAACGTAAATTGACCGTAATATTCGAATATTACGAATGGCTGCCCTGTCTCTTTAATACGAATACCATTTATCTCTTTTTCCTCCGTTACGCCGTTCTTGTAAGTTGATACGAAGGATATCGAATAGCTTGTTGTGCTATTTCTAAGCAATACCGTAAAACTTCCGTCCGCATTGTATTTAATTTCTTGATAAGCATCTACTTCTGGGAGTAAGTAATAGAAGAATGCGGAGACTGTTTGGCGTATTACCTTGTTTGTGTAGTCGGAATAGCCTTTGGCGGCGATTCTTGTGACGCCAGCAAAAATACTGTTTCTTTCGGAAGGAAATTCATAGTCTTTATCCTTATCGATCATATACTCGTTGAGCATCTTTTCGATTGTTTGGTCTCTTGTGATAAATCTAAGTAAGTCGTATTCTTCTTCCGTATAGGCTCCTGTATCTGGCAATAGATACTGCAATAAATATGAGTTTGCATTTCCGACTAACTCAAAGTCCAATTCTTTCTGTATAAAGCCTTCGGCCGTTATGACGGCGTGACATTTGCCTGACGGTAAACGATGAGTGCCGTTCGTGTAGCTTATACCATTTATTTTAACGCTGGCACTTGTGGGGATTAGCCTAACATTTAAGATTGCCGTATCTCCAATAACAGCATTTCCGTTCTTTGACCTAATGGCGGCTCTTGCTGCAAATACGAAGATGAACAGCAGTATTATCGCTCCGGCAATTATCAGCTTCTTCTTTATTGGTTTTTTCTGCTTTTGTTGTTGCGCGTTCGTGTAATTGGCACTATTATTCATGAAATTTTGAATAAACTCTTGATTTGGTCTCTCGCTATTGTTATCCATTTTTTCTCCTAAAAGTAGTTCGTCGTAGGATTAACGTGCCAAACTTCTGATTTAACCGGTCTTTGCATGCCATAGTTCTTTAGATTGTCGCAGAACCAATGCGATGTGATTGAATAGTGCCAGCGATTGGGGGATTGGTTGTCCGTAACATTGCCCCAATCTTGCGTGGAGGCGCAGGTTGACTTTTTGCCATTGTTAGTATCGCCTTTCGGGATACTAAAGTCTATTGCTAAGCCACCTTCGTGTGGTGATTCGCCTGGTTTTGCCGCGTATTGTCCGCCGTTGTTTTTATATTCGTTATAGAGTTCTTGCTGCTTTTCGTATGAGCGGAATGATTGGCTGGCGCTAAGCTGTTGCCCATATTCTTTTTTGTAGGCCTCCGCAAGGGCGTAGTATGCTCCAGATACACGCGAGTTTACGTATACGTCTCCATTTATGTTCGGTATGGAGCAAAGGTTTATTTTTACTAATTTGCCATTAACATGTGCTTTGTCGTAAGTTTTGTAGAACTTTGTTCTGGGGTCGCATTGGATTTTATCGGAATCTTTCGTAAGTGGCCCGATAGGTTTATCGGTCTGCGTTGCTTCGTTCCCCCCGCCAGTGTTTCCGCCCTGGCCGCCGCCGGCGCTACTATTCCCCCAGGTTGAGCTGCCGCCATTTTCGCCGTTGGGATCATCGCTGGGCTGGCTTAAGTCTATCGTGCCATCCCCGACTACTCGTGAGCCAGATTCGCTACAGCCTTCTGTTGATTCTTGGGGGTTTAAAATTGCATTCAGGTCTCCGCCTGGGATAAACATCGATATAGAAATTGCTAGCGTTGCGTATAGTAGCATGCCGATGATTGTTTCGATGATGCGTTTTATGCCCCTAGTTTTTCTATCTGATTGGTCTCTGGATGTCATGATTAAGATTGCGCCATGAATTAAGCCAATGGTCGCAAGTAGTCCAATTCCGATAGTGAACGTACTAATGACAAATGAGAGAATTTTAAAGATAGAGCTACCGTGACAATCGTCGCAGACTTGCCCAAAAAATATAGTGTTAATGCAGTTTGATGGTAGGCCTGCTGCGAATTGTTTTAGCAACAATATAAAATAGTTCATATGTCCTTGTTTGGATTATTCTCCACTGTTCGAGTCGCAATAGTTTGGCATTACAAAACTAAATTCTGACACGTTAAAATTATTCCTATCCAGCCATGCCTGAAAATGCTTCAGTGCGTTAGCCTTTATTTCTGCATCGCCGCAACTATCTACTGCTATCTCAAGCTTCTTGCCATTCTTGTGTCGTATTACGGTATAGCTATCTCCGTTATCTGTTTTGCCTACGTATGGCAAATAACTATCGATTGCTGATGGCGATTGTTTTTTGAGCTCATATTTGTCGCTGGTGTACTCGTAGATTTTTGAATTACCTTCTTTAATGATGAGGTCAATTTTCTGGTTTTCGTCTTCTTTAGTCTGAATCGTATAATCATACGTATCTGCTATTTTCACTTTAAACTTTTTTATTTCGTCGTTCGCAACCCAGCTATCTTTTTGATAGCTAATCTTTTTACCCTTTGGATGAAGGATTGAGAAGTAGTTTTTTATAACCTCCATCATCTCTACGTAGGCGTCTTGTCCGTAATCGGCACTAATGTCTTCGAAGCCGATTAGGGACAGCCTCCAGTCGTTGACGGTGCCTAGATTTTTTTCGTTTATTTCTTTGCCGGAGGCTATATCGATGACGACAGCAGTATTTTGGGTGAGACTATAGCCGTATACTAGTATAGATATTATTATTGCAATGATTACGACGCTAACTACGGCGTATACAATTATATTGATTAGCTCTTGGTTTTTATCTTTCCAGTCTTTATAGCTTCCCATTTTACCTCGCTTTGATAGCTTTACAGTTGTTCATCCTAGGATACACGCTAGACGGGTCCCACTCGGTCTCCATACTATTGACGCGTCCTTTTTCTCCGTTAGAATCAGCTAGTAGCCATTTCCCATCGTTAGTAATTCCGCGAATACCGATACAGTGCCCACCTCCAGTGAATGGATTAGAGCCATTACCGCAGGTCCAAATCATGTATCCGCTGCGCAACCTTGCGTTAATCTGATCTATGCTGGCGCCATCTATATTTTCGGCTTCTAGCCCGTATTCCGGTGCGAGTACTAATGGGAGTGTCCAGCTACTACCAGCTCCGCAAACGTGCAGGCCTTTGCTGCTAGCGACCTTGGTAACCTCATCTGGTAGGTGTTCTTTTCCGGTTAAGGCGGTGGCCATCATAGCGAAGGAAACTACGCCGCATCCCGAAGAACAGGTCGTGCCACATCCGCCATAATCGGTGTTTGCCCATTTTTCGTCGCACTGATCCCACCATGGAAAATCATCGCCGCTCCATGCTTTTTCCTGTGCGCCACAAAAACCCGTGTTAGTAGATGCCTGTATGGAGTCGAGAGCCTCCTTTAGCATCGGCCAAATATTTCCAGTATCAGTATGATCGTTTGGTGCTGGCGTGTGCATATGGGCTAAAATGCCATTATAGCTATCGAAATCTTCACCGGCCGCTAGGCGTTGCGGGTTTTCCCAGTCGACCGAAGTGTCCATCGGTATGCCAGTCTCTTGGCCGATTGCGACTAGTAATTTAGCAAGATATGCCCACTCCTCTTTTGTGAACTTGGTTTTGTCTAATATATACCAATCGTCATTTTCATGTCCTTTTGACGAAAAACCGATTATCTCTATCTGTACGCCTGCTGAATAATCGTATGATGCAATACTATTGGCTGGTTTTGTGATAGGGTGATGTTGGAATACGGTTTTGCTTTTTAGGTTGATTGTAAAGTGGGCAGGAAAACCATTTTGGCCATATAGAGCTAAGCCGCTAGTACCACCGCCGTCGCTACCTTCGGTGTTGTGTAATGTAATTTTGTTTGGGCCGAAGGTAGTACCGTCTTTCGAGTTTTTAGTTTTAAAATCTTTAAGATGTTCGCTGTCGCCAGGCGTATAGTTGCCAATTACTTCTTCACGTTTGTATCCTTCAATTCCGCTTGTGACCCAGCCATTTGACCAAGTGGCGCTAACTGCCTGTTTGCCGGTTGTGCCGTTGACGGCTTGAGCGATAATTTTTGCAAATAGTTTGCACCCGATGTCGTCAGTTGGATGAAGTGGATCCATCATGTACTTCTTTGGGTCTTTTGATGCAGGGCCAAGCCAGTCGGCAATGACAATGTTGCTGTAGCGCGCTGCGTATTTTTTAAGATGCTCATTTTTTTCATTAAACTTGGCAGAGTTTTTGCCACTGTCCGTTTTGCTATAGAAGTTCATAAGGACTACTTTTCTTTTCGTACCAACAATTTCCATAAGATCTTTGAAATCTTGCTCAGTTACATCGTCGTCGTTTGTGCCCAATGCAAAGACTACTACGCTGCGTATTTTGTCGCCTTTGCCTTTTAAGCGGGTTAAACCATCTGGCTTATCTTCTCTCCATTTTCCCGACCACATTGAACCGCTGATAGCATCAATATCGATGCCTGGCATTGCCTCTTGCAGCTCCTTCTTTGCATGCACGGAGATGGAATCTCCTACCAAGGTAACTTTATTGCCGTCGGCAGTTACGCCGGTGTCTTCATTCACTCCGCCACTACTAATGTTATTACTGGCGCATTCCATATTGAGTGAGTGTGGCTCGGTACTTGAAAACTCCGAAATTTTATGAATGTCTGAGTTGATGTCTGAGTATTTGCCGCCGACTGGGATATTTTTTTGTTTTGCGAACTCTTCGGAATTTGGCCATCCTTTTTGTTTTGCAACTTCATCCGAGATCTCGATTGCCCATTTCATAGCATTCCAATAATTATCGTGATTACAGCCGTCTGACGATGGGCAGTAATGTGCAATTTCGGCATAAAAGAACTGTTTTAAGTCAAAGTTGCTTGCTGATGAATATTGAAAGGCGTCGGAGTAGATCCCATTGCGCAAGAAGTCAATGGCGTATCCGGCCATCATATTTTCGATTGATGAATAGATTGACCATTTTCTGCTTCCAGCGTCGTATGGTTCTGGTTTATTATAGAAACCGCTACCCGTATAGGATAAACCGAGCCAGTTAAAACCTCCTAACTCTTCTACGTGTGAGGCTACGCAGTTTGTGCAGAGGCCCATGCTAGATTCGTGTACCATTTGCGCAAATACTAATTCCCACGGCACGCCCGTTTCTTCTTGTAGTTTCATGGAAAGGATGCCGTATTTCTCGGTCACTTCGCGGAGGCGACCTTCTACATCCGTGCTCGTAATTTCGCCGCCACATTCACCAGTAATATCGCCAGTTCCGCAGTAGTCATCTGGCTTATAGAATCTGATTCTGTTTTGGGCGAATTGGTCGATATACTCGCTGGTATTTGCGTGGACATTATTTCCGATCATTGACAGCGTTACTATAAGGAATAGTGCTAATAATATCTTTTTATTCATAGATAATCCCGTAGTTATCGTACTTAAACCCTGCGTCTTTTACTAGTTTTCTAGCGACACTATCGTTGCCAGTATTGTCTTTTAGTTTGAGACAGAAAACTGCTCTACAGTTCTTGTCTGATGTGCCGTTGGTGAGAACGGTTTCGTAGAATGGTTTCCCGTCAGGCGCGTTATTGCCATTTGTAAGCATTGTGACTTGGTGTAGTGGTAAAACTGAAATGATTTGTTTGGAGCTTTCGATTTCTTGGATGTAGTCTTTTGATTCATTCGTGCCGATAAGCTTTAATGCTTCGTAGTCTTCTGGATGTTTCGTATACCATCTGTAGTCGCCGCTTTGGGACAGTGCGGCATATACGGTGGCGGTTTGCCCCGATTTTAGCTCTACTTCGTATTTTTGGGAATCAAAACCATCCTTGCTGATTTCTACTGTCACCTTGCCGGCGAAGAATTTATGATTGCCATTATGGTATTTTGCACCATTTATTTTGATAGTTGCATCTAGGGGAGTTGCTATTACTGCTAGCTTTGCGTTACGAAAAAACCTTAAGGCTACTACTCCTATGATTGATATTGCTAATAATACCCCTAAGAACATCGCAATAGTGCGGAGGTTCTTAATAAACCACTCTTTGACCCTCATATTAGCTATATTTTATTATATTTATGGTTATTTGTTCAAGTCTTTAGATACAAAAACCTCCCCATTATCTGGGGAGGTTCTTTGGTTTTGAGACGCCTTAACGCTTGGAGAACTGTTCGCGTTTGCGAGCACTGCGGAGACCGTAATGCTTACGTTCTTTTTCGCGTGGGTCGCGCTTCATGAGTCCAGCCTTCTTGAGCACTGGGCGGAATTCTGGGAATTCGATAACTAGTGCGCGCGAGATGGCTAACTTGATAGCGTCAACTTGGCCTGCGACGCCGCCACCTTTAACCAAGATGGTAACGTCGTATTCTTTTTGCTTTTGCGTCATTGCAAGAGGATCAGTGATTTCGGCCATTAAGGTCTTGTTGCCGCTTAGGAATTCTAAAGCTGGCTTGCCATTAATAGTGATTTCACCTTTGCCCTTGTAAAGACGAGCGGTAGCGGTAGCAGCTTTGCGACTACCGTTTCCGTAAGTATACTTTGCGTTCTTAGCTGGCATTATTTAATCTCCTTTGGCTGTTGTGCCGTGTGAGCATGCTCTGCGCCCTCAAAGACGCGGAGGCGAGCTAAGCGATCGGCTTGTAGTTTATTCTTTGGAAGCATACCTTTTACTGCTTGCTCGATAGCAAGAGCTGGATTCTTCTCGATAACTTCAGCGAGAGTAAGATCCTTGAGCCCTCCAGGGAATCCGGAATGACTGTAGTAATGCTTATCGGTCATCTTTTCGCCGGTAACTTTGAGATTCTTTGCATTGATAACTACGACATAGTCGCCGTTATCGGTATGTGGCGTATAGGTAACCTTTGATTTGCCCATCAATTTATCCGCAATAACGACGGCGAGTTTGCCAAGTGGCAAAGTGTTAGCGTCGATAATCCACCATTCGCGGCTAATTTCGGAGGCTTTTTGGCTATAAGTTTTCATAACTACTTATCCTCCTTTTTGGCGGCTGGTTTCTTCTCGGCTTTTGGAGCTTCTTCGGCTTTGTCTTTAATTTCGTCAACAAAGGAAATAGTTGCCATTTCGGAATTGTCGCCGCGGCGGAAACCGGTGCGTTCAATCTTGAGGTAACCACTATTGCGCTTGATTTGTGGTGCAATATTATCGAAAAGCTCATTGCCAATTAATTGATCATTCAAGCGAGCGATGACGAGACGGCGGGAAGCCAAGTCGCCCTTCTTCGCGAGAGTAATCAATTTCTCTGCAGGGCGACGAATTTCTTTCGCCTTTGCGAGAGTAGTATTGATTGCTTTGTACTTAAACAAGGAGCGCATCAAACCGCGTGTTAGTGCAGTGCGTTGGTCTGTTTCACGACCAAACTTGCGCCCTTTATATCCATGGCGATGCATTTAAACTTTTAACTCCGTTAATTTCTCGCGAACTTCATCGAGCGCTTTAGCACCAAAGCCTTTAAGCTCTTTGAGATCGCTTTCTGATAATACGACGAGATCGCGTACGGTGTGAATGTCGTTGTTGAGAAGAGCATTCGCAGTGCGTGCGGATAGGCCGAGGTCTTCGATTGGAAGCATGAGGCCCGATTCGTCTTCGGTTTTGCTCGCAGTTGGAGCTGGGGCGGTTTCGACGGTAGTGCTACCGGCGAGCGCCTTATATTGGTTGACCAAGATGGCGGCAGCTTCTTCGAAAGCTTCACGTGGGGTAATAGTACCGTCAGTGTCAATCGTTAGTGTGAGCTGTTGTAGGTTGGTGTCTTGGCCAACGCGAGTGTTTTCTGCGTTGTAGCGAACGCGAAGTACTGGCGTAAATACAGCATCTAGCGCAATCATGTCGCTATGAACACGATCTTCGCTGGACTGCTCTATACTTAGATAGCCGCGTCCGGTATCGATGACCATATCCATCTTGAGGGTGAATTTTGGATCATCGATATTGCAGATAACCTGCTGTGGGTTGGCAATTTCAATCTCTGCTGGGAGTTTGATATCGCCAGCAAGAACGGTACCCGTACCTTTCTTTTCGAGATAGATTTCAACTGGGGCATCGGAATGTGATTTGACATGAATGTTTTTTAGATTGAGCATGATGTCTACTGTATCTTCGACGATGCCTGGGATTGCTGAAAACTCGTGCGTAGTGCCCTCAATGCGAAAAGCAGTGATGGCCGCACCTTTAATGCTGGATAGAAGAACACGACGGAGGGAGTTACCAAGTGTGTTACCGTAGCCGTAATATAGTGGCTTGATAACAAAGCTTGAACTGTTCTCACCAAGGTCCTTGATTTCTGCTAGTTCTGCTTCGTGAATAACTTTTGTCATAGTTCTCCTTTAACGTGAGTAATACTCGACGATTAATTGTTCGTTGATGCCCACCTCTGCTTCTTCACGCTTTGGTGTACCTGTGATTTCGATTTTCATTTTCTTTGCATCTGCCTTCATCCATGAAAGTGGGGTCTGGCTAGCTGCGCCGATAATGTTTTCAAGGTTGTTAAAGTAAGTATTTTTCTTTGATTTTGGACGAACTTCTAGTACGTCTCCGGCACCAAGGCGGATCGATGGAATATCGACGCGCTTACCATTGAGCGTGAAATGTCCATGTGAAACTAGCTGGCGTGCAGCGCGACGAGTAGTCGCAAAGCCAGCGCGGTAAACAACGTTATCTGCGCGGCGCTCGAGATATTCGAGTAGCTTTTCGCCCGTCATTCCTTCAGAGCGTTGTGCTTCGCGCATGAGTTTAGCGAATTGTTTCTCTAGTAGGCCGTATATGCGGCGTACTTTTTGCTTTTCGCGGAGCTGAGTCAAGTATAGACTACCGCCACGAACGCGCATGTCGGCGTGTTGACCTGGAATCCCGGTCTTTTTTGCCATGATTTTTTGCGCTTTTGGAGCAAGTGCATAACCTTCACGGCGAGATTGTTTGCCAATTGGTGAAATATCGCGTGCCATTATGGTTTCCTTTCTCCCTTAGGACGGCAACCACCGTGTGGAATTGGGGTTTTGTCCGTGATGCTGTTGATAGAAATGCCCATAGTGCTAAAAGCGCGAATTGCACTGTCGCGGCCGAGGCCAATACCCTTGACGTAGACGTCAACGCTATTCATGCCATGATCGCGCTTAGCGATTTCGGCAACTTTTTCTGCGGCGATTTGAGCTGCATATGCGGTGCCTTTTTTGGAACCGCGGAAGCCATTGGCGCCGGCGGAAGAAGCAGCGATAATTTCGCCTTTCTTGTCTGTAACGCTTACGATGGTATTGTTGAAGGTGGCTTGAATATGAGCTTCACCAGCTTGAACAATGCGTTTGCCTTTTTTGCCTTTAGCTTTTGGGGCTTTTTGCTCCACTTCAGGAGCTGTTTTGACTGTAGTATCTTCTGCCATATTAACTCCTTAAGTTTTACTTGCTGCTTTTGGTTGAGCGCCACCAACTGCGATAGCTTTACCTTTGCGTGTGCGCGCATTCGTGCGGGTGCGCTGACCGTTGACTGGTAAACCTGCCTTGTGGCGGAGCCCCTTGTAGGAATTGATATCCTTGATACGTTTGATATTGTTTGTCACGAGGCGCTTTAGGTCACCCTCAACGGAATATTTACTAGAAATAATATCGTTAAGTTTCTGTTCCTGAGCCTCGGTGAGATCTTTCACCCGAGTGGTCGGCTCGATTTTAGCCGCCGCAAGGATGGCTTTGCTAGTGGTGCGACCGATACCGTAAACGTAAGTCAAGCCAATCCAGACTTGCTTTTCGCTAGGAATGGTAACACCGGCGATTCTTGCCATGCTTAACCCTGCCTTTGCTTGTTCTTAGGTTTCTTCTTATTAATGATACGTAGGACACCTTTGCGGCGCACAATGATATCATCAGGGCTGATTTTCTTTACACTAGCACGAACTTTCATGTATTGAAAATTACCTTTCTGAAAGCATCGTACCAACTCGCAGATGCGAAATCTGCGAATGGATTCTCTCGCTTTCGATTAAAATTAATCTTTTTGGCGGTAGCTGATACGCCCCTTCGTGAGATCGTAAGGCGTTAATTCAACATCCACCTTGTCGCCCGGCACGAGACGGATATAATTCTTTCGCATTTTACCCGACATATGAGCAACAATAATATGGCCGTTCTCAAGCTCCACGCGGAATTTGGTCCCCGGGAGGGCTTCAACGACTTTTCCGGTAAGTTTAATAACTTCCTTCTTATTCTTGGCGCCTGCGGAATTATCCGCGTCTCTCTTGGCGACCTTAGCGGTTTTCTTGTGACTAGCCATAAATTACCTTGGTAGTATATCAAAATTTTGGCAAATAGTAAATACTAAAAGCTAAATATATAAATTATTTTTTAATAGTGGCTCTTAGCATCGCGAGAGACTCAAATTCGCGACTATTCTGCCTTGTTTTTACGGTAATTAGCGATAAGGTTTCCTTATCGTCTAGTTTAGTTTGCATTTTTATGAGATTCTCATCGCTGTCTTTTTGATCGGAGATAACGTTAATTTCTTTAACCTCGTACTTAAACTTGGTGCCATCGCCGTTCTCGATAGAGATTTCGTCGCCTTTTTCCATGCTGTCGAGATTAGCAAAGGTGCCAGTTTTGGTCTTTCCCGAGTGGATCCCGCTAATTATTATGTATCCGCCTTCGCCAGGTGCGCTCGATCCAGAATGCCAGTTCACATCATATATATTGTCCGGCGTTGCCAAGATACCATTGGTGTCAACTTCTGTTTTTATTACTCTGACATGAATATTTAATCTTTCGATGTCCAGGTAGCGCGGTGTATTTTTTTCAACTTGGTATTTAGCGATGTCTTCTGTTGTTGGCTCAGTCTCTGAGGGATTTAGTGCGCTGACGATCTGTGTAATGGGCACATCTGCCATGGCGCGTTCTTCGCCAGTTTTGGTCTTGTAATAGTTGTTTTCCCATACCAGGATTTTGAGCATTATGGCAACTAGTATAATCAGTAGTGCTATGCCGATGCCCTTAATTACCCTTCGCGTAGTACGATTGATTTTTAGTGCCATATTATTGATAGTCGTCGTAAGTTACCATTAGTGCTCTAGAGTTGACTTGACGCATATTCTCGAGTGCGACCGTAACTACGATTAGGAGTCCCGTACCAGAAATTGATAATCCAAGCGGAGCATTTGTGGTCGCGATAAATATGTAGTCTACGATGTATGGGAGCATTGCGATAATACCTAGTGCCAATGCGCCAAATAGGTTGAGGCGGTTCACGACTTTGTTGAAATATTTTTCTGTCTGCTTGCCTGGGCGGACGCCTTCTATGAAGCCGCCTTGTTTTTGGAGGTTTTCCGCGATTTCTTGGGCATTAAATACAATACTCGTGTAGAAGTAGGTAAACATGACCACGAGTATGAAGTAGAGCGTAGGATAGACAAAATCTTTCGCTTGTAGGCCCGTGGCGGAATCGTAAGTGTTCGCGTTTGGTGCGGTGAACCAACTAACGACATTCTTGGCAATAACGCTTGTTGGGTCGGCACGTAGGACTAATTGGCCGATAAATGCTGGTACAGATAGAAATGCGACCGCAAAGATGACTGGTACAACACCGGCCGCAATGAGTTTAATTGGCATAATTGATTTGATGCCACCATATGCGCTGTTGCCATGCACGCGCTTGGCATAATTAATTGTAATAATGCGCTGCGCTTCGTTGATTTTGATTAATATATAGAGTACTACTATTAAACCTGCGCCCAAACCTAGGATAGTCCAGAACATGTTTGGATTGACTGGCAGTTCTAGCCAACCGAATAAACTTAATGTGCCTGCGCTTGTATTGAATAGTGCTACGCCGAATTGGGTTAAGGTTTTTGGCAATGAGGAAATAATGCTACAGAGGATGATGGTAGATATGCCGTTGCCGATGCCTTGCTCGGTTACGAGCTCGCCTAGCCACATTAAGATAATTGACCCAGCCGTCATTGATGTAACAGCGAGTGCCCAGCTCTGAAAACTGACTTCTACGGAACCGCCAGTGTTGGCTGCGAGTAATTCTTGGAAAAGAATATAAATATAAGCGATGCTCTGGAGGACTGCGAGTGGAACGGCTAGCATACGGGTCCACTGGCTAATTTTGCGTCTGCCGGCCTCGCCGTCGTTATTTAGCTCTTCCATGCGTGGAATGGCTTTGGTAAGAAGCTGCATTACGATAGATGCGGTGATGTATGGCGAGAGGCCAACTAGAAGTATTGAGAAGTTGGTGAGGCCGCCACCTGAAATTAGGTTGATAAAGCCGCCAAAATCTGTGCCGTTAATAAAGTTGTCGATTGCTTGCTTGAATGTGGTTTGGTCTCCAAGGGGGACTGGGATATGAGCTAGGAAGCGATAGACGACCAAGATACCGACGACCGCAAAAATACGCCTACGCATATCCTTATTCTTGAAAGACTTAAAAATGGTCTTAAAATTCATGATACCTCTTATTTACTCTTTTTATATTATCATAAATGATATGATCTGTGAATGGTAGCTTATTAAGTATAGTGTATGTTTGTGGTTATTTATATAAGAAAGAATAAAACCGGGCGTTGCCCGGTTATTCATAATCATCTTGCGGGATGTGACAGATATATCGCGTAGTAGAAACGACGTTGGCTGCATCAATAGTCCAAAATACCATTTCTGGTATATTTCCTTCGTCGATATCGAAGATTTGCTCGCGGTTAGCGTTTAACTCCTCTTCGGTCGCGTGGGCGTATTTTTCGCATAGGCGATTATATTCCTCTTCGTCGGCGTCTGAAGGGCAAACGAAGCCACAGGCTATTATATCGAACCATTTGACTGGATCGATTGCCACGACTCGATCGTCGGGTATTTCGAGTTCGAGAAAAACGCGTTCTTCGCCTTCTGAACCCTGCTGGGTGTAGTCGAAATCTTCGCCTAATTCGTGGTACGCCCATACTGGATAAGAAGCGCGCGCGGGATTTTCGACTCTTTTCGCTAAAGCTTTAGCGAGCCAATCGTATGCTTTTCTAAAGTCGTCGTCATCTTTGAAGGCTGACTTTTTGATGTCGCATACGTATTGTCCTGCGTAGGCGATATCGTCTGCGACTTTTGTCCCTTTGCTTGTATACAGTCTCATATGTCACCTCCTAAAGAACCATAATAGTTTAATTATAGCACAAGCGGCTTATTTTGTCAAGACGCGCGTTAGGGTCCAGGACCTTTGCAACAAAATAGTTGGCAGTACTTGCCAACAAAAATAGGTAGTTTCATACTTAAAGTTGCTCAAAACTTAAACAGGAAACTACCTATGGCATATTGTATAGATAAAGCAATCGAAAAACA
>JAIKZA010000052.1 GCA_024682595.1 Candidatus Saccharimonadota bacterium | reverse complement strand
ACCTGCTGCATTGCCGAGTAGCTATGTTCGGTATAGATAAGCGCTGAAAGCATATTAAGCGCGAAACTGACTCCAAGATAAGAATTCCCTATGACCTCCCAGAAAGATGATCTGGTTGATAGGTGCAAGGTGGACGCATGGTAACATGTGGAGCCGAAGCATACTAACAGAGGCATTGCCTTTTTATGTTCTACTTATTGTTTTTATGCTTGCATAACGACGATAAGTAGGGTAGACTTAACTAGTAACTGGTGTTCAAGCACCACGTCAATTAAAATTTCATTGCATCTTACATCGAGATAAGATACTAAAACAGAACCATTGGATTTGCGGTTCGCCCTTAGTGTCTTTTCTCGGTGTCCATAGCGCCAGGGAAATACCTGTTCTCATTCCGAACACAGAAGTCAAGCCTGGTAGCGGCGATTATACTGCTTTGCGGGAAACTAGCAAGATGCCGAATTATACAAACAAGCCACCTCAACGGGTGGCTTTTTGTCGTTTACGACAAAAAGAAGCAAGGAACTTGCCTCTTGTTTGTATAACGACCGGGCGCTTCAGCCCCGGGAGCATTATACGATGATCGCCACCTCAACGGGTGGCCTTTTGTCTTGCTTGCAAGAATAAAAGGCCAAGCGGATGAGGTGAAATGAAGCTTGCTTCATGAATTGCGCAGCAAATCTTCTGCCGTGATACAATGTGAAACAGATATGAATAAACAAGAATACTTAAAGAAACTTGACGAATTAAACCTAGATAAGAGTAGATATCGAATCCTTGCTTCGGGCGTTATGCTGCTGTATGGACTGATAGATAAGACCGCTGATATAGATATTAAAATTCGCCCAGACTATTTCGAGGAACTCAAATCTGTTTTTACATTTAAGAAATCTCCAAAGTACTGGTATCTGTATGAGATTAGTGAGGATATAGAAGTGGCGGTTCTCGACTATGACGACAAGGATACCGACTTCGTAGATGGCTATCCTGTCGAGTCGCTCAAGTTACAACTAGACTGGATGCTAGAAAATCATAGAGAAAAAGATGTAGAGAAAATAAAAATCATAAAAGATCATTTAGGGATTTCATGAAAAAACGACTAGCTAAAAAAGGCGACAATAAAGAAAAAACCTATAACGCATTCGAAATATTCCGCAAATCGGTAAAATACTGTGAAGGTTACCGGCTAATTATTGTGTCCTGCATAATTTGCTGCGCCATTGCGGCGGCGGTTGGCGTAGTGATACCAATAGTTGCTTCCCGTATTATATTGCAGATTACGGATGGTTTAATGACACAAGTGTTATATTCCGCTTTCGTGGTAATGTTAATTCATTTCGCCGATGCGGCCATGCGTTATATGCGCGAGCGCAGTCTCGATAAGTTAAAAGTAGGTATGCTATTTGGACTTCAGCAAGCGCTGGTGCGCGAAATGCTAAAAATGGAAGCAGCCGAAATAGATAAGATGGGTACCGGTAAAATAATCGAGCGTTTGACCTCGGATATAGACAAAGTAGCATCCATCTACCAAGATTATGCATTTTGGATAGCATACGTAGTCACTAATGCTGGCGTTTTATTTGCCGTCCTAGTGCTGAGCAAGGAGATGTTCTACTTGTCGCTAGTGATTGCAGCGGCTTGCTTTGTTGTTAGCAGAATGCGTATAAAACGTCTTACGAATACGCGCAAGATTCTTCGCGCGAGCCGCGACGAGCGTACTGGTATGGTTACGGAAATTGTGCGTGGTTTTAGGGATGTTAAAACTCTAAATGCCGGCGAAGCAATTGCACGCGGAGTGGGGCGCAAAGTGCGCGAGACTTCCGATCAAGAATATGGCATCTATGCCACAAATCGCCGTTTTCGCTTTTTAGAGCTAGTTGTCTATAATTCGTCTGAGTTTGTTTATCTTGCTTTTGGCTGTTTCTTATTCTCGCAAAACCTTTTAACTATACCGGCATTTATTATCGTCTACAATTATCTAGATCGAATTCGCGACTTATTCTACGGGTTAACGCAAATTATTGATGATAATGAGCAGATATCCATATCGGGGAATCGGATTTTTGAAATTATTGAGAATAATGTTTATCGCAAAGAGCATTTTGGCTCAACTAAGACCGATCATCTTGACGGCGATATAGTGTTTCGCGATGTCAAGTTTTCTTTTGGCAAGAAGCAAATAATCAAAGGCCTTAGCCTACATATCAAGGCAAACCAAAAAGTTGCAATTGTCGGAAAGAGTGGTGCCGGTAAGACTACCATAATGAGCCTTCTAACTCGCATATATGATGCCGATGAGGGGGATATCCTTATAGACGGAATACCTATTCGCGAATTGGATCGCGACTCGTTACGTGGGAATATATCAGTAGTAACTCAGCAGCCCTATGTTTTCAATTATTCGGTGAAGGACAATTTGCGTCTCGTTAAGCCAGACGCAAAAATGAGCGAGATGCGTGAGGCCTGTCGACTTGCGCGCATAGATGACTATATTATGTCGTTGCCGAATAAATATAACACTATCCTTGGCGAAGGCGGTGTTATTTTGTCCGGCGGTCAGAAACAACGTATCGCAATCGCGCGCGCATTATTAATGAAAGCAAAAATCATCTTATTTGACGAGGCTACTTCCGCACTCGATAATAAAACTCAGTCGGAAATACAGGAAGCCATCAATAATCTAAAGGGCGACTATACGCTAGTTATAGTTGCGCATCGCCTATCGACTATTATTGACAGCGATAAGATATTCGTCATTGAAGACGGCGCTTTGGTTGACAGTGGAACTCATCGCGAACTATTAGAGAGGTGTAGTGCTTATAAGAGCCTATATAACAAAGACGGAAAAGAGATAGGTGTCTAGTTTCTTGCTCTTTTTGTCTTTTTTCTTGGCGTGGCAGCATTCGGTGCGCCTGCACTAGCTATCCAAGCAATAATAATGGATCCTATAAAATTTCCTATTGCGCATAGCGGGATAGTCCAACTCCAGTTTACTGCCGCACCAGCCGTAATAACATTAGCAATACTGTGCTGGAAGCCGGCCAGGATAAAGAGTGGCACGCCAATAAAAACCCCCCAAATTGAGCCCATTTTGTAACATTTTACTGCAATATACATAATCATACCGCAGAAGATGCTTCGCAAGAAAAAGCCGAGCGACAAATCCCATGAATTAAACTTTATTACTGCTGCGTCATGTATGGCTGGATCGGCCATGCTAAAAGCCCAACCAATTAGCCAACCTGCCGCCATATTGACTAGAAGAATAACCCCTAAATCAATCCATTTTTTATTTTCGAGTATAAAACCGCATTTGCCGGTGAATAGATTAGCTCCTAATAGGCATACTCCATACAGGCCCAGTGCAAACAAAAACGCCCCCAGCGGTGCGCCAACTTTGAGTAATACGTAATCCCCCAAACCTATCAATATGCTCGCCAATACAGCGCCTTTGATTAACTGTTTCATTTGCCTCCTTCTTAAAAATAGTCTACTACATAGTAGAGATATATTCTATTGCTTATGTTAAAATAAGATTATGGCTACGAGCAGAGGAAAAGACGCAATAGCTTTTCAGAAGACAAATTCCGCCAAAATTATATCGGAACGAAAGAGTACGTTATTTTTTGCTTGGCTGAGCATGTTTATTTCCTTTTGCGGCAACGCGATTGGTGTTGGTATTTTTATGCTTTTTTCGATTAACTATAAAGCAAGCGGCCGTAGCTTAGCGGATATCAGAAACCTCTTTTCGTCACTATTCTATTCAACGCTTGTGCCGATAGTGCCCTTTGTTGTGGCAACACTGTTCGGAATTTATTCAATTCATCGCGCCGTAAATGAGCGCACGGGGCATATTGACGCAATTATTGACCTATTAAATGTCTCAAATACATTCATGGTTATGATGATACTATTCCCCTTTATGGCGATATTTAGGCTAGCGCTATTGTATGCGCTATTATTGTTTCTTTATACATTATTGTGTTGGTTCGAGGTATTTCCAAAGCTAAAGATTCGTCGCAAATATGACGAGGAGTATGACGAAAAAAGAGCCCACAAGGTCGGCATTCATATGAATATATCATTATTAATATTAATAACGATGTGCATAATTGGCATTTAGGATGCCAATCGTATTATATCGCCACGGCGGATTTGGCCACGTTCAATCCCCTCTAGAAGTAATCCTACATTTTCACCTACCTCAGCCACATCTAACTTTTTGCGAAATGCTTCAATGCCTATAACTTTCGATTTTAGCTGAGTGCCATCTTGGTAAACGATTACTACGGGGTCATTCAGGCGAACCGCCTGAGTTAATCGTCCCGTCGCAACGGTGCCACGTCCTACGATTGAGAAGGCATCGCTAATTACCATAATTCCATCTCCAGCATTCGGTGTTTGCGTGGAAATATTTTTACTCATTTGTTGAGCGGGCGGATTAACCATAATATTATCGTCTCGTCCTAGTAGCCTACTTAGAAAACCCATGTATTATATCCTTATTTTCTTTATAATTTTACTCTTTGGAATTTGAGTCCATACGTAGTCGATGACTTTTGTCATCCAGCGCAATATTACGATTGAAAATAGTGCCAATATACCACAAACCACCCAGCTTTGCAGCGTCATCCTTGTCATGCCGAAGAAAGTTGGGATAGCTGCATAGCATAGGGCCAGGCCAGCAATACAAGCGCCGATTACGATACGTTTGTATCGATCTAGCGGCTTCGATGCGCGCGCGACCATCATGATGCCAACAAACATAAGTAATAGTGTGCAGCAGGTAGAAGTATCGACCTGCGAAAGACTAAATATTCTGCCTGCAATTACCATTAGCACTACCGCTATCATATCCGTCAACCCTCCCGGCGCGGCGCGTTTTAGAATATTACTCACAAAGCTTCCTCGGATTAAATCGTGGTTCGGTGCCTGCGAGAGCAAGAAACCAGGAATGCCGATTGTAAATGCACTAATTAATGAGATTTGTGCAGGAATTAGAGGGTAGGCAATGGCGAAAATTATCGCAATAACGCTAGTCATGAACGAAAAGATATTTTTTACTAAAAATAGGCTTCCTGAACGTTCGAGGTTGTTTACTACGCGTCGTCCCTCGGCTACCACTTCGGGCATGCGCGAAAAATCGGATTCTAATAATACCACTTGTGCGGCCTGAACGGCCGCATCGCTACCGCTTGCCATTGCGACTGAGCAATCGGCATCTCTTAGCGCTAGGACGTCATTGACGCCATCTCCGGTCATGGCGACGGTCTTACCGTCGGCCTGCATGGATTTGACGAATTTGCATTTTTGGTCAGGCGTTACGCGCCCGAAAACAGTATATTTTCGCATCGCCTCGTCAATTAAGGCATCCGTATCTAATGTTGATGCATCAACATAATCCTCGGCGCCTTTAATCCCAGCCTTTCGAGCGACTTCGGATACTGTGCGCGGATTATCTCCAGAAATAACTTTGATGTCGACGCCCTGCGCGGCGAAAAACTTAAATGTTTCAGTTGCGCTTTCGCGAATTGGATTCGTAATCAAAACAAGAGCTAATGGTGTAATCTTGCCAGTCAATTCTCGTCCATCGGCGGATCCGTCATATTTGCTAAACAGCAGTACTCGATAGCCTTTCCCGCCATAATCTTCGATTTCTTTTTGGTACTTTTTGTAATTATCACGCAAGACAAATTCCGGAGCACCCAATACGAATGATTCATTATTAAAATTTACGCCACTGTATTTAAATTCGCTAGAAAAACCCGAAATGCTGGCTACTTCTCGGCCGCTTGGTTTATTGAAATATGCCTTCATCGCTTTCATTGTGATATTGTCCGCGGCTTGCGCTGTTGCGAAATCGCTCAATAATGAAAAGATAGCTTTTTGGTCATAATCATTGCATAGCAATACAGTGTCGTCTACGACCATGGTATTATCTGTAATTGTTCCAGTTTTATCGACGCAGAGCACATTGACGCGTGCGAGTGTTTCAATACTCTTCATGTCATGTAGAAGCACTTTCTTTTGGGCTAGCTTGGTTGCGCTTACGGCCAGCGCGATGCTAGAAAGCAGGAAAAGACCTTCCGGTATCATGCCGATAATTGAGGCGACGGCGGATTGGACACTACGCTGGAGATTTAGTTCGTTTATGAAGAAATTTTGGCAAAAAATGGCAGCGCCGATTGGTATAATGGCAATGCCAGCGATTGTTACGATTTTATTGAGCGAGCGAATAATTTCTGACTGTTCTTTGGTTTTTATCTTTTTTGCCTGTAATGTTAGTTGAGAAATATACGATTCGGCGCCTACTTTTGTAAGCTGAGCGTAGCATTCTCCGGATACGATGAAGCTTCCGCTCATTAATTCATCACCTTCGGATTTTAGAATCTCATCAGCTTCGCCAGTCAGCAATGATTCATTAACCTTCGCCTCGCCATGGATAACTACCGCATCGGCAGGGATTTGGTTGCCAGCCCTAAATACAACCACGTCATTTAAGACAAGTCTTTCTGCGTCGATAATTTTCTCGCGACCATTGCGAATAGCTGTTGCTGTTGGCGCATTAAGCATCGTGAGGCGGTCGAGAACAGTTTTAGCGCGCATTTCCTGAAAAATACCGATTAGTGCGTTTGCAATAATGATTGGCATAAAAGTAATGTCGCGGTATGATTTTACGGCTATCAGTAGAATTGCAATAATCAAAAAGACAAAATTAAAATACGTAAAAACGTTGCCAATCACAATCTCTTTTACGGTCTTACTGGGTGGCCTGACGGCGACATTAGAAAACCCCGCGCGGCGCATTGCGTGGACTTGCTTTTTTGTTAATCCCTTAGCGTAGCTGACCTTAATTTTTGTCTTCACTATATAATTATATATTAAAAATTAAGGATGTATAATAATAAGCGTAATGGCTAATTATTATGAAAAGGACATCAAAGATATTGAAGCAGAACTCAAAACCAGTAACTCTGGTTTAAGTTCAACTGAAGCTTCGGCGCGCCGACGAAAATACGGCCCGAATACTTTACCGAAAAAGAAAAAAGATAGCATTATAAAAATTTTTTTCCACGAGTTTGCCGACCCGATCGTATTGTTGCTAGTAGTCGCAATTATCGTTTCGCTTATCGTGGGCGAGATAATTGATGCGATCGCGATTCTGTTAATTGTTTTAGTTGACGCTATCATCGGCACCTATCAAGAAAACAAAGCTAATAATACTGCTGATGCTTTATCGAAGCTCGTAAAAGACGAAGCCCACGTAATTCGTGACGGTAAGGAATGTTCTATTTCCGTAGAACAACTAACAATCGGCGATTTAGTCCTGCTTGAATCTGGCGATAAAATTGGCGCAGATATGCGCATCATTGAAGCTCATAACTTTACGGTTGACGAATCAATTTTGACGGGCGAAAGCGTGCAAGTCTCAAAAATAACCAATCCAATAGCTAAAAAGAATGTGTCTATTTCCGACCAGACGAACATGGCTTTTTCTGGCACGACTGTCGTTACTGGACGCGCAAAAGCCTATGTAACCGAAATTGGGCTCGATACGGAGCTGGGTAAAATAGCCGACAGTCTCGCGACAACTGAAGACGAAAAATCTCCACTAACTATTCGGGTTGAGAAGTTTAGTAAACAAATTAGCATCATGGTTCTCATGGTGGCTATTGCGATTGCGATTCTTCTGATAGCGAAGCATACCCCTGGCCATGAAATATTATTGACCGTCATTGCTTTTGCGGTTTCCGCAATGCCAGAAGGACTACCGCTCGCATTGACGATGGCGCTAACAATTGCGGCCAATAAAATGTCTAAGAAAAATGTGATTGTGCGCAAGCTAAATGCCGCCGAATCACTCGGTAGTTGTACAGTCATCGCTTCAGATAAGACTGGCACGCTTACCGTAAACCAACAGACGGCAAAATGTATCCTATTGCCAAACGGTGAAGAATACCAGATTTCCGGCACGGGGTACGAACGTAAGGGTAAGGTTACCGGCAATGTTATGCGTTATGCCGAAGAAATCGGTCTATATGGCGCACTAAATAATGAGGCTGACATCTCCGGAAAAACTCCAATCGGCGATTCAATCGATATTGCATTCTTAGTTATGGCCGAAAAACTCGGCGTTAAAACTCATGGCATAAAAATACTCGAGCAAATACCGTACGAATCCGAAAATAAGTATTCCGCCGTGTTTTACGAAAAGGACGGCAAGACATACTGCACCGCAAAGGGCTCGTTGGAAGTTATCCAGAAGTTTTGCAGTAAAATAAACTTTGCGAATGAAAAAAATACAATCAAACTCGAACAGCAAAATGAATCGCTAGCCAAGGACGGATATCGCGTAATCGCGATCGCTAACAGTGAAGTGCAAAAGAAAGAGAATTACGGCACAAACGATGTTAAGGGGCTGACCTTCATGGGTTTAGTTGGCTTTATTGACCCTATCCGTAAAGAAGCGGTTGCGTCCATCAACGAATGTCGCGAGGCGGGTATTAAGGTATTAATGATCACCGGCGACCATCCTCTAACAGCGTTCTCGATTGCTAGGGATTTAAAATTAGCTGATAATCTCTCGCAGGTTGCCACTGGCGACGAAGTAGCGGACGCCCTGCGCGGTACAAAACGCAGTTTTGATGATTATATTTCAGGAAAGACGGTATTTGCGCGCGTTGCGCCGTTGCAAAAACTAAAAATCATCGAATCACTAAAACGCCAAGGCGAATTTGTGGCAGTCACCGGCGATGGCGTTAATGATGCGCCAGCCCTAAAAGCCGCAAACATTGGCATTGCTATGGGGTCGGGCACAGATATTGCGCGCGAGACTGCTGACATGATTATTATTGACGACAATTTTAAATCGATTGTTGCAGGGGTAAAAGAAGGAAGGGTGGCCTTTGCGAATATCCGCAAGATTATATACTTTTTGATATCTTGTGGCCTTGCCGAAGCGGCGTTCTTTTGTCTCGCTATCGCGTGCGATATGTCAATGCCATTAGTGGCCATACAGCTATTATGGCTGAATGTCGTGACGGACGGTATACAAGACCTAGCGCTCAGCTTCGAAACCGCCGAGCCGAGCATTTTGAAAGAGAAGCCTCGCGACCCCAAGCAGTCAATCTTCGACAGGCGCCTTGTGCGAGAAATCGCCGTTTCCAGCGTGATCATAACTGCGGTCGTATTTGCCTTTTATTGGTTCTTGATTAATCGGTTAAATATGGAAATTACTTCTGCTCGCGGATACGTAATGTGTCTAATGGTCTTCATACAGAATATTCACGTATTCAATTGTCGCAGCGAAAGCCGCTCCGCTTTTACTGTTCCACTAAAAAGCAACTGGTTCATTGTTGTGGGTATCTTCTGTACTTTATTGTTGCAGGTTCTCGTTATGAAAGTCCCAATCTTCTCGACTTTCTTGCAAACCGTATCTATCCCAGCTTGGGCGATCTGCTGGATTTTCATCATCGCGAGTTCCATTCTGATTCTAATGGAGCTATACAAGAATATTATTTCCCGTTTTGATAAGAAATGAAAAAAGGCCTTCACTCAGGAAGGCCAAAGAGGTCATAAGGAGTAGTAGACTATTATCGTCGCGATTGTGGCAATAATGTCGATGCCGAGGATGATATAGTGTACCTCGCAGGGCGCGTCGAAGAATGTATTTGCGATAAGGCTCGCAATACCTGTAACGATAGAGCAGAGCATAGCCGCTACGCCGAAGACGAAGACGAACTTGAGCCAAGTGGCCAGATCCAGAGCCAGAGGCAGCATCTGACCGAAAATCAATGCTATACCCCACAGAACTAAGCCGACGGCGCCGACGACAAGAGAAGCCATTGTTGCCAGAGAGAAGATTTCTGTTGGATCCTCCTCGAACTTGTCTAAAATAAACCTCATTTTATTACCCCCTATAGGAATGTACTCAATAATGCTTTTATTATTATATCATAGAATACATAAAAAATCAATATAGGCGTTAGGGTCCAGGACCTTTGCAACAAAATAGTTGGCAGTACTTGCCAACAAAAATAGGTAGTTTCATACTTAAAGTTGCTCAAAACTTAAACAGGAAACTACCTATGGCATATTGTATAGATAAAGCAATCGAAAAACA
>JAIKZA010000020.1 GCA_024682595.1 Candidatus Saccharimonadota bacterium | reverse complement strand
TCTGACCAAAGCCAATCTCCTCCCATTGTCCATAGTTATATCCGGACTCCGAGAAGATATCGTCATCAGAATCAAACCTAGCATCGCTCAACGCGGAGCCGAACGTACGCCGTTCTTCGCGCACCGTATCGTGCTCGACATAAAAGAACCGATGCTCATTACCTAATCCAACGATACTAAAGACGTCGCCCTCTTTTGCTTTCACAGTGACGATATCATAGGGAACTTTTCGCTGGCTATCAAACCGTTGCAGCCAAGCACCGCATACGGAATCCCGATCCGACGGCGCAACTAACCTTTCGCGGCAAAATCTGCGCTTCGGATCATATTTAAGCAGCATCAGTATCCAGACATGATTGAGCTGGAACCAGCTCTCTCGAGACATTATCGTCATGTAATCGCCATGCCTAATTTCAACGTGGCCATCCTTATCGACACAGGGCGGAAGAGGCGGTCCAATCCATATCTCAGAACCAGACTTGCCGACCGTCAGATCTTCATAAAAACCTTGCAGAGTTTGATCCTCTACGTCGAAAATTTCAGCAATCGGATCAAAGCAATCTTCACTGAACAGCTTTCTGTCATTTCTAACAAATCGCTCACTAAAGTAAACAGACATTTTTTCACTTCCCCTTTCTCTAAATAGAGACCAAATTAAAGAGCGGCCACTCGTGCATTATTTCTATAGATACACACAAGCAATAACCATCACTTTATTCATAACCTTTATGCTATAATAAAACCATCATGGAGCAGGGAGGTAAAAGTAAAAGTATTTTATTTTTAGTCGTCTCTATCCTTTTCCCGCCACTCTTTCCGCACTATTACGCCAAATATCTTGCACCGGCCTCGACCAAAATATCAAAAATCTATATACGCAGTCGGTCATGCCTGGCTTATTGTTTGGCTCTTTATCGCCACTACGACCCTCCCAACTCTTCAGAAACCCCAATATGAACAAGTCAGTTACAGCTCTACTCCTAGCTACGCCTTTGCTTCCGATACTTACGCGGAACAAAGTTCCGCCTACGAGCAGAAATTCTACGCCGAGCTCAAAAAAGCTCAGCCTATCAAAACCGAAACCAAGACTAAGACCGCAACTCAATCTCAAAGCACTACTAGTCAAACCCCAAGCCCCACGCAGCCGCAAACTACTACTAGCCCAAAACCAACTAGTACTGCCACCTCCGCCATGTCTGGCATCAAGATTGCCGAAGCGGACAATTCACCATATCTTCGCGCCAACTACGGCAAAGGATGGAATGTTGGCACAGGATGCAATATCCGCTCACGTCTCCTAACTGCACAATCTACCGTACCAGTCAAAACCTCGAATGGTTGCCTTGTTACTTACGGATCCTGGATCGATCCATACTCCGGCGTCAAGTTAACCGGCAATCCTTATCAAGGCGATGGCGAAGATAACGATCTTGATATCGACCACATCATCCCGCTTCGTTACGTTAATCAGCATGGCGGCTACGCATGGTCTCGTACCCAAAAACAAAATTACGGCAAAAGTTTGTCCGCCATGAACAATGGCGTATATATTGCCGTATCCTCCAAAGAAAATCGCCGAAAAAGCGACCAAGGTCCTGCCGACTATTATCCAAGCAATCCAAATTTTTACTGCGAATACGCCAAACGTTGGCGCAATATTGCTCGAACATATTCAATTTCACTATCTCAACGCGATTACAACAAAATCGAAGGGGTTTTATCTCAATGTGGCATCAAATGAATCAAAAAGCTCTTGAAGACTCCATCTCTAACGGCTACATTATTACATTGTTAATTATTATTCCGCCCGTCGGATTCTACTTTGCCGCCAAATATCGTAAAAAATGGACGCATCGCCCATTATTCGTAGTCGCATACGTTATATATCTCGTCCTAGTCATACTCGGGCTCTACTTTTTGGGAACATACCCAGGAGCTGTCCGATGAGCAAAGATGTCACCGATTACTCGCCGCAGGAATATGCACATATTTACCGGCGATTAAACGCAAAATATCGTTCTAGCTTTAATACTGAACGCCAAGAACTCTCCGCAATTAAACAATCTGCCCAATCCGAAATATCCGCATTAAAAATCGACCTTACCAACGTTCGACAACAATACATTATTGGCTCCTATGGATCAGCCATAGTTTACATCGACCGTCTTGAACGCGGTAATAGTGTAATAAATTTCAACGAGCCATACACCGTTGAGCCATATTCAACCAAGATTCGCGAAATCTATGGCTACTACAAAAACGGCAACCCGCGCACGCATCTCGTCAACTACTCGTTTGCGCGTTTTATATCAAGCGAACACGCAATCGATATCGCCGCCGGCAACACTAAGACCGAAGCCAAGCAGCTGATTAATGATCTCAAACAAAAAATTGCTGCTAACGCCACGAAAAACCAGAATTAGACCAGCAAGTTGCCGAAATCGAACAAAAAATTCAAGCCGCCGAATCAAAACTAGCCGAGGACCTCGCTGCCGCCAAAGAGCATCACCAAGATCAACGCCAAAAATATACAAACGCAATCGACCGTCTTTTTTCGTCAGGCACATCAACACAGTATCGACATCTTTTTAGGTCATCTCGCCTAATATTATTAGCCTGTTCATTATTACCCGGACTTGCAATTCTATTATGTAGCCTTTCTGGCTATTCGACATTTTTTAAAACAATCGCCGAATCAAACTACGATTACGATATCGTCGTCAACGATGAAATAACTCTCGACTGCAACCTCAGCTACGACAGTGCAAAGCATTACTTCTATTGTGAGCAACAGAAATATACCAGTAGAGCCTCCAAAACCGAATCAACCGATTTTACTAATAATAATGGTAAACTTAGCCCCACCGCTTCGGATACTTTTACAGCCGTTACGCCGCCACAAATCATCCCTTCCAGCAAATGGGCGATCGAAGATATCAGCTTCAATAAAACCGCTGAAGCTTTTAGCAAATCTTCCGACAGACTTAACCTATATAACGCTTTTCTTGGATTAACCGTCGCACAAAAAGAAGTCCGTATTAATTGGAATTTTTCGCAAGAAGACAAAGACCTCATGCGCAAAGTCTGGAGCGAATGGAAAACCGAACAAGAAAATAAAGCCCGCAAACAATTAGCCGCCGAAATTAAGGCTAAAGAAGAGGCCGCCAAGAAAGCCGCCGAGGAAGCAGCGAAAAAGGCTGCCGAGGAAGCTGCGAAAAAGGCCGCCGAGGAAGCTGCCCGCATAAAAGCCGCCGAGGAAGCCCGCAAATCTCAAAATAGCGTCACGCCAAGCCCAAGCACACCCAACACAACCAGCCCCGATAATGGAGCGGGGCAGCAATCAGGTGTTCGGACTGGCGCCGTCTGCAATGACGGAACCAGTAGTACGGCCACAGGACGTGGCGCCTGCTCTCGTCACGGCGGCGTACGATATTGGACATATTAGTTCGATATGTGCACATCCGAACTTGATATAATTAATATAAGAACAAAGGAGGGTAAAAGATATGCTGTTTTTTAAGTCCAAAAGTGTGGAGAGTCCAGTATCTGTATTGTTTCGTGTTATTGATGAAGAATTTGCGATGGGAATCTGCTGTAATATAGACTTTATTTATAAAAACAAAAAGCATGAGATCGGCGTCTACGGAGATGACGGAAATACATATAAAAATGTCAGGTTTTATTTTGACAAAGATGAGTATAATACAAGAGAAGAACT
>JAIKZA010000075.1 GCA_024682595.1 Candidatus Saccharimonadota bacterium | reverse complement strand
CTCTAGTAATAACAAGATCTCAGATATCTCCGGCGACGATTCCGCATTTGCCTTTACTAGCACTCCAGCCTATACGAACATCCAAGTAGCTCACACCGTATCCGGCAACGCAGCAGATCTAACTACATGTTTCGACTACACTATAACCTTCAGCACATCAGATAGCTATACGCTGAACACTGAATCTGATTGCGATAACCCTGCTAAGGTGGCTAATAATAGCACAATCAAACTCAAGCATGGCGATACCGCTACTATTGGTATTAATAATACCGTATCTGAGATCCCGGTTGGCACTACCTATTCGATCGCTAAGTCTGGCGATGCCAATGGCTACACGACTACCATAGATGGTGCACAAAAAACTAGTACCGGCAATAAGACTATGGTTGCAACTGGTGCATCGACATACAATAGTGCAAACAAGACCACTATTGATGAAGGCCTCGACTCTACTGTCGATACCGGCATAACTATGAGCATCGCTATCTATGCACTCTTGGCCCTCGCTGGTGCCGCTGGTGTTTATTACGTAAGCCGCAAAAAACTCGAAAAGAAAGCTTAATAAGGCTGGAAAGATAAGCATATGGAAAACCATAACAAGGTTAGGAGCACTTGGGTGCTCCTAGCCTTGAAGGCTATAGTTATATTTACTCTACTCTGGCTAAGTTTTGGTGCGTTCGTAGGATTTCGCAGAGTAACCGATGTTTCCATGAATGGACGCATTAATGATGGTGATTTTATACTATTCAACAGAATAGGAAAGAATCTCCACATTGGCGATATCGTAATCTATTCCAAGGATAATAGCGAATTCATGTCCGAAATAGTCGGAGAAGAGGATGACCTTATAACGCTTAACGATGATGGATACTTGTTGGTCAATGGGGTCATTGTTTCGAATGCGCCAGTTTATGACAGCACGCTCGACGAGGCTAATCCCTTCGGCGACGGTTTTCGCGTTCCGGCGGATAGCTTTTTCGTTTTAAACTCCAATTATGAAGAGATGAAAGATTCTCGAACTTTTGGCGCCATCAAGGAATCTAGTATTAAGGGAAGTGTAATCGCTTTGCTTTTGCGTACGCGGAGTTTTTAGATATGAAGGGACAAAGTGAGAACAAAATCGTTGTCGTCCAAAATATTATAGATAGGGTGTTTAATATTATCCTATTATCGGTATCGATATTATTTTTGTGCGTTGGGATTTATGCGCTTGTTGATAATCATTTAGTTGTGAAAGAGGCAGATATTCCGGATAGTCTAAAAAAGTTGGCTATGGCCGATCGAGCCTATCCGGATATACGGGAGTTGCAAAGAACTAACGAGGATATAGTTGCGTGGTTAACACTAGATGATACTCCGATAGATTATCCAATTACACAGTCTAAAGATAATGCGAAGTATCTAACGGTGGATTATAAGGGTGAGCATTCGATTGCCGGCAATCCGTTTGTGGATCATCGGAATGATTTCCTAAATGATAATTATACGGTTATTTATGGCCATCGTATGAACCGTAATAAGATGTTTGGTTCTTTGGTAGAATATGTAGATAGCTCTTATTTGCAGAAACATCGTCGGGGTACTATAACTACCACAAAAGGTACATTTGAGCTTGAGGTAATATCTTATTCGGTGGAGGATGTAACTAAGACGAAAATCTATGATTTGGCAAGTATCCGAAATGGTAAAAATAAAGAAATTATTAAGTCTATTATTGAAGGCGGTAGTACGGTAAACGGTAGCTATCCAGCCGAGAGATTGCAATCCGATGAAGTAAATGGCTGGCAATTGATACTTCTATCTACTTGCGATAAAGATTCGCGCCATTACCGCGATGTATTACTATTGAAGGTTGGTGAAGAATTGTAGTCAAATACTTTGGTCTTGACTTGCCAAACAGGGGTGACATATGTTATAATTCGTTCAATATTAGCTCAGCAAGAGGCTATTTTAAAAAATAATGCGCTCTTGCTTTAACCAAAGGAGTGTTCTATGCGAGAATACGAATTAACCGTGCTCATTCATCCTGATTTAGAGATGAATCTTGAGCCGGCAACCGACAAGGTCAAGGCTTTGATTGAGGCCAACGGTGGTAAGATTACCAAAGAGGCCAATGAGGGCAAGAAGAGACTTGCTTATCAGATTAAGGGTCAAGATTTTGCGGTTTATTACTATTACGAATTGGAACTTCCAGCAGCCGCTCCAGCAAAAATTTCTTCGGTACTGAATATTACCGATGAGACGATTCGCTATCTGCTAGTTGCGAAGGATCCACGTCGTGAAAAGATGTTGGCAAAACGCCAAGAACGCAAAGTTCAAGAAGAACCAAAAGAGGAGGAATAACATATGGCGCGGGGATTTAGCAAAGCAATCATTGTAGGTAATATGACGCGTGATCCAGAATTACGCTCAACGCCAAGTGGGGCTCAAGTTTGTAGCTTTACGGTGGCGGTAAATCGCAATTATAAAGATGGCTCAGGAGATAATAAGGAGCAAGTTTCTTTCTTAGATTGCTCGGCTTGGGGGAGGTCCGGTGAAATTATCGCGCAATATGCAAAGAAGGGTAGCGGAATTTTGGTTTCTGGCCGTATCGAGCAGCGTAGCTGGGAAGATAAGGAAGGCCAAAAGCGCTCTCGGGTCGAGATCGTCGTTGAGGATTTTAACTTTATCGGCGGAGGCAATGGCGATGGCGGAAGTTATTCTGGCGGAAGCAGAGGAGGCACAAATAATAGCGCTACGGATGTCGCGCCGGATGATATTTCCGATGAGCCTATCGACCTAAGTGAGATTCCATTTTAATAGGTAAGAAAGGTAAAAGATGAAGAGATACAAGAATGATCCAAATATGTATTTCGATTATCGCGATGTAAAAACTTTACAACGCTATGTCGATGTATATGGCCGCATTGAGCCAATTTCAAAGACTGGTCTATCTGCAAAACAGCAACGTCAACTTGCCGTAGCCGTTAAGCGTGCTCGCCATTTAGCATTAATGCCATTTGTTGCTAGCGCGTAGTTCTGGGGGGTTCTTAAGCATGTATGGGCCAACAGATTTAAAGAAAAACACCCTAATAACTTTGGATGGTCAGCCATATAAAGTGGTGGAATATTCACAAAAAGTAATGGGGCGTGGTGGTAGTATTGTGAATGTGAAGGTTAAGAATCTAATTACGGGCGCATTATTACCGAAAACCTTCAAAGGTCAGGAAAAAATTGAGCCAGCAGAGGTTGCGAATCAAACGGTGCAGTACCTCTACAATGATGGCGAGAAATTCTATTTCATGAATCCTGAGACCTTTAACCAGTATGAGCTTACTGCTGATATGGTTGGTGATGCGAAGGATTTTATGAAAGAAGGCGAAAACTTCGATATTCAATTTTACAACGATAGTCCGATTAACTTGGTATTGCCAAAGAATGTGTGGCTAGAGGTTACTTATACCGAAAGCGTCGTTAAGGGCGATACGACATCTTCCGTACAGAAGGATGCAAAACTTGAAACTGGTGTCGAGGTAAAAGTTCCAGCCTTCATTAAGACTGGCGATGTAATATCTGTCGATACGGAGACTTACGCTTATCGTGAGCGCCAAAAATAGAATTGCGAAAGACAGTAGAGCGGGGGGTGGCTCTGCTGTTTTTGATGTGTCTAAATGGCCGGTATTGGTTATAGTAGGGCCTACTGCGAGCGGTAAAACCGGTTTAGCAATCGATTTAGCGCTGGTACTTTCGGAACGAGGTATTTGTGACTGTGAAATAGTTTCGGCGGATTCACGCGCGATATATAAAGGAATGGATATTGGTACGGCAAAGCCCATGCTGACGGAGATGAAGGGTGTGCCACACTGGGGCATTGACTTGGTAGAACCAAATGATCGATTCACGGTTGTTGATTTTTGTAATTATGCACTCAAGAAAATCAAAGATATACGTAGGAGAGGGCACCTGCCGATAGTTGTGGGCGGTACAGGACTGTATGTGGATGCGCTAGTCTATGATTACCATTTCAACGATGTTGTGAAAAATAATTATTCAGACAGACAAGAGATGAGTTCGGATTATGTAGTATTCGGTATCGATTGGCCGCGGGAGGAATTGCGTAAACGGCTGCTAATTAGGTCGAATAAATTATTTGCTCAGCCGATTGAGGAAGAGATTCTGGCACTAGTAGAGCAATACGGTTGGGATAGCCAAGCAATGAAGTCGGATATTTACCCAATTTGTTGGGAGATGATGCGTGGAAATATTGATCGCGAGGAGGCGATACGGCTAAATGAGATAGATGACTGGCATTTGGCAAAAAGACAATTAACATGGTTTAAGAGAAATAAGAATATTGTTTGGATAGGGTTGAATGGCGCCGTTGAGCGTATAATTAATTTTTACTTGTCTAGATAAATTCTAATTCTTTTGTTAATATAGTTATAGGATGAGCAAAGAAAACGCAGTGCCATTAGAAAAATTGTTTGGTTCAAAAACAAGAGCTAAATTGTTGGGTTTGTTCTTCGAGAATCCAGAAAAATCGTATTATGTGCGGGAGATTACTCGCGTAATAGAAGAGCAGATAAATTCTGTGAGGCGTGAGCTGACGAACTTAAATGCGTTGGGGCTTGTAAAAATTGAGAACTATGAGAATAAAGTTTATTATTCAGCAAATATGAAACACCCATTCGCTCGTCCGATGTCAGAAATATTCTCACGAAAAATTGATTCAAAGCAAGACATCGAGGTGCATAAGCCGACTTGGGCAGATTATGTACGTCCAGTGGAAAATCTAATACATGGCCTAATTGTTACGAATCGTCTGCCTGGCCAAGAGGGACTGGACTTGTTGATTATCGGCGATGATTACCAGCGAAAGTTGACGCGATGGGCGGAAGTAGTGGAGAAGCGCCAGGGCAAGCCGCTTAATTATGCTATCATGAGTCGCGAGGACTATTTATATCGTAAAAGCGTGCGTGATAGATTCATAGCAGATGTGTGGTCGCTTCGAATTAGTGAAACTTATGATCCGGAAAGAATTCTGTAAATAGTAGAAGAGGAGTAGAAAATGTTTGAAATTGAATTAAAAAATTCTGACGAAATGACGATAAAAGCTAAGGAAAGAGTCGTAAATATTAATGTCGCACAATCGACAATTAATGCCGATTTGAAGGTTGGCACAATTAGGGGTTCTGGGGAATTTGAGATTGGTGACATTGCAATTGTTGGTACTAGCCTAAAAGAAGGTGGCATTATGTACCGTATTGATGTGGATGGCATTAAAATTGGTATTGTAGGGAATACTGCTAAAACTGATGATCTTGATAACCTTGGCCCAGTGGATATTCTAGGGACTAGTAATCCAAAGACTGTTCCAATTGTTGAGCCAAAGATTGTAATTCCGATGGGCAATATGGACTTTGCAGAGATAAAAGCTTCCGTAAAGACAGAGAAGAAGCTAAAGATTAAGAATGCCAATTCGCTGCCGGCCGTAATGGAAGTATGGAAGCTAGATTAGACCCCTTGCGAAAAAGCCAATTATAAGATATAATAGAGCAAGTTTTTAATAATAAGAAGAGATAATAGATATGGCAGTATGTGAAATTACCGGCAAAGGCAAGATGTATGGCCACAACGTAAGCTTTTCGCAGCACAAGACTCGTAAAGTTTTTGAGCCAAATGTCCAGAAGCGTACCTTTATTATTGACGGCCGCAAGGTTAGAATGAAAGTTGCCGCTTCAACGCTTCGCACACTTCGTAAGAAGGGTTTGATTAAGTAAGTTTGCCTTTAAATAAAAGAGATGGACTCTTGTTGTTAGGGTCCATCTTTTTTGTGCGAGATGTGAGACTCTAAGTATATATGGTATAATAATTGAATGAGTGACGATATAACTCACACTTTGGGGTATATATTTGCGGTATTTATTATTACTTTGTTTTCGATGATTTTGCATGAGTTAATGCATGGCGTTGTTGCGCTAAAGCTCGGTGATGATACGGCGAAATATAGTGGTCGATTATCTTTAAACCCACTAAAGCATATCGACCCAGTTATGACGATTATGATACCTATATTGCTCGCATTGATGGGTGGGCCGATTTTTGGTGGCGCAAAGCCAGTTCCAATTAATAAATACAAGCTAAAATATCGCGAGTGGGGATTTGCGCTAGTAGCGATAGCGGGACCATTGACGAATTTCTTGTTGGCACTAGTGTTTTTCTTGGTTGGATATTGGGCGGGGGCATTTCAGATTCAAAATGGGGAAGTATATTATTCTGCGGATAGCTTTTGGAGTATGTTCGCGATGCTTGGAGTGAGTATTAATCTTGGTTTTATGCTGTTTAATATTATTCCAATTCCACCATTAGATGGATCGCGAGTGCTATATGCGATTGCGCCGGAAGGGGGAGTTCGGGTATTTATGGAGCAAATTGAAAGATATGGTTTATTTGTAGTATATTTCTGCTTGCTATTCTTTGGTACAGCGCTCAGTTTTTATATGAGCGGCGCGATGAATGCTATTTTACGCTTCTTTACAATGTTAGTTGGTGGAGCGTAGTTTCTCCCTGGCGTGTTTTTGACGGGGGGAGGCTGGCGTGATAGAATGAAAGTAGCCCAAGTTGCGCATGATTTTCCTGAATAATCATGTTTTAGGGAATTCGACATATTAAGCCCGTGGGTTTAGTATGAGAGAGTTTACCCACCGTGTTCTTATCACGGGAAAACGATGCAACTTGGGTTTTTGGTGGTTTATTTAATCTGCAAGTCGCACCGTGCGCTTCTCGTTGAAGAGTGTGGTTATGTCTGATTTCTTCGGACATTATTTTTGCTACAGAGCAGGAGTTGAAATGATGGGGGTTTGCGATTCTGTATCTGTTAATTCTATAATTTTTAAGTCCAAAAAAATTAGACATTGCCATATGATCGAAAAAGATGCGATGGGGGCCATAAGAGGGGGCGGAAATACTAAATGCTTGTGGTAAAATGGTAATATATGAAACAGCGTATTCGGGTGACGGCGATATGCAAAAAAGACGATGAGGTCTTGCTTTTGAAGCGGGCCGGAGGAAGAATTGATGGCGGAACGCCGCATTTTGAGTTGCCACAGGGAAAAATTATCTTTGGCGAGCAGCCGGAAGAGGCTATGACGCGGGTGATTTATGAGAACTTGGGCGCGCAAGCCGCGAGTGTGCAATTGGTTGACGCAGTGACTTTTACTAACCTGGAGGGAGCGTCCGAATTGGGAAATCTTTATATCGTATATGAGATAAAGATTGCGAGCGGTTCAGTAAAAATTACGAACGAACGATATTCGGCCTATAAGTGGATAAAAGTATCGGAAATGGGCTCATTTGCGCTTGAAGAGGCGTCATTGATGGTATTGCAGATTACGGCCACAAAGGCAGGGGTGCCAGCGTCACGAATTATGCAATCGGGCGAAAATGCACAAGTGTTGCCGGCTAGCGATTTTGCGACTATCTACACCGATGGCGGCTCACGGGGGAATCCGGGACCAAGTGGTTTGGGCTATTATATTATCGGCCCGGATGGCAAAGAACTAAAAAGGGGTGGCGAGTTTTTGGGTTTTTCCAGCTCGCGCTTAGCGGAGTATTATGGATTGAAAGAAGGGCTAGAGCAGGCAATCGAGTTAGGTTTGAAGAAGGTGCATTTTAAGAGTGACAGCTTAATGATGGTGAACCAGATGAATGGTGTTTATAAGGTGAAGAATCAGGATTTATTGCAAGTGCACGCAGATGTTTTGAAGTTACTGGAGAATCTCGAAGCTTACAGTTTCACGCATGTGCCGAGAAGTATGAATGTAGAGGCCGATGCGGAAGTAAATAAGGTCATCGATGCAAATGTGCGCCGAGGAGCTTATTAATAGATAACATTTGAAAAAGTTGTCAAGGTTTGGTATAATTAACGACAAGCTCGTTGACGTAGTCGCTGGCCTTTTTGGCGAGAGGAAAGTCCGGGCAGCATAGGACACGGTAGTTGCTAACGGCAACCGCACGCAAGTGTAGGAAAAGTGCCACAGAAACTATACCGCTTCAGTTGTTTAGCTGTTGTAAGGGTGAAAAGAGTGGGGTAAGAGCCCACAGACCTTGGTGGTGACATCGGGGTGGGGTAAACTCTACCGGCTGCAAGGAGACCTAGATACCGTGGTCCGCGGATGGTCGCTCACCGCTAGATCCCGTGAGCAATTGCGGGGCTAGATAGATGACTGCGGGCTTTATTATATTTATATAATAAAGTCACAGAACCCGGCTTATTATACGAGCTTTTGTGTCTTGGAATTCCACGTTTTGATGTGGAATTCTTTGTTGTAAAAATATCTTGAAAAGATGAGGAAGCGCACTAATACCATTGGTCTGAAAATGCTTATTGGCAGTTGTATACCTTGGAGTGCTAACGCTTTTTGGGGAAAGATTCCACAAAAAATACCCCAGATAGTGGGGTATTTTTTAGCTCCTAACTATTTTACGCTTTTGCAGATGGCAGTAAAGGCTTTTGGATCGCTGACGGCAAGTTCGGCAAGAACCTTACGGTCGAGTTCGATACCCTTAGTCTTCATACCGTTGATTAGCTTGCTATAGCTGATGCCGTTTTCGCGAGCGGCATTGTTAATGCGAGTAATCCAAAGAGCACGCAAATCGCGTTTGCGATTGCGGCGATCGCGGTAGGAATAACGTAATGCTTTGATGACACCTTGCTTCGCAAGACGGAAGCTACGAGTGCGATAATGCTGCATACCCTTAGCAGCTTTAAGAATCTTTTTGTGCTTTGCGCGAGCAGCGACTCCACGTTTAACTCTCATGATTAAGCTCCTAATGCAGTTTTAACGTTTTTCTTGATTTTGCCCTCGATAATAGCAGCAGTTTTCATGTTGCGTTTGCGGGCTTTGGACTTTTTGGCAAGGATATGGTTGCCGAAAGCACGTTCGCGGACGATTTTACCAGTTTTGGTAATGCGGACGCGTTTGGCGGTACCCTTGTGGGTTTTCATTTTTGGCATTTGATTACCTTTCCTACTTTAGTTGATATATGGAACGCTTTGGGGTGTAGGGAACCGGTGGGCGTTATAATGCAATCTATTTATGGCGAACCATAAAGGTAAGATTGCGGCCGCTCATCTGCGATTTGCCGTCTACGACAACTTCGCTGCCGAGTTTTTCGATGATGCGATTCATGAGTTCGGTGCCGATTTCTTTGTGGGCCATTTCGCGGCCACGGAAGATAATCATTACTTTGACGCGATCGCCGTCATCGAGCAATTCGATGATTTTGCGGCATTTTATATTGAGGTCATTTTCCCCAATTTTTAAACCTAGTCTGATTTGTTTGAGTTCGGAGCTTTTAGCTTTTTTCTTGGCGCGAGATTGCTCCTTCATCTTTTGATACTGGTATTTACCCCAGTCGATGATTTTGACGACGGGCGGATTAGCGTTAGGGGAAATCTCCACTAAGTCTAAGCCGGCATCGCGCGCCATAAGCTGAGCGTCGCGACTAGACATGATACCTAACTGCGCGCCGTCGGCGCTGACAACGCGCACCTCCGGATAACGAATATCTCCATTAATGCGTGTTTTCGAATTGTTGGTACCGATGGTAGTGCTCCTCAAAAAATTAGACTTTGTTATGGCGACAATTATACCAAAATGCTTTCGAAAATACAAGGGGTGCGACCTCAGATATGGCTAATTGAGTATTTGGGGACGATATTGGATAGCTTCCGAAATGTGTTCAGTGGTAATTTTAGGGGAGAGTTCTAGGTCGGCAATGGTCTGAGCAACTTTAATGATTTTAAAATAAGAACGAGCGGACAAACAATAATGGTTTGAAGCTTGGCTGAGTAGGTCTTTAGCTGTTTTCGTAAGGTGGCAGTATCTAGTAATCTCAAGCGAAGAAAGGCGAGAGTTGAATCTCGTAAGGTCATGGTAGCGTAGGTGTTGTTGCTGAACGGCATCGTGAATCTGTTTTTGAGCGAAAGTATGTTGTTTAGTGTTGATTGTGCGGCCGTGATGGAGGATGCTGTCGGGTTCTTGCAGAACAGGGGTTGTGATATCGATACGATCCAAAAGCGGTCCAGATAATTTTTGACGATATCTCTGAATGGTGCTAGGAGAGCAGGTGCATTCTTTGATACTTGATTGAAAGTAGCCACAGGGGCATGGATTCATGGTGGCAATTAGCATAAAGTCGGCAGGATATTGGGTATGTCCATTGATTCGATCGAGTTTAACGAAATGGTTCTCGAGCGGTTGCCGAAGCGCCTCGAGACAATCTCGACGAAATTCTGGCAGCTCGTCGAGATGCAGGACGCCGAGATGAGCGAGGGATATTTCGCCTGGTATGAGATTTGGACCGCCGCCTAATAGAGCGGTTAGATTGATACTATGGTGTGGGGCGCGATATGGGCGTTCCGAGATGATATTTGTACATAGAGAGTGAAGGGAATGAACCTTTGTGATAGCGATTTGTTCAGTGAGACTTGGTGGTGGCATAAGGTTGGCGCTGACTTTGGCAAGCATAGTTTTGCCAGTACCAGGCGGGCCGGTCAAGAGGATATTATGTCGCCCTGCGACGGCGATGGTTAGGGCGCGTTTAGCGTGTTCCTGACCGATAACCTCGTCTAAATAAAAATGGTTATGGTTATCTGTTTGTGTATTTTTAACAAAGACAGTGGTACTCTTGATGGCGGCTTTACCTTTTAGAAATAGTCATAATTCGCGTAAATTATGCGCGGGGATTATGTCAAGATTGTTGTCGGCTAGAAGGGTGGCTTGAGGCATGTTGCCAGCAGGAATGATGAGCTGCTTAAATCGATATTTTTTGGCGGTTTCGACGATATTTAAAATGCCCTTGATGGGCTTTAAATTGCCGTCTAAGGACAATTCGCCCACAAACATACGATTCCGTAGGTCTTTTGCCAATAGTTGCTGAGAAAGGCTGAGAATCGCTAGGGTGATAGGCAGGTCAAGATGAGTGCTATCCTTACGGAGCTCGGCTGGCGCGAGATTAATAATAATTTTGTGCCGAGGAAAGTCGAATAAAGAGTTGCGAAGAGCAGAGCGGATGCGGTCGCGACTTTCGGTAATCATTTTACCTGGCATACCAACAATATTGAAGGCGGGAAGGCCGCGAGTTGCGTCGCCTTCGACCGTAACCAGATGACCCGTATAGCCATAGGGGATGGCTGAATAAACTTTTGATATTTTCATAGCGGAAGTATATAGGGGTGGAGACTTGATTTTAAAGCGTGAGTGCGATAAAATTGTAAGTAGTTGGGGCTGACAAAGCTTAGACGGATTATTAACAGTATGCATGCGGATCGATTAACGCCGTAAGTGTTTTCATAAATGCAGACAAAACTGCTAGTAAGCATGTAGCTTATATGCCTGCTTACGCAATGGCCTAAGATATACCTAGGTCTGTTATCCTCGGTGAGATACCATAACTTCGGATAATATCATACACATGGTAATAAGGTTGACCTTCTGACAGTGGTTAGCACGAAAATTTAGTCATGACTTCGCTGAGTTTTGTTTATT
>JAIKZA010000069.1 GCA_024682595.1 Candidatus Saccharimonadota bacterium | reverse complement strand
AAGGTGGGCGAAACTATCCAGGTTACCATCTTGCGCGACGGTAAAGAGCAAGTCGTTAATGTCACGCTAGAAGCCTATCAGGAATAAAGTAATAAAAATAAGCCGTCTCTTCCCAACTTGGGCGAGGCGGCTTTTTTGGTCAAAAGTGTGAATTGTTACGGGCGCTAACTGTGTCCATCGTAGTTGTCGAAGGGCAATGCGACGGCAAGCACTGCGGCGCAGGGATGGCTAAGTGTCGCCAGCACAACTACGCCGATCACGCCTGCTACGACTATTAATTTGCCTCCCACGTTTTCCACCTCCTTCCGCTGGTCAAGCAAAGTATCGTATAATCATAACATAAAAATGCAAAATAGTAAATGCATAAACACTATAGGGTCAGCTATGACAATTCGGTCTATGCAAAAGCTAAAAGATATGTTAAAATAGTCAAGTAATAAATTTTAATGAATCAGCTCGTATGAGTTACGAGTGAAGGAGAAAGGTACAATGCCTGTACAAGCAGATATCAAGGAGCTTCTTGCCGCTGGTGCGCATTTTGGTCACAAGACTAGCCGCTGGCATCCAAAGATGGCTCCATACATTCATAGCAAGCGCCAAGGTGCTCATATTATCAACCTTGAAAAGACCGTAGACGCTCTCGATAGCGCTCTTCCAGAAATTAGCCGTCGCGTCGCTGGTGGTAAAAAAGTTCTTTTCGTTGGTACTAAAAAGCAAATGAAAGACACTGTTAAGGAAGTCGCTGAATCAGTCGACATGCCATATGTTACTGTTCGTTGGGTTGGCGGTATGCTTACTAACGTTGAGACTATCAACAAACAGATTCGCAAGCTTAAAGATCTTGAACGCCGCATGGCTTCTGGCGAACTAGAAAAACGCTACAATAAGCTCGAAGTTCAACGTTTTCAGGAAGAAATTGATGATCTTAATGAGCGTTACGGCGGCATTAAGGATATGACCGAACAGCCAGTTGCGATTATCGCGTCCGACACGATTCAAGATAAGAACGCAATCAAGGAAGCTCAAAGTCTTAATATTCCAGTATTTGCAATCGTTGACACAAACAGCGATCCTACTGGTATTGACTATCCGATTCCAGCCAACGATGATGCTATCAAGTCCGTCAAGCTTATCCTCGAATACTTTGCTACCGCTATCAAAGAAGGCAAAGCTAAAGCTACTAAGTAAAAACTAAAAGGAGTAATAAAATGGCTACGAAAAAAGAAAAAAGCGTAAAAGAAGTTGCTGGTGAAGCCAAAGCCATTAGCATTGAGCTCATCAAGAAGTTGAAAGAGCTGTCCGGTGTCGGTTTAACTGATGCAAAGAAAGCTCTCGTAGAAGCTAAAGGTGATTTCGATAAAGCTCTTGCCGAAATGCGCAAAAAAGGCCTTACGAAAGCAGAGAAGCGCGGCGATCGTGAAACTCGCGAAGGCATCATTGAATCATATGTCCATGGTGGCCGTATCGGTGCAATCATCGAGGTTAACTGCGAAACTTCTTTCGTTGCAAAAACTGACGAATTCATTGATCTTGCACACAAGCTTGCTATGCAAGTTGCTAGCATGAACCCACAATGGGTCAGCGAGGAAGACATTCCTGCAGACAAAATGAAAGAAGCTAAGAAAGAGGCTGAGGCTACTCTTACCGGCAAAGAACCTGCTGACAAAAAAGAGCAAATTGTCGCCTCTAAAGTTTCAAAGGCTTTTGCGGATCGCGTACTAATGAATCAACCATATATCTTCGACGACAAGAAAACGGTTGCTGATTTAATCAAGGAAACCATCGCAAAGACTGGCGAGAATATCAATGTTAAACAATTTAAGCGCATTGAGCTCGGCGTAACAGAGTAATTGTCACGAGTATAAAAAAATACCTCCGCAAGGGGGTATTTTTTTATTCGGTAAATTGCGATTATTTTGAAAAATCAATTACTTCAACAGTTTCCAGAACCGTATCGACAACTTCGGTGCGCGGCGTAACCAAGTAAATTGTTGATGCAAGAAGCGCCCATGCAACAATACCGATAACTATTTCGAGGATTCGAGTTTTCGCCTTTTCGACGCTTGAGACATTATCGCGCGCGGTCATTATGATGTATCCGCAACGCATAAAGCCGATTGCGCCGATTGTACCAACACCAATTGACATCGTTTCAATTATGAAGATAAGAATTTGTTGAATCGCAGAGCCGTCATCGCTTTCGCAAAGTGAAGGATCGAGGATGGAAGTGCATCTAATTTCATTGTCCGGGGCTATATTAATATCTGGCGGATTCTCCATCGCTTCTTTGGAGCGTCTCAATGCGTCATTGCCGGAATCACCAGAATTGCCGTTATCGCCAGTATCAGGGTTATTGCCGCCCGATGGCATACTGCCACCTTCGGACGGAGAAGTATTTAATACTTCATGGGATATTTTATAGAAAGTCGCACCGCTCTTATTGTAGGCTAAATACATGTCGCCGTTTTCGTCAAATGAGATACTTTCGAGCTCCTCGGCCAAGACATCAGTATTTATGACGAAGGTTTTTTCGAGTTCGCCAGTTTTAATATTGATGGCGAATATTATGGCGGTACCGCCGTGACCTGGCCAGCAAATATCTTGATCTTCCCAGTGCATATTTGAATGCCATTCACCACACCCCCAATCGTTAGCAATTCTATAAATATAATCATTATAAGAGGCCTGCTGCTGCGGGATTAGTCCATGTTTGAATGAGTTACCTTTTATTCCAGAAACTGTATGCCAATCGTCGGTATAGAATTTGTCTCCAACATTGTAGGCGTCATACTTATTATTGTAGGCGAAATCTCTCCTATTCCGTTTGACTGTTCTTGTTTTCTTCATAGTCTTGTCGCTGATGTACGTCCAGTTCCCATCTCCGCCAACGACTACCTCGTCGCGCTTCCAGTTGTAAGTTAGTGGTGCGTGCTCGAAATGGCCAGATACGTAACCCTGGATATGGTATGGTGGGTTCCTGTCCGCAAAAACAATTTGCACTTCAGTGTCATTATTTTTCCAGCTAGCCCAAACTATATGTCTCGGAGTAATTGTAGAGCCTTGGCACCAGCGGCCGCTTTTAGTTGTGGTTCCGCCAATATTTAGACCGCCACTATTTTTGAAGTTGATCAGTTTTTTAAACTGGTTCTTTTTGATGTCGATAATTTTCCATTTACTTTTATATTCGTCATGCCAGTTCATGCGCTTTGTTGCTGATACTGGCTTCGCAAATAAGAAACAGGAGACTGTAATAATTATTAATGATATAATCTTAATCTTCTTAGTCATCTAGTTTCCTTTCGCAAACATACGCATTGTCGTCGTCTGGGTAAAGTAAGAGTTTATCTTCTTCCTTTGAGACCGAATATTTATTTTGCCACGTCTTCTCCGTCGCAGGCTTCTTTTCGCCATTTTGTATAATCGAGTCGATATCAAAAGCAATTAGATTAGTATCTGGATCATATGTATAGCTACCCGAATAGCCAACCTCGTCATCATCGAGCTTATTTAAAGAAGTAAAGGAATCATTAGTGAATATAAAAGATTTGTCATTGCTGCAACTCCAACTCCCGAGAAGGTCATTAGCAGTAAAACCCGGCGTTACATGCTTAGGTTTATAAGATGTAACCGGTTCGGCCTCCATACTGCCAAAATCGTCGTCCCCTCTATAGATTATTGTCGAATCCAAGCTTAACAATACGCAGACGACTATAATTACGGCAAAAATAAAGAAAAACACAGAGGCAATTTTAATAATCTTTTTTCGCTTTGCCTTTTCCTCGGTGACTGGTTTATCCGCCATCTGAGGCTGAATCGTCGACATAGGGGTTGGTGAATTATTAAAATCTTGATACATATTTCTAATAACTATTATATCATTTTTAACTCGTGTGTAGCGATAAGCATAAGCACTATATCGAGATGTGCGCACAAAAAACACACCCCGCATGGAGTGTGTTTTTTTGTGTATTTAAGGATTAATTCGCTAACTCTTTGCCACTTAGCTTTGAAGCGAAATCGGACAAATAGAAGCCAACTACGCCACCTAGTACTGGGAACAATACATAGGTAACAAGCATCGGCATTAATGCATTCATTAAGGCATCAAAACCTTCCGCGCTACCTGGCAATACGCCATACATAAATGCGACTGCTGGATTCAATACGAATGAGTTTTCTTGAATACCTAAGTAGGTGCCAGTGATGACGACTGCAAATAGTAATGCTAAAAAGACGCCAGTAGATACGGTTGCTGCAAACGTAAAAGCACTACGCTTGTAGGCGAGCGCGCGAGCGTAGAAGAACGCGATAATAATCGCACCTACGAACTCCAATATTGTGATTGCCCAGAAGAAGCTAAAGCCTTCGGTCGTGGCGGCCAAATCACTAGTTGCAGTGAGCGCTGGTAGTGTAGTATTGTCGGCGGCAATATTGCCAGATGCGATGCCGGCATTATAAAAGCCGTTGACGATTGCAAAACCTGCCCATGCGCCGATGACTTGTGCGATTAAATAAAGAACGCCACGAATGGCTGAAACGCGGCGACTAGCCATCATGCCGACCGTAATGACCGGATTAAGATGTGCGCCAGAAAGCGTGAAGACGGCTAACGTTACGCCGAGATAGCCAAAAATCAAATATAGTGGATTGAATAGGCCGAGCGTTAATGCGATAGCTGCGATAACGCCAGTTCCAATAATCTCGCCAATGATTGCTCCAATGATTTTTGTGTCCTTAAATATTGTCAAAATATTTTCGGAAGCATCAAACTTGCGCGCAAAGAACTCTTTGATTGGGTGTGACTTTGCGGATACTATTTTGACTTTTTCCTCTGCTACCTTTTCTGCCTCATCTTGAACCTTATCCACCGTGGTAACTTTGGCTTTTTTGGTAGTTTTGGCTTCAACTGCTTTGACAGTTTTTGGCTTCGAAAACGCAGCTTTAGACTTCGCGGAAGTCTTTTTGGCGCCGGATTTCTTGGCCGTTTTGGCTTTGGTTGTTGCCATTTTACCTCTCCTTAAGTGTTATATATAAAACATCATATCATATTTCTAGATAAGTTATCTATTTTCTGTATTTTTTAGATATAAGCTTTTTATGCTAAAATAAAAAAGTTCAATAAAAAAAGGAGATACGTCGTGGGAATAATGGTAGAAGGAAATGAAGAACAATCAAAATTGCAAGAGCGTATCTCTGCCGATTTGCGCGAACGTTCTCGCCGTAATTCGCGCGATGAAGACGTAGACTTAGTGGAAGATTCCGAATATCTGCGCGGCACTCAAAAAACCGGTCGTTTTAGTTGGTTTTGGTTTATACTGGTTTCGCTAGCTGCGGTGGCGCTTATTATTATCTTTGTTATTAAATAGTCAACAGATAAGAGATATGATAAAATACTAGTTATCATGCCTAGTATTTCGGATTTAAAAGCAGAGCTAAAACAGCTCAACGCAGAATACGCCAAAATCAAAGACATGCCGGCTGAAAAGCGGGCTGATTTTGGCAAAGAACTAAATATTAAAAAACAAAAAATCATGCAACAAATTGCCGATGCTGAGAACGCAATGCAAGACGCAGCCGTTACTCCGCTCGATATTACGGCCTCGCGTGATATTAATGCCGATGCGCCAGAATTTTTGACTGCAGATTTTGGTAGTAAGCATCCACTCATGACTGAACTTGATCGGGTAGTCGGGATTTACCAAAGCATGGGTTTCGATATTATGGAATCCGTCCAACTCGACGATGAATTTCATATGTTTGATAGCCTCAACTTTGCTAAAGGTCATCCAGCACGTGATGGCTACGATACTTTCCGCACAGAAGAAGGTTTTATTCCGCCAGCACATACCAGTACGATGCAGAATCGTGTATTAAAAACTTACAAACACAAATTAGACGAGGGCAATGCGATTGCCGTAGCGGTTCCTGGGCGTGTCTATCGCAATGAAGACGTTGACGCCACGCACGAACATACATTCTACCAATGTGAAGGTGTCTATGTTTCTGAAACTTGTACGCTCGGCAACATGCTCGGCATTCTGCGTGAATTCTTTGAAAAATACTATGGCCAAAAACTTAATATTAAAACCCAGCCGGGCTACTTTCCATTCACGGAGCCTAGCCTTGAATTCTTAATTGAAAAACCAGCTGCATTAGGCGGCAAAGGTAAAGGCGGCGACTGGCTTGAAATGCTTGGTTGCGGCATGATTCATCCGAATGTTCTTAAAATGGCCGGCATCGACCCAACTAAATATCGGGGTTTTGCGTGGGGAGGCGGCATTGATCGTCTTGTCATGTTGCGTTATGGGCTTGGCGATGTTCGCAATTTCGAGGCAGCCAAACTTGATTTCTTGAAGGAGTTCACATGTTAATTTCATTAAATTGGATCAAAAAATATGTCGACATTAATGTCTCTAATGAAGAGCTCATCAGATTGATTGGCGCACGTCTTGTAGAAGTTGAAGAGGCAATCGATGAGACGCATAAATATGACGGCATTTTTGCTGTAAAAGTTATTAGCGCCGAAAAAATACCAGACACACATTTAACGCTTTGCAAAATAGACGATGGCGGAAAGGCTGAAAAAGTTGAGCGCGACGAGAAAGGCTACATCCAAGTTATGTGCGGTGCACCAAATGTGCATGAAGGAATGCTTGCGACTTGGATTGCTCCAGGAGCCATCGTTCCGTCGACATATCATGACAAAGAGCCATTCGAAATTGGCATGCGTAAAATGCTTAAAAAATACGATTCGTATGGCATGTTGGCTGGCGCTGATGAGCTTGCGATTGGTGACGATCATTCTGGGATTGTAGAACTCGACCCGGCTACCACTACGCCCGGTGATGATTTCGCAAAGCTTTTCGAGCTCGATGATGTTATTCTTGATATCGAAAACAAATCACTTACGCATCGTCCTGATACTTTTGGTATTCTAGGTTTTGCGCGCGAAGTGGCTGGAATTTTAGGCCAACCATTCAAAACAAACGATTGGTATCTTCGCGATGCGGCTGATTTTGCTAACGATTCAAATATTAAGCTTAATATCGAAATAGACGAAAAGCTCTGCCCACGCTATACGGCCGTCGTACTATCGTTGAAGGCTAATAATGCTCCAAAATATCTTACTTTGCAGGATACTTTGTTGGCGCGTTCTGGTATGCGCCCTATTGATCCAGTTGTGGATTTGACGAATATATTAATGCTTATTTCTGGACAACCTTTGCACGCATTTGACTATGACAAGTTCGTTAAAGTCGGCAAGTCTAAGAATCCGAAAATTATCGTTCGTGCAGCCAAAAAAGGCGAAAAACTCACCCTGCTCGATGGCAAAGAAGCCGAATTAAATGTTGATGATATTGTTATTACGAGCAATAACGTGCCGGTAGCGCTCGCTGGCGCAATGGGCGGCGCAAACACTGAGATCGATGCGAATACTAAGCGCGTAATTCTCGAATCCGCTACATTTAGCTTATATAACTTGCGCAAAACTCAAATGGCGCATGGTATATTTTCTGAAGCAATCACGCGTTTCACGAAAGGTCAGCCGGCTGGCCAGACTTTGCCGGTTGCGTTGCGCTTTGCGGAGCAAGCTAAGGCTTTTGGTTATGAGCCACTCGCAGTTTTTGATAGCCAAAAAACTACTCCCGTCGTCGAGAAGGTTGAGCTAAGCTTAGTGCAACTTAATAATCTGCTTGGCACAAATTTTGATGCAAAGTCGGTTCAGAAAATTCTTCAAAATGTCGAATTTGAAGTTGAGATAAAAGGCGACAAAGTTGTTACAAAAGTGCCATTTTGGCGTACCGATATTCATATTTCGGAAGATGTTATCGAGGAACTTGGGCGACTTACCGGCTACGATAATATCGCTCCAGTCCTGCCACTACATGCTACGTCCGACCCGAATGAGATGCTCGCATTAAAAACCGCACTACGCGAGCATCTATCTGCGCGTGGCGCTAACGAAGTGTTAACTTATTCGTTCATTCACGGCGATTTAATTAAAAAAGTTGGCGAAATTCCAGAAAATTCTTATAAAATCGTCAACTCAATTTCGCCTGATTTGCAATATATTCGTCAAAGTATTGTGCCAAGTTTGTTGGACAAATCATATGCCAACCTTCGTGCTGGTCACGAAAAATTTGCACTATTCGAAATGAACCAGGTCTATCCACGCACGAATGGCACGGATGAAGATGGTGTACCTCAAAATAGTCACAAACTTGGTTTTGTTATTGTTGATCAGTCCGGAAAATCCGATTATTATCTCGCCAAAAAATATCTTCTATCGATTCTAGATAGTTATGGCGTAGATTATAAAATATCGCCATTTGTTGAAGCGAAAGATAAAACCAATGCCTACTGTGAGCCGAAGCGCAGTGCGCATGTCGAGACCAAAGATGGACGGCTGATTGGTTATGTTGGCGAAATTAAACAACGCGTATTGCGCGAACTTAAACTCCCGACTCCAACGGCGGCGTTCGAAGTTGATTTGTCGGTCTTACTAGAACTCAAAGGCGCTAGCGCAAAAGACTTTAGCTTCAGCCAATTCCCATCCGTCGCGCGCGATTTAACGCTTACTCTACCACTGAGTTGCAAGGCGGGTGAAATTGAGGCCAAAATTCGCAATACACTCACGCAACGTCGTCTGATTAATCGCGTTGTTTGCACGTCTATATACCAAGCCAAAGGCGCTGATACAAAGAATGTAAGCTTTCATTTAGACTTTGCTCGTACAGATAAAACACTAGAAAAAGCCGAGATTCAAGCTATAATGAAAACATTGGAAAAAATTAAATAACGGGTGGAAATACGGAGGTAATATGATTAAAAATGATGATTTGAAGACGTCTCCAAAACAGCGTCTCGTTATCGCTGCGGTCGCGGTCTTTATGCTCGCCTCAACTTTTGCGCTTTATGCCGGCATTGTTCTCAATTATGGCAGCAAAAATAATGCGTCAAACAACTTAACTAGCGAAGAGCAGGCGCGCTACGATGAGTTGTTGGCTGAGTATAATGCCAATGTTGAAAAGCAGGCCGATGAATTGTCTGCAAAATATTTTGACTCTTTCAAGAGCTACAAGAGTCAAGTCAAAGCTTTTAATGCAGCTAGTGTTGATAATCTCAAAACAGAAGATCTAAAAATTGGCACCGGTCGAACCATTTCTGGTACAGAGGATGTCGACTACTCCGCCTACTACATTGGCTGGTTGAGCGACGAGACCGTGTTTGACTCGAGCTTCGATAATATAGAAAACCCCACCAAGCTGAAATCGCCACTAGGTGGCACCACGGGCCTGATTGAAGGATGGAAGAAGGGTATTGATGGTATGAAGATTGGCGGTGTACGCGTACTAAGCATTCCGTCGGCACTTGGCTATGGTGATACTGAACAGGGCAACATTCCGGCAAATAGTCCATTAAAATTCGTCATTATGCTTATCGATAAGGTAGAAGATGTTGAAATGAATAGTGAATTAACGAATCTCTACTACAAATCTATGGGCGTCAACCTTAGCGATATGGGCTCTTCGTCCGAAGATGCCGGCGCTAGCGACGAAGCCGCGGAAGCCGAAAACGCAGAGCAATAAAGAATAGCTACTAGAAGCGGGCCGAATCGACGGCCCGTTTTTTGTGTGTAAACATAAGCATGGTTGACAAAAATGTGAGTGTGTGATATAATGAAAAAGTAGTCTTATAGACTAGGCACATAAATAAACTAGTTGCACAAAATGTTCTCGGATACGTTCCTGCATTTTTGACTACTTATATAGCAGGCAAAAATGCGGGAATGTATGTAATTTTTTTCTATTATAAGGAGGAAAAAATATGGGAACTGGAGCAAGAGTGGCTATTGATGCTTTGCTGTATGTGGCAATTATCGCGTTCTTCTGCGTGGTCTCGCTCGCCCACGTAAGGCTGTGCGATCGAACAGACGACGTGATTGCCCGCAAGGATAAATACGTCTGGCGCAGGCGTAAACTTGCGAAAGAGTATCGTCGCGCCAACAAACAGCCGGAAATGATCGAAACGGAAAGCATGATTATGCTTCCGTCTGAGACTTTCTTCTCTATGACCGGCGTATTCTCTGCAATCGCAGCGGAAGCTCTCGTAGGGAAATATGCCAAGGACATGCTCGTCTGGCTGCACAACACGGCTCGCGATCCTTTCGAGTTTGCATACGTAGAGCCGATCCTTGCAGCTATTATCGCACTGGTCGCGTATGCAATCGCTAAAGCCGTAACAGCGCGCGTAGCTATGAGCAGTGCGAGAACGATCGCCGACAGGCGCATCCAGAAAGGGCGCACGGCTCGCTTCGACTGCGACTGCGGAATCGTGGAAACAATCGAACGGGCTGGCGCAGGGGTAGCCGCATGGTTTACTGGCGCCAATGGAAGACGCGAGAAAGCCGAGGATGTGGCTTCTGCAGACACTGCAGACTGATCCTACCTCGCCTCATCTTATCCCGCCGTTGCAACTAGCTAACTTCAGGCCGGACGAACATAATTGTCCGGCCTTTTTTATGATTGTAAAAAGACCGCCCATATGGGCGGTCTATGTGCTTTTTGAAATAGGCGACTATTGCTTTTCCGGCACCAGCTCGGGCATCTTTTTAACGGACTGTTCCATAATCCTTTCGATTGTCGTCACCTCGCTCTTATCGTGACAGGCTATGGAGGGCATGAAAAGGACGGGTCTACTTGGATTTACCTTGATGGGGCCGAGCGATATACTGATACCTGACTTCTGATAGTAGAATCCGCGTTTTTCTCCCGGCTCGGCCGGCAGGATATAGACTTCCTTGATGAGAAAATCGCCCCAACAGCGCCTGCCATATCTGACACGTATCGTGTCGCCTTTTGCTCTAGAGACGTACCGCGCATCGGCTACCCACAGTTTACTGAGCATTTTTTGCACCGTCAGTGGTTTTGTGGATATCTGGAAAGAGTAGCCATCGTTTTTGTTGAAGATATATTCACCTCCGGCGTTAAAATACTCTTTAGTAGGCGTTTTGTTATAGGACAAAGCGCCAATGTTCCAAAGTATATAGCCCGCCAGAATAGTTACTCCGAGTAAGCAAAAGCAGATAATAAAGAACATAATACACCCCTTTCTTCGTGGTTCGGATATGTGTACAACGCACAAATTATATCACAAAAACAGAAAAAGTAAATATAATAACATTAGCCCAAGTTAGGCAAGCTATGATTATATAGCATTTTCTCGTAGCCGTAAAAAGACCGCCTATATGGGCGGTCTGTCTGCTTTTGAGAACTAGCATTCGCTAGTCTTCATGCTCATCTTTCGGCTCTTCTCCGCGCATGTGCCGGCGCAGCTTCCTCCACTTCTTCCTTAGCCAGATAACGCTGGCCGGAGTGCCGTCCGATATCCACCAAAGATACCATAAACCGCCAAACATAAGTATGAGATATAAGAGTACCCCAATCTCAGCGGAGCTCGGTGTTGCAGAACCTGCATGCGTTGCTGTCGTTTTTGCTTCCACGAGACAATGTTTAGTTACGGTGAGTATATTATTGAGCGAGATAAGGTGCATGATAATTAACCTACCTTCCTTATAGTGTAGATGTATATGCAACATAAAATATATACAATAGAATCTCTTTTTTTGTAAACGGGGCTGTCGGCTGAATAATTATGCTAAGATGAAGGTATGGACTCAGGGCAGACTTTTTTCTTTTATGATTTAGAAACTTCCGGGCTTAACCCGCGCGAAGACCGTTTGATGCAATTTGCGGGTATTCGTACGGATATGGACTTGCAGCAAATCGGCGAGCCGGTCAATGTACTAGTAAAGCTCGGGGAGGATACTTTGCCGAGCCCGCAGGCCATTATGGTGACTAAGATTACTCCACAATCAACGTTGACGGACGGTTTTTTGGAAGCGGAGTTTTGCAAGTATGTCATGGATGAAATATTTACGCCTGGCACTATTGCTATGGGTTATAATTCTGTACGTTTTGACGATGAATTTATGCGCCATACTTTTTGGCGAAACTTTTACGACCCATATGAATGGCAATGGAAAGATGATCGCAGCAAATGGGATTTGCTTGATGTGGTTAGAATGACGCGCGCATTGCACCCAGAGGGAATTAACTGGCCTGTTACAGCAGAAGGCAAGGCAACAAACCGCCTTGAGCTAATTACTAAAGAAAACGGCATTTCACACGAGCATGCGCATGATGCCTTGTCTGATGTTGAGGCGCTGATTTCGGTTACGCGTTTAATCAAAGAAAAACAGTCACAACTTTACAGATGGCTTTTCAAAATGCGTGACAAAAAATCTGTTCAAAAACTAATTAATCTCGATAGGCCGACGCCTTTTGTCTATAGCTCTGGTCGCTATTCTTCCGAATTTGAAAAAACTACCGTTGCATATCCTATCGCACCTGCCAAGAATGGCAATGTGCTAGTATTTGATTTGCGCCAAAATCTCGACGAGCTACTTGTACAAGAAGAACCAAAATTCTTTCCGACCGTAAAAGAGCTGAAATATAATCATTGCCCAGCCGTAGCGCCAATCGGTGTATTGGAACAGGG
>JAIKZA010000068.1 GCA_024682595.1 Candidatus Saccharimonadota bacterium | reverse complement strand
GACTATGCCAGAATATCGTCGCCTAGTGATGCTGTCTTTGGCGAAGCGTAAACTGTCTATAGAAATTGATAATGAGGCTAAAGAGACGGCCGAGAAGGTTGAGGCTTTGTTACAGGCGAACGGTAACGATTTTGCTAAGGTAGCAGATGCATTGAAAGATAATGAGATTTTAGGATATGAATCGGCGGGGAATGCTGTTGAGGTATCAAATCTAGATAGTGGTCGCGCAGAAGTGGCGATAAAGCTAGAAAAGAAAGGTGATGTTTCAGGGCGATTTGTATCTAAGAATGGCGACGGATATTATTATGTGCGGCTAGTATCAAAAGAAAATAATAAGGTCAGTTACGAGACGCTTTCGATTCGTTTTTCCAAGATTGATAATGATGTTAGAAAGTTACGCGAAGACGGCAAAATTAAAGAAAAGATTGAAGTTGTGGTCGAGCAAAGCGACGAAGAGGTGTCGTCGCAAAGCCCAGACATAAACGAAAACACCAATAAATGATGATGTGCTAGGTTATTGTAATTTCTGGCGGAAGTTATACATAGCTATGCCGGCTGCGATAGATAAGTTTAGACTGTCAACTAATGGAGTTTGAGAGATAAAGACGGCTTGAGTTTTGTCGGCAAATTCTTGAGGTAGACCAGAAGCTTCATTTCCGAAAATCAGGGAAAATGAGCCATCGTTTAATGTTACGTCTGCGAGATTGACGGCCTCTGGATTAATCATGAAAGAATAGAGAAGACGTTTTTGTGATGAGTTTATGTATTCGTATCTTGCCAGATAGTCGTCAAACGAGCCAAATAGTTCAATATTAATATGAAATATTGCGCCCATCGAAGCGCGAACGACTTTAGGGTCGAAATGATCTGTCGCTGGAGCAATGATGGCTAAGTTATTATAGCCGAAGGCGACGGCTGAGCGGATGATTGTGCCAAGGTTGCCAGCGTCAGAGGGATTAACGAGTACGATATGGGGTGTTTCGGCGGTTGCCTCTAGCTGCATAGCGGGTTTGTCAAATTCGGCGATTATTAAACAGTTATCTTTTGCGCCGAGGATGTTAAATACTTTAGTGTTTTCGATGATGGGAATATTGAATGCTATTAATTGAGCAATGATGGAGTCTATGTCATGGCCATGTTTTTGATTTGGGCGTAGAAAAACACGTTTAATAAGATTGGGGCTTACTTTGAGTAATTCGTAAGTGAGCGTAGCTCCGAAAGCATAAGAAACAGGGGAGCTGCGCTTGTAGCGAGGAAGCTTCATATATTTCTATTATATCATAAAATATTGATTTTTGCAATATCTAGAAACGTTGTGGGGTTTTTGTTGAGCCTTGAATAGTGCGAAATATTCCTGTGACGCGATAGCTGATATTGTCCGTTCGAACAATCACAAATGCCCAACTTGAGACGGTATTGTCCATATTGCAGAAGCCGTTATCTAGCAAAAAGAGATTATAAGGACTATTTTTTAAAGCGCAGTAGCTTGGGAAGTTTGCTATTTTGGCCGCTTGCATTTGGGTGGCTAATTTTGCCTCGTCAAATAGTAGGCTGTAGTTAGTATCGCAAATATAGCTGTCTGCATTTGTCATATTATTATTTGAGTAATCGGCATGGCAGTATAAATGATCGATGCGTATTTTTTCAAAATTGGGTACTTCTGGTTTTTTGACGGTGTTGAGATAGTTACTTAGAGCAACAGTAATATTCGGCATGGCTTTGCTGAATTGGAGTGAGTCGAAGTAGACAGCAGTCTTGTTCTTGCTGACGCGGTCGGTGCTTTTTACTAGGTAGTCGCCCGTGATTTGGAAAGATTCATCATTACTGAGCGTGATAGCCGATCCTTTCACGGTGTAGTCGCCAGCCTCGGTGCTTGGCTGGAGTTTTTTGCGGTCGGCATTAGGTTCGCGATAGTATGAAAATTCATATTTAGAATCGGTAGTAAAAGTGATGAACTCATCGTGGCTAGGGTTAATGGCGAAAGTGCGGCCGGCGAGAACGTTTTTTAGAATATCCTCTGGGGAGTCGTCAGGGATTTTAATCTGAGAGAGCGGAGTAGATGGCTGTGCATTTAGAACGTGCGTCTCGTTTTCGCCGGTTGGTTTCTTGTTGATGACTTTGTCGACAATGATATAAGCGACCAATCCAAGTGTAGCCAAGCCAAAAATAACTGCTAACAATAGGCTAAGGTGACCTTTTTCTTTTTTAGCCTGCGGAATAGGCGTGGTTCGGTAGTTTGTGGGTGGCGTGTTCTGTGGCGGGAGGGTGTTTGGTTGAGGTGCGGGTTGAACTGGTTGGGGTTGCATTGGTGCCATATTTGGCTGAAATTGCATGTTGTTTGGTTGCATAATTAACTATATTTTAACATAAACGAAATGAATTATTATGATTCAGCGCGCTTGTTTCGATTAGCAGTTTATTTTAAAATAAGTGTAGGTGAATTGTGCGTTTTATTGTCGCAGTGAAGGAGAACAGAATAATAATGCGAAAAAAGATTATCATAAGCGCGGCTGTTATAGGGTTGGCTTTGTTCTTTGGGGCTTTCCTTGCTCATAATTTGTATGCCGAGGATGCTTGTTCTATCAATAATGTGAACGATCCGTTACTGTGCGGCACGCCTAGGAGTGACGAAGAAGTTGCGATTATGCAATCCGTAGAGAGCACTTTGAACGTAATATATCTTTGGATTGGTATTATTTCGGTAATCGTGATTATCATTGGCGGCATTAATTACATGACGTCGGTTGGCGATGCGAATAAGATTAGACAGTCTAAAAATATAATTTTCTATGCGATTTGCGGTTTGATTGTGACTTTGGCGGCTTTCGCGATTACTAATTTGGTTCTTGATGCGATAGAGGGTGCGACGAGCATTCAAGATAGATCGGACGGTAGTGGCAGTAACATTCCGCTGGGCGAGGGACGCTATAAAGTCCGTGCGATAGATGCAATTAGTCGTACGAGCTTAATTGTTGGTCAAACAATAACCATTAAAGCAAGAGTGATTCCAGATTATGCTAAGGACCATAACTTAACGTATAAGTCGAGCGACAATTCGATTGCGGTAGTGGATCAATCTGGGCTAGTGAAGGCTAGAAGGGAGGGAAAGGCAACGATTATGATTAGCTCAAATGATGGGCCTTCAAAAGAGGTTGCGGTGACAGTGTTGAAGCCGATTCCGGTGACTTCGATTAAGATAGATAAAAGTTCCGTGACGCTAAAAAAGAATAAAGAAGTAATAGTTCAAGCAACACCATATCCGACAAATGCGACAGATAAAACTTTGATTTGGGCAAGCGAAAATACAAAAGTTGCTACGGTTGACCAGACGGGGAAAATTAAAGGAATTAGCTATGGGGATACTATCGTGACGATAACGGCACGTAACAAGGTGGAAGTTGCCGTAAATGATAGTGGCATTACCTTATCGGCCGCAACTCTGGCGGCCAATGAAAATACGGTTGTTGCTAAAGTCAAAGTTTCGGTTGAAAGCGAATACTATGCGTGCCAACCTGCGACTTCCACGAAAAAGTTTTCTGGTAATTTAAACATTCGATCAATAACAATGAAGTATCTTGAACCTCATGCAAAGGATTTTTATTATTCAAATTTCTCGGGCAGGATCAATGAATTTGGTGGCTATACTAGCTACGTGAAGAAGCTTGGCGGAATTCATACAATGTATGCTGGAAAAAATAAAAAGATAAAGACGAAGTCGGCTTGCGATTTTCAGGCGGCGGCAGAATATGCATATGGTTTATGGACGGTATATGGTGTGGATTACGATAATGGAAGCACGTATCATAGGTGGGGCGATGAGACCGCTGACCAGTCGGATGCGTATTGGAATGGGTCGGGTTCACGCTATGCGGGTGCTGGGTATGGCTATAAGGACATTGATACGAATTTGTCTGAGGATCCGGGTAGGTTCAGGACGAACTGTAATTATTCTTGTGACGCAATGACGCAAAAGACGGATTTATACTTCGTGACTAATCTCTGTACTTCTTGGAGATCAGGACCATCGAAGTCGCCGGTAGGAAAGATAACGAACACTGCTCAATTGCAAGTTGGGGATATGCTTCACTACTTTAGGGATGACGATTGGAGGCATGTGGCGGTGGTCGGTGAGGTATATAGTGACTATATTGTTATCTATGATGGTGGCGGTCGCTTCATTAGCTCAAAGCAGTATAAAAAGAAAATAAAACGTGGCGGGTCAATGCTTAACGGTACTACGTATAGCAGTTACGATTATTGGTTTGGCGTTCGTCTTTGGAAAATTGATCAAAGTAGAACACTTGAAGGATTAAGATAATTAGTCTCCGTAAGGTTCTCTAATAACTATGTCGGAGCAGAGTAGTAGAAATAGATTTATGCCAATGAGGCAATATAGGCATGAAGATTTTGTTGATTTGGTGAGCGGTTTGGACGAGAGGGGCTTGCTGGAGTTGAGCGCAAATTATGGCGGGTACCCAGTGTTATTCAGAATGTCGCTCGATCGGAGGTTGAGCCATATTCCTTTTATTCAAACTGGAGCGGCCGTTGCGGTTAGAAACGAGAAAGGTGAAATATTATTACAGCAGAGGTCAGATAATGGCTTGTGGGGGCTGCCGGGTGGGTGTCAAAATTTAGGAGAAAAACTCGAAACTACCGCCGTGAGGGAGCTGTACGAGGAAACGGGGATAAAAATATCAGAAGATGATTTGTTTTTGATTAATACGCTATCTGGGGAATCAAGAAGGAGAGTTTACGCTAATGGCGATATAGTCTACAATAATACGTCACTTTACTTAGCTAGCATCAAGTCTGGGGACGTAGTCCTAAAGAAAGATTCAGAATCACTGCGATTAGCCTATTTCGATGTTGATAACTTGCCAAGTGAAATGAATGATGAAGATTTGGTTGCGGAGTATATAAAGTATGACGCTTCGCTCAGCCCCTTCTGATGTAAACGATGTCCATTTATTTAGGAAGTATAAGAAATAACCTATTAAGTCATGTTTTATACTTTGGCGCGATACAAGAGCCTATTTTGAACACTTATATCTAAAGAACAACTAATAAATATCAATTCTATATTTTTATAGCATTAGTTTTACGAAATGAATATGTTTTTTACAAAAAATCATGTCATAATAATTAAAACAGGGAGTATGATATTTATGGCATTTGCACCAAATGTAGCAAAAAAACGGTTTGAAAACTTATCCGTAGAAGAATTAGAGGCAAAGTATGAAGAATTAAAGAAAAATTATTGTTTTAATTCTAAAGAGGAACAAATCGATCATATTATTAAAAATTATTTAAATGCAAGCAAGGATGTAAATAATAATTCTACAAGGATTGCATTAGAAGAGTTATTAAAAGAAAAAACAGGTAGAGAGTATAAAATTGAGGACAAGCGATTTGAAATTTCTTTATCAGATATTATTAGTTTTATAACAAGTGTAGACCCATTTTGGACTACAGCACTATCAAATTATCTTGAAAAGTTAAACGAAATAAGCGATGAAGAAAAAATGAGATTTTTAATTGAATTAGTTCAAAACAAAGATTCATTTAATGAATTTACAAAAGAAATAATACAAACACAAAACGTCAGAGAAACATACAATAAATATCAAAAAATCGCTCAAGATTTTGTTTCAATGAATACTAGAAAAGGATAAAATTAAGACAATTACATTTCTAGAATTGATATTTATTAGTAAATTGAGCCAAAGTTCAATCAGATTCTTTAATGGTGCGGGTGGAGAGAGTCGAACTCTCGTCTTATCCTTGGGAAGGATACATAATAGCCGTTATACGACACCCGCATTATCACTATTTTAGCATAGTTTTTTCTTTTTGATATTATAGAGATATGATGGAAGCAAAAAAGACAACAAAGAAAAATACATTTGGAATAATAGTGGCGATTGCGGCTGGAGTAGCCGTATTGATAGGTATAGTGGCGGCAATTGTATTTTTAGTTGGAGGACAAGCGATGACGCGTGATGGTTCGATCGTGGAGTTTTCGTTCGGCCACGGGAGTGGCATGGGTGGAGACATCGAGTATACGCTGAAGAGACAAGATAATCTAGCGTTGCTTTCGATAAATAGAACGGGGCCTCTTTTTAGTAAAGGAGGGAATGTTAAAAAGACCGTAGATGGCAAGTATCTTGATAGGTTGGCGGATATTATTAATGAGAATGAGGTAGTAAAGTGGGATGGGTTTGATAGGAGTGACAATGGTGTTCTTGATGGCGGTGGTTTTGTTTTAAAAATAACTTACGATGATGGTAAAACGATTGAGGCGCATGGGTATATGATGTTCCCAGATAACTATGATGTGGTTTCGGATAAGTTTGAAGAATTATTCTCGGAAATTGAAAAATCTATAAACAATTAATTACTCGCCATAAAACAAAAACATCTCCAGAAAATGGAGATTTTTTGTGGCGGGCCCGACGCGACTCGAACGCGCGACCTCCTCCGTGACAGGGAGGCGCTCTAACCAACTGAGCTACGAGCCCTTGTGTAAGCTATTATATACGAATGCGGCCGAAATTACAAGGGCTTTATGCGGTTGTTTCGGGGTTGGTAAAGCTAGCATTAGATACTTTTAGATAGTTGTGTTATAATTGCAGAGGAGATGCCGTTGTAGCTCAGTTGGCAGAGCAGCTCATTCGTAACGAGCAGGTCGCTGGTTCGACCCCAGTCAACGGCTCCAGAGATAGTTTGATCAATAAAAAAAGACGTCAATTGCGCTGAAGCGACTGGCGTCTTTTTTCGTGTAAATAATTAGTCTATTGTAGCTAGGCGGCGAATTGCTTTTCTTAAAGATTCAAAGCGATAAGTGT
>JAIKZA010000027.1 GCA_024682595.1 Candidatus Saccharimonadota bacterium | reverse complement strand
AAAAAGGAAATATGAGCAAGTTGAATTATAAAGGCCCAGTAGTACTGGTCGTTATGGATGGCGTGGGTCTATCCGACAATGAAAAGTATAACGCCGTAAAGCAGGCACATCTTGAAACATTGCATTCGCTAATGGAGAAATATCCAACCGCCAAGCTAGGCGCCGCGGGCGAATATGTTGGCATACCAAAGGGCGACATGGGCAACTCTGAAGTTGGGCACAATGCAATGGGTGCCGGCGAAATCGTCTTGCAACGTTCGGCTGCCGTCGAAAATGATGTCAATACGGGCGAAATATTTAATACAAAAACTTGGTTGGATATAATTGAGCGGATTCATCAAAACAATTCAACTTTGCATTTTATGGGAATTTTTAGCGACGGCAACGTCCATTCAAATATCTCCCATCTTGAAAAAATGATGGCACAAGCGCAAAAGGACGGCATTGAGCACATTCGTGTGCACACTTTGATTGACGGCCGCGACGTGCCGCCGCACAGTGAGCCAAAATATATTCAGCGTCTAGAGAAGTTCGTTCACGAGCTGGGCGACCCAGATTACAAGATTGCCTCTGGTGGTGGCCGTATGGTAATTACCTGCGATCGTTATGAAAATGACTGGGGCATGGTCGAGAAAGGGTGGCATACGCACGTGCTTGGCGAAGGACGCCAGTTCGCAAGCGCCACTGAGGCCATTGAAACTTTCCGCAAGGAGACAAAAGACCTGCAAGATCAATATATGCCCGCTTTTGTGATTGCTAAGGACGGCGAGCCAATCGGCAAAATTCAAGACGGCGATGCAGTAATCTATATCGATTTTCGTGCTGACCGCGCTATTGAAATGGCCCAGGCCTTCACCTATAATGATTTTCCGCATTTTGATCGCGTTAAGCGTCCAGACGTATATTTTGCTGGCATGACCGAGTATAACGAAGACTTGCATGTGCCAGAGCATGTCTTGGTGAGCTCACCGGTCTTTAAGCATACACTCACGAAGCATCTTGCTAGCCGAGGGAAGAAGCAGTATGCCGTCTCAGAGACTGTCAAATTTGGACATATTACCTATTACTTCAATGGCAATAGCTACGAGGTTCCAGAAGGAGAAGTCGAGGAAGAAGTTCCATCCTACCTAGAACCATTTGATACGCGCCCTTGGATGAAGTCAGCCGAAATCACCGACAAACTACTGGCGGCCATTGAATCGCAAAAATATGATTTCTTGCGCATCAACTATCCGGGCGGCGATATGGTTGGCCACTTTGCTGACATGGAGGCAACTATTACGGCCATGGAGGCGATCGACATCTCATTAAAGCGCATAGTTGAAGCCGTTAACAAACTCGGAGGCATTACGGTAATTACTGCCGATCATGGCAACGCCGAAGAGCTTGCGGATACTGACGGCACGCCCAAGACGTCACACACGACCAATCGTGTACCATGTATCTTTGTTGACGAGACCGATAACGCTAGTAAGTATCGGCTCAGCAAGGGCGACCGTGGTCTTGCCAACCTTGCCTCGACAATCGCGATGCTTTTAGGCGAAGAGCCAGACGAAGCTTGGTTACCGAGCATTATTGAAGAAGCATAGATAAAATGCTAAAATAACACAAATTGTAACGGAGAAAAAACCTCATGCAGATCAATAAAGCAATCATTCCTGTGGCTGGTTGGGGTACGCGTCGTTTGCCAATCACGAAAGTCGTCGAAAAGGCTATGCTCCCAATTGGAAATCGTCCGCTTGCTGATTATGTTGTAGAAGATTGCGCCAAGGCTGGAATCAAAGAGGCTTATATCGTGATTGACGAGAAGCCCTTCTCGCAAATAAAAGCCTATTATGAAGAAAACGCTGCATTGAATAATTATCTTGTTGCGCGCGGTAAGGAAGATAAGCTGTCGCTAACTGATACTAATCACGACGGTCTAACTTTGCATTTCTTCGCGCAAAAAGATGTAGACAAACGCTACGGCAATGCTGAGCCAGTTGCGCAAGTAGTTGAAGAGTTTAATATAGAAGAGCCGTGCATGGTGCTAATGGGGGATGACTTCGTGTACAACAAAGATGGCTCTTCCGACTTAGCGCGTCTAGCAGATTATATTAAAGATGATAGTGATTCCGCTATGCTCGCATCGGAAGTTTCGATGGATACTATCGAGCGTTACGGTGTTCTAAAAGTCGAAAAAGGTCTCTTGACTGGAATTTACGAAAAGCCAAAGCGCAAAGATGCGCCTAGTAATATGATTAGCATTAGTAAATTCATTATGTCTACCGAACTTTTGCAGCGCGTCGTAAAGTATTGTAAGGATAATGATTTTGGCCCCAAAGACCAAGAATACCTTATTACTGACCCAATTATTGAGCACATTAAAGCTGGCGGCAAAATCCATGTTGTACCGATTAAGGGCGAATATCTTGACGGCGGCTCTATGGAGGGGTGGTTACACGCTAATAATGTAATTTGCGGGAAATAATTAATGCGAATCTCCGTGCGTGTCAAACCTGGCACAAAGGGAATAACGCGTCTCGAAAAGCAGGAAGACGGCAGCTATGTCGCCTTTTTGCATGCCCGCGCGCACGACGGCGAAGCAAATAAGGCTCTGTTTGAATTGATATCCGACGAGTTCCATGTCGCTAAGACGCAAATATCGATTGTCTCCGGCGCAAAATCGCGTCAAAAAATTATAGAATTTTAGCGTCTTTTATTTCATCGGGAAGATAATTCTTGTCTAGCTTAAAGCCGGCTTCCCATTTTTGCCCCTTACCAAAGCCAAGATCTTTCATCAGCTTGGTTGGAGCATTGCGAAGCCAAATCGGCACGGGTAGATTCGGCGATTTGCGCGCTAAATCTTGCGCAGCATACCAAGCATCTGTAGTTTGACGAGATTTCTTTGATTTCGCCAAGGCGGTTACGACGTGCGCTAAAATCAGGCCACTCTCTGGCATGCCGATTCGCTCTACCGCCATAAAAGCATTCAATGCTAAACCGAGCGCACCGTTGCCGGCAAGGCCGATATCCTCTGAGGCAAATATTACCATTCGACGTGCAATAAACTTCGGATCTTCGCCAGCTTGAACCATACGAGCGAGGTAATAGAGCGCCGCATCCGCATCGCCGCCCCGCATAGATTTTATGAATGCCGAGATTGTGTCGTAATGCATGTCGCCTTTCTTATCGTATCCGGGGACTTTACGACCTGCTGCCTCCTTAACTTCCTCGATACCAATCTTGTCCGAAAGGCTTAGAGCTAACTCTAAATCTCCAAGAGCGCTCCTTGCATCGCCACCAGATAACTCCGCCAGATAATCGATTGCATCCTTCGAAACGCGTTTAGTTGCCTTTTCTGCTTTGATTGCGCGCTTTAATACTTCGACGATGTCTTTCTTAGATAAATGTCTAACGATCACAACGCGACTACGAGAGAGCAGGGGAGATATTACTTCAAAGCTAGGGTTCTCAGTTGTGGCCCCAATCAGTGTAATCAGTCCACTCTCGACATGGGGTAGAAAGGCGTCCTGCTGAGCTTTGTTAAAACGATGAATTTCATCCACGAACAATACGGTGCGTGTCTTTAGGTTCCAATTTTGCTTGGCGCGTTCAACTACCTTCTCGACATCCTTCTTGCCAGCTGTAACGGCTGAGATTTCGATGAAATCTGCCTTAAATTCTTTTGCAATAATGCGTGATAAAGTAGTTTTGCCTGTACCGGGCGGACCCCAGAAGATAATATTGACTGGCTCCTGTTTTCGTACGATTTCCGTCAAAATCTTACCTTCGCCAATTATCTCATCTTGGCCAAGTACATCTTCAAGTTTTTGTGGTCGCATTCGCTCGGCTAGTGGCCTACGCGTGTCGCTCTCGTTCAAATTTTCTTTTGGCATATTTTAGTGTGTCGATTTCTCTTCTTGTAAAGAAGTATGCGCCATAAAAGCCAATCTTATCAAGCTTAACCGACTCTAGAGCCCGAATCGCCTCATCGAAAGAATCAAACCATTCCAACGTATCGCCGTCTTCTATCTCATCTGCCATCGGTTGTTTTCCTATAAACTTATCTGTTTTACAGGTGAATAGAAACGCCTTGCCAATCATTTGCCATTGGCTACGGACATTAATCTCCACTCCGAGCGGCTTTATGTCTTTAATCTTATAGCCGGTTTCTTCTAGCAGCTCGCGTTCGAGGCATTGGTAAACCAGCTCATCCTTATCGCGTCCGCCACCAGGCAACTTATACCAACCTTTATTAACGGCGTGAATTAGTGCTATTTGTCCCTTTTCATTCGTCAATATGGCGCACGCACCCTCTTTCTCTTCAAAAGTAGAGGGGTCTTCGCCGGTGTTATCTTGACCAACGTTCTCGTCGGTAATCCGCGATATGCATTCTTCCGGTAGTCTTTTTACCCAAAAATCCGTAAACACATCTTTCTCATTGAAATGAAACCACGCCTCTACCTTATTCCCGCGTAACACTTCTGGCAGCCAATGTGTATCGTCAATCCACATCCGATCATATGGTAAATCGGAGATATTAAACCACTGTGGCTTTATTTCATCTGTTTCGATTGGCTTGCCAGACCATTTCGTGCCGATAAAAATATGCATCATGTGGCTTTCAGGTACGCCTTTGTAATACAGATTGTCAAAAACGATGTCGGCCATGTGCTCCATCTCGGATACATTAACGCCAATCTCTTCAAATGTTTCGCGCACCGCTGCGGCTTCGACGCTTTCTCCCTCTTCGACTTTGCCGCCAATGCCGTTAATTTTCCCTAGGCCAAATCCACGTTTTTTAAGCCCCAAGAGAAGCTTTCCGTCTTTTTTGAGAAGCATGAGAGTTGTATGACGCATTTATTTAAACCTTTCAAGTGTTTTATTAGTTATTGGGCGGGCACGTAAAACATAAAGTTTTCCATTATCGTATGCCCAATCTACGCTTACGTCGCATTTTAGACGATCTTCTATCTTTCTAACCATTGCGTGTAGCTGCGATATCTGTTTTGGGCCAAGGCAGATTTCTGCCTCCTCCTCACTCTCGAGCGAAAGTGCGCCAGTTCGTTTGTTGATTATTAACATGTCTGGCTCCGATTCTCCGCCAAGAACAGTGCGATTCATCCATAGGTGCGCCTCGACCATTTCTTCATCTGGGCTCATTGTGACTGGATTAATTGAGTGAATTATGCCAGCCAACTCAGCGTTGAGATCACGTTGTACTATTACCGCTGCCGAATGCCCGCGTCTAGCATTGTTTTGTTGCAAGTAGCTGATTGCATCTAGGAGGCTGTCCCGATAGATATCTCGAAGCATCTCTGTGTCATAAGTCTGAGAATTAATGGAGGAGCGGAGAATTACGTGCTCTGTGCCTAAGCGGTCGAAAGCAGTCAATATTTCGTTACTCATGCCGAATTCTATTTTCTGGTCAATCGGAATTATGAAACCGTCAACAATCTTGATTCCGTTCTTGGCGAGTTTGGCTAAAATCGAGCCAAGTTGGCCAACGGCATTCAAGTCGTCAGTGTCATCTAGCAGTAAAACCCTACTCATTACTTTTTGATTTTAACATAATATACTTGTATGTACTTTTTCTGATAAAATGTACTTAAGCAATAAGGAGAAATCAATGGAAGGTATTGAAGCCATATTTGGCATCATAATATTATTAATCATATTAGTAGTCATCCCGGGAATGCGTGTTGTGCGTCAGTTTGAGCGCGGCGTCGTATTTACTCTCGGTAAGTTTTCTGGTATCAAGGGGCCAGGCTTGCGCGTTATCATTCCGTATGTTCAAACAATGCAACGCGTAGATGTGCGTACCACTCCAATCGATGTGCCAAAGCAGGAAGTAATCACGAAAGATAACGTCACTGTTGGTGTGGATGCAATTGTGTATTTCCGCGTACTCGACCCAGGCAAAGCTTTGCTCGAAACTACTAACTACATTTATGCTACCACAAACTTTGCGCAGGCGGCATTGCGCGACATTACTGGTAACTTTGAACTCGATGAGCTTCTTAGCAAGCGTGATGAAATCTCTGCTCAGATTAAAGAGATTGTTGATAAAGAAACGGATAAATGGGGTATTGATATTGAGAACGTTAAGCTTCAAAATATTGAGCTTCCAGGCGACATGAAACGCGCCATGGCGAAACAGGCAGAAGCCGAGCGTGAACGTCGTGCTGCTATTATCGTGGCGGATGGCGAGAAGGCTTCCGCAAAAGCAGTTGCGGATGCGGCTCATCTTTTAGCAAATACGCCTGGCGGTATTCAAATTCGTACTCTTCAGACTTTGGAAAAAATTTCTTCCGATCCATCTCAAAAGACGGTTGTCTTCTTGCCGAACGATATCAAGGGCATTATCAGTAAGATGTCCTAGGCCGAAAGGCTAGATATACAAAAAGACGCTATCATGCGATAGCGTCTTTTTGTATATCTATCTTTATTTCTTCTTACTAGCAATTCCGGCATCGAATAGCATTTTTGCACTTTTCCAGTCATGCTCGACTTCCCAGTTGCCATCAAACCCTGGCGAAACATAAGTATTAAAGACGTAATATGGCAATCCTCCCTGAACAATTTTGGCGGCCCTATCGGTATTCTTTCCAATTGCTGCCCGCGCCTCGTCGCTTTCCGTGCAACTAAGAAGCTTTTCTCCATCTAGTCCTTCAATTTTGTCGCCAACCTCAGTAAAATATTTGACGTCAAGTTGGGGAATATGTTCGGTGGCCGTAGCGCTATCGCCAATGCCTTTTGAGAAGTAATCGTTATTTAGCTTTTTTAAAATCCAGCCGTACCATTCCCAGAATTTACCTTGTTCGGCCGCGCAATAGCCCGCCGATGCAGAATTGGTGCTGTTTTCAACTACGGCCGCTTCTCCAGGATGAAAGCCAGCTAGGAGGGCAGTTAGTCTTAATTCGTAGAAGACTTTCTTATTCTCGACGTACTCTTTCTTAAAGTCCTCCAAATGCTCGTCCATTGCTAATGCGAATTTGTCGCAATAAGGACACATGATATCGGTATAGTCATAGAAGAAATGTTCTGCTTCTTCGGCATTGCCCAATGTCATTCCTTGGTTCCAGACCAATGTTTCTGGCTTGGGTGGATTCATAGTGTTGTACATAATTAAAGCAAATAAAAAACCGACCGCTAATAAAATAGCAACCACTCTAATTGCTCTTTGCATGTTTCTTCTCCTTATATTTCTTAGCGCCAATTGTAACAAAACTGACGTATCCTAACTTTATTACAGTATAAATCAATAAAACGAAGGCCAGTATGATTAGCACGCGGCTGACGCTTTCTGCGACCGCAATTGCGCCAGCTCCCGCTATAGCAGTGAAAACCGGTGCCAAGATAGAAATGCCACAAGTTGGGCAGCCCAAGGCAACGAATCCAAATATTGCACCTATCCCACCCGTGCTTGCGCCGTCAATTGCAGAATCCTTTTCGCGATTCCGCCAGGTAAAAACTAATAACATTATTGTTAGCGCCTGAAGTACTGACATAAGAATAATTAATATGCCATAAAAATCGGCAAAGTTTTCTAAAATCTTTAGTGCTACGCGCCCTAAAACCTCTATTTTCGCACCCAACGGCAAGCCCGAACAGAGAAGTAGCCAATTTCCCGTCCCATCCTTAAAAAAGCTCAACAGGTATAGAGACACGAATAAGGATAATATAAAAACTACTAAATATCGGGGCTTTCTGAATAGGTAGCCAATGCTCACGAAAGCAAACTTCGCACGATCGGCGACCGTAGTTGTGAAATTGTAAACCTTTTTGCCTATTTTTCTGAAGTCCATAAGCCGTGAATGTTGCAGAATGAGTAAGCGCGGAACTTTCCATCGCGCTTCATGCCGCTAAATACGGCAATAGGCTCAGAAGTGAGGCTTAACTTTTGGATATTTACACTGCTGCCATCAGTTAGAATAATCCATTCTATTCGGTGCTCGGCCGACATTGGGTGCGGCTGTATTCCAACCTTAACCTTTACTTCGTCGTGGTTGATTTTAATGATAGGGACATGCTTTTCGGCACCCTCATGAACTTTGTTTGCTTCAAGAATTTCCATGCTCGAGCCACAACATGTGGGAGTAATATTTGGATCAATTATCGTCAAAAACAAATTGCCACAAGTATTACAACGGTAGAACTTTAGCCCTTCTTGTTTCATTTAACCTCCTTAGTGAATAACTTTATTTTATCACAACATCAATCAAAAGGCGTGCTAAAGTGTATATATATTTCACGATAAATAAATAAAATGTCAATAGATTTCGAATTATTACCTCTGTTAAAATTAAAATAGCAAAACAATAAAAAACATAAATGTCAATGTTGACACTAAAAATGCTTGCGTTAAAATAAAAGTAGAACTTGTTCGGACGAATTTGAGAGATCGCCCGAGCGGTCTAGGGAGATAGTGTATAAAATGCCCCAATGGGGTATTTTTTATTTCTGTTATACTTTTACTATGAGTAATCCGAAACGAAGAAGCTCTCTAGACCGAATAGAAGCCTCGGTACTCGAGCATATTCCTGAGCGATATAAAAAAGCTGTAGTTGGCGTTTATCGAATGGGTCTTAGCATGGGGGTAGTCGGCATAGCGGGCATGGTTTTTGGCCTACTTGCAATCGTAAGTTTCTTTATTAGTAAAAATTCATATTCAGCTAGTCAGTTAGCCGTACATATTGCCACGTTTATTGCTTCGTTCGGGTTGGCAATTCTGGGGGCTCGATATATGAGAATGAAGATGAACCCGCCAAACGCCTTTGGCTGGGCACTCTTGATAGGATTAATCTGTCTAATCTTGGTGAGTTTCTTTGGTTTTTCTTTTGTAGCGATATTGACGGCCGATTTAGCAGTAGTCTTTGGCGAGGCCGTAATAGTGGCGGTTGAGGCCGTGTATCTTATTTTGGTATTGTTGCCGTTGGTAATCTTAGTGAATATAATCTACTACCTACTATTTGCCCACAAAGGGTACGAAAAGTGGTACAAAGATTATGCAAAGCGCAATCATATAGAGGAAGAGACAAAAACCGTTAAAAAGAGTCAAAATAGCCACAAGAGCAACGAATATACTGACGACGACTTGTAGAAGACATTAAAAACTGACCCCGTACGGGGTCAGTTGCTGGCCTAGAGCGAAATAAGGATTTCCGTAACATATACTCGCCTGTCGTAGAGGGGGCCATCATCGCAATAGCGAAGAACGGTCTCCTCGCCCATCGTAAGGCGATATGTACCAGCCTCATCTTGAACTACGGATATGCCGTCCGGTAACTCGACATAATAGTAATTGTAGTCCGCCTTAGTGTCGTCGACTCTTATACCGATCGCCCGATAAACTTCCGCAAGATATTCGTCCTTGTCGTATAGCGAGAAGTATTCCTCGGGCACATGGTAGTGTGACCGAAGTGGCAACCTACAAAGCCCTGACGGAGTTTTCTTAGATAAATCCTTTCCCGGGTCAATCGAGATGCCGGTTGCTATGTTGCATACTCCGTCAATGCCGAGACTTCCCGCGACCTTCTCGAACTCATTCAGGGGGCCACCGTATTTATATCTATAATAACGGTCTTTGAAACTTGAATATTCGCAGTAATCCTTTCTGAAGTTTTTCTTGCAATACTCTATCCTTTCCTCGTTAAGAGGAATATATAGAATAGAGTTTCCGTCAATCATTAGGGAAAGACGCCAAATCCTTACATATGTCTGAAGTTCAGACATGTAAATGCTTCTTTCAAGAATCTCTTCGGTAAAACCGATAACATTCTCTGTATCAATCAGCAACAATAAAGTAAGAAAAGTGGCTGTCAGGACGGCTTCCGGGACGTCTGCTGTTATGTTAGGCGCTTTAGTTGTGCAGATTGCTGCATAGTATTCCTGCGTGCGATAACTATCTGGCGTGATTGCGAGGAATTTACTCTCGCCATTGCGCCTAGCTTCGTACAGCCTAGCACATGTGACGTACATATCATATGTAAGCAGTTCCGGCTTTCTCTTGTGTACAGAGAAAAACCAATCGACATAGTCATCGTGTGCCTCTCTGGAGCCTTCTTCGCTCGTTTCGAATATAGCGCACATTACGAGCTCTTCATCGAGGATCTCTTCTGGCATCCATTCAAAAACATTATTAGACCCCGACAGAACGCTATATTTTGATGCGATAAGGTTCTTGTAAAAATCCTTGTCGAAAGTTGTCGGGCGGCTCGCCACGTAATTAACTTGGCTTTTATTGAATGTTGATAGTGTTGAGGCGAGGTAGTCTTTGACTATTTCGGCTGGAACGCTGCTTATCGGTAGGCCGGGTTCAATACTGCGCTTTATGCATTTCCCAAACGTGCAGCCATTCATTTCGAATATTGACTGCAGTCTTTTATATGCGGGTAATTCGGCTACTGTTCTCGCGAAGAATTCGCGGTCTAATTCTTTAGGTTCTTTCGGCATATATCGCTCCTTTATCTCTGGCTATAAATGTGCAAAACTAGTGTCTCATTATTATCATAGCATAAAAAGCTTGAATAGTCAAGGTGCGCGTATTAACTCAGCACCTTTGCAACATTTGCGCAGGCGTCATATACTTTAGTCCTAAATGTATACGCTTGTTGTTGTAATAGTCAAGATAATTAGAGATGCGCATATTGAGCGCGTCTAACGATTCACTTTCCAAATAGTA
>JAIKZA010000077.1 GCA_024682595.1 Candidatus Saccharimonadota bacterium | reverse complement strand
GGATAACAGCGGGATATTTTCTAAGAAATAGCGTAAGTTGCGCAGCTGACAGGCTGCTCACGCGTTCCACGCGTCAGCGAGGAACGAAAGGGCTACGCCCGCACAAGAAAAACCACCGGCTAGGCCGGTGGATGTTTATTTGTATATTGTTTTAGCTTCTGCGGTCGCTTTGGTTGTGTTTGGTTGGGTGCTTGCCAAATATTATCCAGATGTTCGTATTAATTACGAAACAATGGAATGTGAAGCGGTGTTCAACGTAAAATTATTCGTAACTTTTTTGTTAGCTGCGTTGGCGGAAGTTGGCGGTTATGCATATTATTGCTACTACGAGTTCACTCACATATTACAAAGATAACAGTTTCAATCAGCCACAGAGCCGGCGTGAGTCGGCTCTTTTCCTGCTTTTTTATTTTTGATAATACTTTGTCATGAAATCTGCCATGTAATCTTCGAAAGTATCATTGAGAATACTTTCGCGGATTTTATCGCAGATTGCGACTACGAAATGTTCGTTATGGATACTAGCGAGAGTTTTGCCGGTAATTTCGTCGACTTTATAGAGATGGTGAAGATAGGCGGCTGTGTAATTTTTACAACAATAGCAGTCGCATTCTGGATCGATAGGAGAGAATTGTTCGCGATATTTAGCATTGCGGATATTGACGCGACCATATGGGGTATAGAGGGCACCGTTACGAGCCTGGCGAGTTGGGGCGACGCAATCGAAAGTATCACAGCCATACATGGCGCCAATAAATAGGTCACGCGGTTCGGAGCCCATACCAAGAAGATGGCGCGGTTTGTCGTTAGGGATAATTTCGTTGGTGAGCTTGATGATTTCGGCAGTTTCGGGAGTTTCGGTAGTGTAGAGGGAACCGATGCCGTAGCCGTCAACTGGTTGCTGAGCCATTAGCTCGGCAGATTCGCGACGGAGATCTTCGAATAGTCCACCTTGAACAACGGCATACAAATATTGTTCAGGTTTGCTGGCCTTTTTAGCTGCTTTAGCGAGGCGTTGATGTTCGGCAATGTTGCGTGGGAGCCAGTTGTGGGTGCGAATCATGGCTTTTCTGACGAGGTCTTTGTCGGTAGAATCAATCGCTTGATCGAAAGCCATGTGGATATCGGCGCCAATTTTCCACTGAGCCTGCATGGAAATTTCGGGATTCATGCGGATTTTATCGCCGTTAATATGGGATTTGAAAGTGACGCCGTCGTGGTCGATTTTAGCGTCTGTGAGGGAAAGCATTTGGAAGCCGCCAGAATCGGTAAAAGTTGGACCATGCCAGCTAGTAAATTCGGCAAGTCCGCCAGCCTTTTCGATAAGGTCCGGGCCAGGAGCAAGAATAAGATGGTAGGTATTGGCGAGGATGCCTTGCGAGCCTAGCTCACGCATCTCAGCGTGTGTAATTGCCTTAACGGACGCGCGAGTGGCAGCGCCAATAAAAGCTGGGGTTTTAATGTCGCCGTGTGGGGTGTGAATAACACCGGCGCGCATTAAGTCTTTTTGTTTGACGATATCGAACTTTAGCATATGAACATTGAATCTCCGTAACTTAATAATTTGTAGTTATTTTCAATGGCATGTTCATAGGCAGGTTTGAGGTGATCCCAACCGGCAAAGGCGGCGGTGAGCATAAGAACGGTGGATTTTGGGGCATGAAAGTTAGTGACAAGAGCGTCGATGGCTTGAAATTTGAAGCCTGGGTAGATGAAAATGTCGTCTTCGCCTTCGGTTTTGCCGGTTTTAGCCCAGTATTCTAGCGTGCGAGTGACGGTAGTGCCGACAGCAATAACACGGTGGCCAGAAGCTTTGGTTTCTTTGATTGCCTTAAGGGTGTCTTCTGGAATATGGAACCATTCGGAATGCATATGATGTTCTTCGACATTATCGCTACGAATAGGAAGAAAAGTGCCAAGACCGACATGGAGGGTGAGGTATTTGATTTGAACACCTTTGTCTTGGAGCTTTTCAATAAGTTCTTTAGTCATATTGAGGCTGGCGGTTGGGGCGGCGGCAGAACCGAGTTCTTTGGCCCAGACGGTTTGGTAGCGTTTGACGTCATCTTTGTCGGCGTCGCGGTGAAGATAGGGTGGAAGAGGAACATTGCCGTAATCGGCGACAATTTTAGTGAGGTCGCGATTGGCGGTAACGGTAGCAGTGCCGTTGCCTAAAATTTCTTTAACCGTGACAATATCGTCAGTTTTGCTATCGTCAGCGATGTTTTTTACGGAAAGCTGATCGCCGACATGAAGTTTGCCGCGATACATAACGTGATTAATTTTACCATCATGCTTTTCGAGCACGACGAGTTCGCGCGGGCGTCCGTCTGGTAGTTCAGTAAAAACGCGCGAACGCATCACGCGTGTGTCATTTAGGACGATAAGATCGCCAGGTTCAAGAAAGTTGGCAAGATTGGCATATTTGGAATCGGTAATATCGCCGGTTTGACGATTTAGGACGAGCAGGCGAGTAGTGCCGCGCACTTTTGGCGGGCGAATAGCAATGTTTTCTTCGGGTAAATTATAATTATAATCAGAGACTAACATGTCTTTATATTATATAATTTTTTGAGTATCTTTGCAAAGTTTCCCTGCGAAATTATTGAAATCGTCGATGTATCGGATGGCTTAAAAAGCCGGCCATGAAAGGCCGGCGTGTGTTTTATCGGGGGAGGATCTGCCTGAGATGATCAAGGTCCGTAATCGTTGCCTCGCTTAAGGATTGTGGGTTAACCATGATTGAATATTCTCTGTCGCGATAGAGCTTTTTCTTCTTGCCGTTTGAGCATATGATAACAACGTTTCGTTTGGGGAAGTAGTGAAATATAATATTGCCGTTATCATCGTGTTTGCTAATGGACTCTCCTTTGATTGTAAAAGGTCTGACGGAAAAGAAAAACGGTTTGGGGACGCGTATCATTACTTTTTTGGTTTCGGGGTCGTATGACGCGTCATATAAGTATGCGCCAAAAATTGGATTTTCGATTATTTGCATAAGTACCTCCTTAGATAGAAAAGAACAATGATTATCGATAAAGTTTATAACGTAGTTGTAGTTATTGTGTCAAGCTAGTGAGCAATATTTTTAGTTTTTTAAACTTTTTTTAAGCCTTGATTTCTAAAATTGGTAATATGGAAATAGGAGAAAAACAATGAGAGTTTTATATGTAGAAGATGAACAGTTTTTAGCGGAAGCCGTAAAGCATAATCTTAACAAAGAAGATATCGAATGCGATTTAGCGTTTAATGGTGAAGATGGTTTAAATATGGCTTTGGACAAAATATATGACGTAGTTATTTTGGATGTGATGCTGCCGAAGCTCTCTGGAATTGATATTTTGCGAAGGATGCGTGAACGAAAAATTGCCACACCGGTAATTATGCTATCGGCATTGTCGGAAGTGGAGGATAAGGTTCATGGATTAGAATCTGGCGCCGATGATTATCTTGCAAAGCCATTTAAAACGGCAGAATTGGTTGCGCGAATTAAGGCACTAATGCGACGTCCGGCGGAAATTCAAGATGAAAAAGTTAAGTATTTGAATTTAGTTTATGACGTAAACGAGAAAAGCCTGAACGGCATTACATTGACGGCGAAAGAAGCGGGAATTATCCATGAGCTTTTAAAAACTCCAGGCAAAATCGTGAAAAAAGATTTCTTATTGAATAAAGTTTGGGGCGGGGAGGCTTTAGGCGAAGATAATTATATAGAAGTTTATATTTCGCGCTTGCGAAAAGTGCTAAGAAAAATTGGCAGTAGGGCAGAAATAAATTCAGTACGCGGATTTGGTTATAAAATTGTAGAAGCATAAATATGTTTAGGAAATTACGAAATAAATTCATTCTGACAAATATGGCAATAACGACAGCGATTTTAATAGTGTCGTTTGGTGCTATTTTTGGTTCGACCGCAATTACGAGTATGAATCGTCCGCACAGAATGCAAGATAGGCCGGAATTTGAAGTATCGACTGAAATGCGCGAGGTTTTTGAGGATGAAATTAAACGAGATCGTGCGCAACGTCTGGAGAGATTAGGGTTAACTTTGATTCTAGTGGCAATTATGACAGAATTGCTAGTTTTTATGGCGAGTTATTATTATGCCGAAAAATCTATTAAGCCAGTAAAAGATGCCTATGACAAACAACGTGAGTTTATTGCGAATGCGTCGCATGAACTAAAAACGCCGATTGCAGCGGCGCGAGCAAATTTTGAAGCTTTGGCGACAACGGAGCAACCTTGGACGAATAACGTTGATGCTGAACTGGATAGGGCGGCTAAACTGGTGAGCGATTTATTAGTGTTAGCGCGAACGGACGGTCGGACGACGGTGCTGGAAAAGAAGGATGTGGATTTGGTGAAAATTGTTAAAAAACGCGAACAATTGATCGAAGCGCGTTTAGACGAAAAGAAGATAGAACTAGATTTGCCAGATAGTGTAATAGTAAAAATTGTACGTGCCGATTTTGAGCAAATTTTGGATATTCTGCTAGACAATGCGATCAAATATTCGAAGACGAAAATATGCATTTCTTTGAATGATAAACGTCTAAAAATTTCCAATGATGGAAAGACGATCCCGTCAGAGAAATTGCCAAAAATATTTGATCGTTTTTATCAAACCGACAAAACAGCAGGAGGATCGGGACTGGGGCTTGCGATTGCAAAATCTGTGGCTGATCAAAATGGATGGAAGATTTTAGCGGAGTCCGACAAGAAAAGCACGAGTTTTATTTTGGATTTTTAAGCTTGTTTTTAAGTATAAAAGAGATAATTTAAACAAAATAATAGAAAGGATTTAGGATGTTTAGGAGCATGCTAAAAAGGAGCTTTTTGTCGATTAGACGGAAGCTGGGGCGAACAATAATATTAACACTAATTTTCTTTATGATGGCAAATTTAGTGTTGGCGGCAATTACGATAAAGACAGCCGTAGCGGCGCAGATGAGCTATGCAAAGTCTACGCTTGGTGGAACGGTGACGGTTCAGGCCGATATGGATGCGATTCGTGAAGCGCAGAAAGAAGAGATGGAAAATGGTGGCGATCGCAAAGAAATGTTTAAAAACATGGTGCGTCCGACCGTTGATGTAGAAACAGCGAACAAAATTGCGGAATATTCTGAGTATGTAAAAGATTATTCTTATGAAATATCGAGTTCAGCAAATTCGGCAGAATTAGAAGTCGTTGAGTCTGAGTCGGGTGGAGATATGGGTGGTGGTCCTGGTGGTTTTGGGCGAAGAGATATGGAGTCGTCGGAAGATACTACTTTAGATAGCGACATAACAATTTATGGCATAAATGCGTATGCGTATATTTCTGGCGTACAAAATGAGTCAATGACGATAAAGGACGGAACGTATTTTGACGAAGATTCTAATGACAAGGTGATGGTTTCGTATGAGTTTGCGGAGTTAAATGAGCTAGAAGTCGGTGAAAAATTTAAAATTAAAAATGTTTACACGGAAAAAGAAATTGAATTAGAGGTAGTGGGCATTTACGACAGTTCCGAGGAGCGCGCGAGCGCAAATGCCATTTATATGAATATCGACACGGCGGCAAAGTTTTTGAGTAACGTTGGCTATAATGACGGGAAATTTAATGTCAACAATGTGAATTATTACATGATTAATTCTGAAAAAGCCGAAGAATTTGTCGAGAGAGTTAATGCGGATTTTCCGGAATTATCCGAGAATAACTTAAAGATTGCAGTGGACACGAGCGAATATGACGCGATGTCGAGTTCAATTGAAAGTGTTGGTAGTTTTGCGACAACTATTTTAATAATAGTGATTGTGGCGGCGATTATTATAGTAACTTTGATAGTGACAATCAATGTAAAAGATCGTCGATATGAGATGGGGGTTTTGTTGTCTTTGGGCGCACATAAAAGAAATATTGTGGGGCAAATTGCAACGGAGTTAGTAATAGTTGGAACGATTGGTTTTGTGTTGGCATCGATTTCTGGAACTTTCTTGGCGAAGAGTATGGGGCAAAGCATTTTAGAGTCACAAATTGCGGCAAGTTCGCAACAGTCTGAGCGTAATTTTGGTCGCCCTGGAGCGCAGATGGGTGGAAATATGAATGCTTCAGAAATGCCAAGTGACAATTCAGAGAAGTCTTCTAGTGGCAATATGAAGCAGAGAATAATGGCAAACCAGAAGACGGACATTAAGCTAGATATTAATGCTACGCCGATGGACTTTCTATTGTTGTTTGTAACGGGGTATGCGGTTATCGTGTTTGCATTAATTATGCCTTCGGTGAATATCTTGCGTTATCAGCCAAAAGAAATATTAGCGGGAAAGGAGTAGGAAATGAATACATTAAAAGTTGAAGACGTTTCGTATAGTTATAAAAATGCGGCTGGCGAGCAAGTGGTATTGAAGGATGTGAATGCGGAATTTAAGGCTGGAAAAATGTACGCTATTGTAGGGGAGAGCGGTTCTGGCAAAACAACTTTATTGTCACTGCTTTCGGCGTTGGATAAATTGCAAGAGGGCGACATTAAGTACAACAATAAAAGTTTGCGTAAAATTGGCGGAAGCGAATTTAGATTAAAATATGTAAACATCGTATTTCAGTCATATAACTTGATTAAATATATGACTGCGAAAGAAAACGTGGAGGTGGCAATCGATTTTGATGGTAGGAATGTGAACGCAAATAAATACTTAAAGCAAGTAGGTCTTTCGGAAGAAGAAGGTGATCGCCTAATCGGAAAGTTGTCTGGCGGGCAGCAGCAACGAGTTGCGATAGCGCGGGCGATTGCTTCGAATTCGCCAATTATTGTAGCAGACGAGCCGACGGGAAACTTGGATGAAGATACTGAAGAAAAAATAATTGGACTATTTAAAGATTTAGCACATGATGACAAAAAGATTGTGATTATTGTTACGCACAGCAGGCAAGTAGCAGAGCATGCCGATGAAATACTTCGCCTTAAAAAGGGTAAGCTGAGTTAATAAAAAGAGCCGTCAACGTATCAGGTTGGCGGCTCTTGTGTTTGGAGGTGGAAGTGGACGATCAATATAGCCGTTCAAGTTCTACGAAATTGTTAGAACTTTT
>JAIKZA010000034.1 GCA_024682595.1 Candidatus Saccharimonadota bacterium | reverse complement strand
TATATCTGACCTTATATACCTGAGTGTCTAAGCTCCCAATCCAGGCGTGGACAGTATTAGAGACTGCTGTAAGGTCTTTTTCGGCAGCGAAGGCAGAGTTGTAGAAGTCGCGGCGTGTTTCGACCTGGGCGGTATCCGGATCGTCGACAGTGGCCGGAGTCTTGGTGATGATGCCAACCGTCAGTTCGCAGCCGGCTTTGATTCTCTCTGCCGTAAAGGAGACGGTACGGGTTAAGTCGTTGTAGTGGAGGCCATGGTAGAAGTATTCCGTATGGGCATCATTCCAGGTGCCGGCATCCAGAGTCTTTTCTTTGGTGTCGTCGACGACCTTGCCGGAACATACAGTCACGCCGTCGGCACGGGATACTGCGCCAATTAAGCCATTAGATGTAGTGACGAATCCCTGGAAGATGAGGCCATCCGGGATCCTATCCGTAACAGCAACACGGCCACCGCGCACATTAGCGACTTGTGTATCGCTGGATTCGACGCCGGCAGCATCTACGCCGTCTTCCTTAACTTTCAGGTAGTATGTTAAATCCGAATCGACTTCTACGTGAGCTTCGTTTCCCTCGATAATTTCAGCAAAAACACTAAAGACTGCAAAAATGGAAATGGCACCCAAAATGAGTGCCACAAAAATACTAACTCTATTCTTTGCTTTCTGATCGCGATTTCTTCGTGTCTTTACTCCGAACTTAGGGAGAAACTTTCCCAAAAACACTATACCCTCCATTTTTCTCATGGTAGTTGAGAATTAAATCATATATAGCCAGGCACCTCCTATGCATGGTCTAATTTAATTTTAGCAGTTATGCTTAAATAAGCAATAGCGGAAAATGTAGCGAAAGTAGCGAGAAATACTATATTTACTGCTTTTTATCTAAAAGAACAGGTGTAAATGCATCGCAAAGTTGGTCTGATATATTTTAGTATGAAAAGGTGGGCATACTAAAAACCATAAATAAACATCCACCGGCCTAGCCGGTGGTTTTTCTTGTGCGGGCGTAGCCCTTTCGTTCCTCGCTGACGCGTGGAACGCGTGAGCAGCCTGTCAGCTGCTATTTCTTAGAAAATATCCCGCTGTTATCCAGTGTCAATTGTTGACCAAGCTTGTCTTCTTTGAGTTGGTTTTGAATATACTCCGCTATCCTCGCCGTATTCTTGCCAACAGTATCTGCATAGTATCCTCGACACCAGAATTCTCTGTTTCTATACTTATACTTCAACTCGCCGAATTGCTCATAGAGCATCGTGCTACTTTTACCCTTCAAATACCCCATGAAACTCGAGACGGAAAATTTGGCGGGATCTCTACGAGCATATGGATATGATCGGGGCGAGTTTCAGCCTCCACAATATTTACGCCTTTCCATTCGCAGAGCTCCCGTAAAATTTTCCCGATAAATATCTTTTTATTTTTGTAAAACACAAGGCGCCGATATTTCGGCGCAAAAAAACGGAACCACCAGCCTAGCTGGTGGTTTTACGTTACAATAAAAACCGGCGTCACGCGGACGCCGGCACCTTTTTGCCACCGCTCAGGATGCTATAAATCTTATCGCAAACTTCGCAATCAATAGTATCAATACAGAAGAGCGCGAATGCCTTTTCGCTGCATCCACCCTTAACCCTTCTCTCGAAGGAGTCTTCGTAAAGGATGCTGCCATCTTCGAAAAGAGTAATGCTTGCGCAGCCAGAAGAAAATGCCTTTTTTATCACAAATACTGCATTCATCACATATCTCCTTTTCTTGTGGTAATGAACGGCTTCGACAAATGGATTTTTACCAATCCATAGTTTAATTATAGCACACATAACAATATTTGTCAATAATGCTTACGTTCTACCAGGATGTTATAATTGCCTTATGAGTAACACTACCAAAGTCCAGATTGACACCAAAACCTTTATCCGCTTCTGGCTAGTAATTATCGGTTTTGCCGCTGTTGGCTACCTCTTATTCAAAGCTAGCGCCGGATTACTTATCATCGGTTGTGCGCTATTCTTCGCACTCGCCATCAAACCGCTAGTAAACCGTATCGCAAGCTTCTTTCCAAGCAAATCCCGCACCTTGCCAATTGCCCTATCTTATATTCTCGTAGTTGGCTTTATCTGCACATTTGTCGCCATTGTTGTACCAACTATCATTAGCGAAACCGCTAAATTTGCCAAAATCCTCCCCAACATCGTCGACGGCGCCACCAACAATCTCACTTTTATCGACGATATTGGCGAAACTCTCCACATCGACAACTTCCGCGAGCAGGCTATCAAAACATTGGGCGATTTTTCACAAAGCTTCGTCAAACTAGACAATGTCGGTTCAACTCTAACCAACTCAATTACTGCAGTCGGTAACGGTCTTGCAACTATCATTCTCGCCCTCGTACTCGCCTTCTTCATGCTTACTGAAGGCCCCTCAATCACGCGTAAATTCTGGAGCAACTTCAAGGGCAATAGCACCGCCCAAAAAGCCGAGCATGTCATATATCGACTTTCGCAGACTATTTCCACCTATGTTTCCAGCGCCATCACTGTCGGCCTAATCAACGCTTGTGCAACCATGGCAGCCGTCTTTATTATTAGTATCGTCTTTAATCTAAATCCAGGTCTTGCTCTACCGTTTGGGCTTATTACGGGTGTCTTCAGTTTGATTCCAATGTTTGGATCATTTATTGGCGGCGCCATCGTTGCGCTACTTCTCGGTTTTAGTCAAGTTGGAGCTGGCGTAGCATTTATCATCTATACCGTCGTCTACTTGCAGATAGAATCCAACGTCATCTCGCCAAAAGTTCAAGGCAAAGGCATGAATCTGCCAGCACTTGCTATCTTATCCGCCGTCACGGTCGGCGTCTACACTTTCGGTCTCATTGGCGCCATTGTATCAATTCCTATCGCAGGATGTATTCGCGTCCTTATTGAAGAATATAGCAGCGACATTATGGATGACGGCAAAATCAACGGCAGCGACCTTATCAAAAAAAACAAGCCTACCCCGAAAGTCGAAAAAACCAAAGTTAAACTCATTGCCAAAGATTAAAAAATCCCCTCCGTAAGCTCATGCACTTTTGGTATATATAGTATTATTATTACTATCGTTATTATTGTTATTTCAATAAAAAAGTGGTTCGGTAACATTTAGTACATATAGTATTTATAGTACTATTGTAACCATTGTTATTTATATTCTGCAAACATTGTTTGCAAAATTATTTTTCTCCATCGTAATAATCTACTTGACTATTTTCTTTATAAAATGAACTAGATATATTATGTTCTATTATGCCAATTTTTCCAGAGTCAACATATTTAATAATATCTGGAGAGTTAGTTGTGTCAAAATCTATATATGTTAGTTTTTCATTCTTCGAAGTATTTGTTATCTTATGAGTTCCCCTTTCTCCACATGGAAAAACAATTATATCACCACTAGTAACCTTTAATTTTTCATCATTAGTCTCAACTTCACCAGAACCACTAATAATGTAAAAACATTCGGTATTATATTTATGATAGTGTTTTGGATAGGCACTTTTTAAAGGTGCTAACTCATAAAAGCATACATAACACTGACTAAAATCTTTTCTTTTAGTAACTTCATATTTTGTATAATCATATTTGTCTAATCCTGTCTTCCTTTTTCCTTCTAATTTGGAAATGTTTGTAAGAACAATCTTATTATTCATACACACCTCTTATACTACAATTTAGTTCATTCAATAATCAAAATTTGTTTGCAAGAATAATTACCTTTATTTATAAGGGTTTATAGCCTTTTTGCAAACATTTTCATTTTTTGCAAACAAATTGCAAACATTTTGGCTTTTTTATGATTCTTTGAAATTTTCAAATCCTCGCAAACCCTTATTTTATAAGCTATTTACCGTGGCATTGTTTATATTTTTTACCACTTCCACATGGAGGGGTATTTTTAATCTTTTTTCTTATTCTCCAAATCATAGCCACGTTTAAAAACGACCGCCAACACTAATGCACCAAAACCAACACCGATTAAATCAAGTGATACAGAAATCGTCACATTACTTACGCCAAGAATTAATGGAGTAATAATCTCCACCAAAATCGAATAGCCAACTACTACAAAAATCCATATGCCAATCTTCTGCAAACGATCTATATTATCCATAGAGAAAGGTGAACGACTATGAGCAAGATTCTTGAAGAATTTACTCACATGGTGCGCAAGCATTGAAATAATTGCCAACATTATCGCCACAAGTGCAATCCCACCTAAAATAACCGCCAATTGTTCGCCTTGACTCTTCGCCAAAAAACCATCTATCCACTGCTTACCATCGTCTATTGAAATCGGCAACTGCGCACGCAAATCTGCATCTGATGTAATTATCTCCACCGCGTCATTAAGGTTAATTGACTGATAGCCAAGCCCCAAAATAACTCCACATACACCGCAAGTAATCGCGCCTATAATTGCCACTACTTCTACTATTTTTGACAAAATTCCCAATACGGTACAGGTCGTTTTGTAGCCCTTCTTCGTCAAAACCATTTTCACTTCGTCCTCTTTCTTTGCCATATATTCCTTTCTCTTTATTTAGCAAATTGCCAAATTGTTCCATTGGCGCCATCAAGCAAGACGACTCCTTCCCTACTAATCTCATTTCGTAGTTGATCGGCTTTCGCAAAATCACGTACTTTTTTCGCCTCGAAACGCTCTTTTATTTTTTGTTTTATTTCGTCCGAAATATCTGGCGTCGTCTCTGCAATCCTTAAACCAAAAGCTTCGTCCAAGAAATCTACAAAATCTTTGTCTGGTACATTAGCATTAATTGCTTTATCCAACTCCGCAAAAGCCCCCGCCGAATTTAGATTATTATTCAGCTGCTCCATAATAGCCTTCTTTACAGAGCTCAAGTCTGTTGCGTCTTTCTGCCACCGCAAAGCAGCAAAATTACGGTAATTCAGTAATCGTTGTTTTGCCGCGCTCAAATCACTAAATGCAAAATTTCGTTCGCTCTGAAAATGCCCCTGAAGCACCCACATTTTATAATCCATGTGCGTATAGCCTTTTTTATTTAGATCGCTAAAATAATAGACATTCCCAATCGACTTTGATATTTTTTCGCCCTCAATCGTAATAAAGTTATTGTGCAGCCAATAATTCGCCATTTTATGGCCATAGGCTGCTTCTATCTCTGCTATCTCATTTGTATGATGCACCGGAATATGATCCACGCCGCCACAGTGAATATCTATCGGCTCCCCCAGTTTCTCATGTATTATGGTTGCGCATTCCAGATGCCATCCAGGGTACCCCATTCTACCACGATATTCCCATTGCATCGCATGATCTTCGCCGTCGCGAATCCATTTCCATACCGCAAAATCAGACACATTACGCTTTTCTGAATTAAAATCAACTCGCGCTCCCGCTTTCAAGTGATCTAAATCAAGCCGCGCAAAATCTGCATAGGTTGGGAATTTCGAAGTATCAAAATAGAGTCCGTCCGACGTATCGTATAGAAAGCCTTTTTTCTCCAAAGCGTCGACAAGTTTAATATCCTCTTCGATAAAATCCGTTGCCCTGCAAATATTTGACGGCTCTATTAAGTTCAAAGTGCGAAAATTATCCAAGTAATCACCCATATACATCTCGGCGATTTCCCAAACAGTTTTCCCCTCCCTTTTTGCGCCTTTTTCCATCTTATCCTCGCCATCATCGGCATCCGAAGCCAAATGTCCCACGTCAGTAATATTCAATACTCGCTCAACATTATACCCATCAAGCATCAACGTTCGTATTAATAAGTCCCAATAAATGTATGAAGTGAAGTTGCCAATATGCGCAAAACTATATACGGTAGGTCCACACGTATAAATTTTTACCCTTTTCCCGTCTATAGGTTTAAAATCCTCAATTTTTCGATTTAGGGTATTGTATAGCTTCATATTTAACAGTATAACACCACCATATCTATCATTAGTGCGCAAAATCTACCACTGAAGCGACTAGCAAACCCAACATCGCAAGTATGCCAAATAACAATACACCCAAAACCAAATAGCCTGCCGCCATAATCGCACTACTAGTTTTTATTCCAGTCGCCTCTTCAAGCGCATCGTCATGCATCATTGAATCATGTGCCCCCAGCCTTCTTTCCTCATTATATCCGCTTATCATCGTTCTATCTCTTCGCGTGCTCGTATATTCAAAAGCATCTTCTCGCTCCAAGTTCTTGAGTACCATACAGGTGTCGACCTCATACATATGACGCGCATGAGTATTACGGTATTCCCGTGTCTTCCTTCTAACAAGTTTCATCGTCAATACAGTGATAGCAATCAAGATAATTATCGCCAAAATTCGCACCGGAAAAATAATTTTTATAAAAGCCAGTTTTGAAAAACCGCCATCAAAGCCTATCTTAAACGTATCGACTATGAAGCACAATGTTATCAGTAAAGGAACACCCGAGATTATCGTCCTTACCCACGCTTTTAACGGCACGCTCCCCATCGTCTCGCCAGTTCTTGCGTTTACTGCAATATAATGAATAGCGTTCTTTTTTCTAATTCCGCCTTCTGCGTAACTATATAGCCACACTGGGAAATATGCCGTTTTCCATTTTATTCCCCGCTCTTCAATATTTATTTTATCCCAACATGCGCCCCTATCGTATCCAATCGTGGTACTCATCATCTTGTATTTGGCAATATCCATAATCTGCGACTTTAATCTATAATTAAGTTGCTTTATATTTAAGTCACGCTTCTCGCTTGAGAAACCTTCCAAATATCGCGCGTCCCATTCTACTGCCTCCTCAGTATCGAATGGCATAATAGCATTAATAATATGAGTAGTATTAATTAGCGAACCGTACTCTAATTTTTCGCTCGATGCCTCAATTGTCAAATCATCTAACTCTAAGTCAAAATCTCTTTTAAGACCAAAAGACGAAACGTCATAAACTTGCACTATATTTGGTTCATCTTTATATCTACTCCCCTCCATTATTAAACGCATCCCCACCGTCTTTTCTGCCCGCCCCGCCATCTCGACATGCGCCCGCACATCAATTACTGCATACGGCAAATAAACCCCAACTATGGATTTTTCGGTTAATGATTTCGCAAAATTATTAAACGCAAAAAGGCTACGTTCGCGAGTAAAACTTTTCATTCTGGACAATGCCTCTTTTCGCGTCAGCTTAAAAGGCAATATCATATCCGGCATCGCCCCATTCGGGATTCGTTGCGACATTTTCAAACTATGCCTGCACCAGTGGCATTCCGCATTTTTCGCATCTTTTTTTAACATCACGTTAGCGCCACACGATGGGCATCTAAAAGTCACTACGAAGTCATTTTCTTCAATATCGTCCGCACCCTCACTCTTTATTTCGCCCACCAACTCATCTACGCCTCCAAGCGCATTAATCTTGGGGCTTACAAAAATAGTTCTACATTTTGCGCAACGTAACCCCCCAGCCGAAATATCATATTCGGCATCCGATGCGCCACAGTTTGGACAACGCAGAACTTTTGCGCGCGTTTCAATTTTCTTCTTCTCTTCAGCCACCATTCAGAGAGTATTACCCCATAATTGCAAATAATATAAATAGAATTATTATAATCACAATAATCGTAGTAACGGTATTAACTTTTTCCCCTTTTTCTTTTGCGTCAGCAATGGTCTTCTGGCCAATTGGAGTTTGATCCGGCGTCGAGCCAGCCATGCGACCAATACCTATAAAGTTCGCCATCTTCTCGCCCATCATTTTTTCGCCATTTTTCGCTAGTACGCCCTGAACCGAGTTGCCATTCTCGCCCTGAATGCGCGAATTACGCAAACGCTTGCGGTGCTCTTTCAAGGTATCTGTTGATTTTATATTCTCCGCCTGAGAACGAGTTTCTTTTTCGTGCAAATGACGTGCCCCCATATTACGATAACGACTCGTCTGCATCCAATAGAAAATAAAACCAGGAGTAAAGCCCAAGAAGCCCCAAATCGCCGGGTTGTCATCATCTACATCCACGCCAATCCAAAATTTAAACCACCATAAACCAAACACTACTCCAATTACCTCAACAATCGCCGAAACAATCATTAAGCGTGTTTTATTTATCGGCACCGAGCCCATCGTCTCACCCGTACGTGCATTCACGGCTACATAATGCATCAACTTTTTATCCGTCTGATAATAACTATAAAGCCACACTGGCAAGTAGGCCGCCTTCCAGCTCGTCCCCTTCACCGATAGCGATTCACTAGTCCATTTAACGCCACGATCATAGAACTTCATTGTTTGCTTCGCTTGGTAGCGCGCGATATCTTTTGATTGCATTTCCACTGCAGGTTTTAGCACGCTCACGTTTGTATCGCGTTTCTCACTAGCATAACCACGCAAATAACTCGGATTCCACTCTACGCAATTTTCCGTATCGAATGGCAAGATTGAATTAATCACATTATTCGTATTTGTCTTTAAATCTTGCTTCAATTTATCTTCAGAAGATTCTATCGTTAGATCGTCAATTAACAAATCAAAATCACGCGACACATCATACGCATCTGCATCATAATAGGTTCGTCTATCATTACCGCTACCAACCGAATACGAACGTACTAAATGCTCCGCCTCGCCAGACAATGTCGCATGCGCATTTACATCAACAATCATATAAGGCAAATAAACACCCAAAACGTTATTAGAGTTAAATTCCTTCGTGAATGTCGGGTGAGCAAAAAACTTTCTCTTATTAACAAACTCGTCAATTTTGCCTTCGGCAAACTTCTTTTCCGTCTTAAATGGCAAAACTAAATCTGGCACCGCACCATTTGGCATTTTTTCGTTTACTGATAAGTTATGCCTACACCAGTGACAGCGCGCGCTGGTTACCTCATCCGTATTTATTACAACCTCAGCACCACAAGCTGGACACTTCAGAGTCAAAATCACACTTTCATCTGGTATAATATCCCCCGCTCCAGAACCAACTATATCCCCTTTAAGTTCACTAATTCCACCTGGCGCATTTACCTTATTACCCTTAAATTCCGCACGACAAAATTCGCATTTTAAATTTCCAGTTTTAACATTCAGCGTAGTCTCGGTTGAGCCGCATTTAGGGCAGCGATTCATGCCATTCTTTTTATTATCTATTGCCATCGAAACGACTCCTTCCTAATAATCATAACTATAATCAAAACCGCCAGAGCTTGACCCCGAGTCCCAACTTGAACCCGAATCCCAACTTGATCCCGAGTCCCAACTCGATCCCGAGTCCCAACTTGAGCTAGACGAATGTCCACCGCCACCACCGCCGTCAGCCATTGCCACAATCAAACACAATATAATAAAAGCGATTATGATAAGCCAATCGAAACTCGAAGAAGTTGTTTTTCGTTTACGATACTCCATCGCCGACCTGGACATACCATAGTTTGTATAATCGCGCCCCATTTGAAAACGACCGCGTTCACTGTCTAGCATCTCCATTCGGCCTGTCGACAATGACCCAATTACACGTTCGTCATTCTTTCCACTAATGGTCGACATATATGACACATATGATCTAATATAATCATCCTGCTTCTTGAGGTTGACTATCTCAGCCTTTGTATCAGTCTCATGATGATGTCTACTGTTGTCATTTACTAATACTGCCGTTATTCTGTTCAGATTTGGCGCCTCAATCTCTTTATTCTTTTTCTGGGAATAGATAATTGCCCAAAATGGCATAATATACATAAACCATATAAGCGTAAGTGCGGTTAGGAAAGTAAGATTCGCTAACGAGAATACAATCAACAATATTATCGTCGAAACTATTACTGTAATTATGGTCGCATTCTTATTTTTCTTTTTAAGCTTCGCTTCGCTTCTCCCTATGCTCTTAAACTTTCTATCCGGCAAGCAAGCGGCCACCTCACCAGTTCGTCCATTTACGGCAACATAATAAATCCTGCTATCGCCCGACTCTTCTGGTCGCTTATAGCTAAACAGCCAAACTGGCAGATATGCCGCCCGCCATTTCGTTCCCTTGATGCCAAGATGCTCTTTATCCCACCGAATACCTCTATCATATTCATTGGCCGTCTCGTATTTTGCTCGATTGCGCGCAATATCACCCGTCTGTAACGCAACTATCTCCTTTAGGGAATCCACATTTACGCTACGTTTTTCACTTGCAAAACCACGGAGATAATTTGCATCCCAAGCAACCGCATTTTCGGTATCAAACGGCAAAATCGCATTAATTATATTATTAGAATTAACATAAGTATCTTGATTCAATCTTTTAGCTGATGATTCCACTGTTAAATCGTCAACTAAAATATCAAACTCGCGCGTAATGTCATACAATTCCACCTTCGAAAGCTTCGAATTACTTTCCGAACTTCTAGTCTCCGCCTGCCCTCTCATCGATAAATGACCATTGACGTCTACCAGCAAATACGGAAAATAAACGCCACGCACCTCTTCTATGTTCATATTCGTCAAAAAAGTCTCATCAACATCGGTGCGCACGCCGTCGATGCACTTTATAATAGCCGCTTCAGCTTCTTTTTTCGTAATCTTGAACGGTAAAACTAAATCAGGCACAGCACCATTCGATATTTTTTCATTTATCGAAAATATATGCTTACACCAATGACAAGACGCACTCGTAGACTCTTCCGTATTAATCACTACCTCTGCGCCACACGACGGGCAACGAAAAGTCTTCACAATATCTTCGCCAGGCACAATATCCTCAGTCCCCTCACCTCGAGTCTCCCCCTTCATTCCCTTCACTCCACCAAAAGCATTATCGCTCTTGGCTTCAAAAAGCGTCTTACAATAATTACATTTTAATTTCCCCTCTTTTGTGTCCAGAGACACATCGCTGGAGCCACAATGTGGACAGCGATGCACCCCATTTTTGGACTTTACCACCATTTTTTACTGGTTATTCCGCTTTCGAAGCATTATCTTCTTCAGCAGCTGGCGTTTCCGGAGCTTGTTGAGCTGGTGTTTCTGGAGCTGGTTGCGCAGCAGTCGCGCCCGCAGCGGCCACAGCCGCATTTTGTTGAGCCGTTACAGGATTAACACCCATCGGCTGAGTCATACCAGCCATGCCACCCATCATGCCGACACCCATGCCCATGCCCATCATATTACCGGCGCCGCCATTATTGCCAGCAGCATTGAAACCTTCGGCAATCTGAGTTTGCGCATAAGCAGCACCAACGCCACCTTGCATAAGGTTGCCAGTATTGAACTTGTTGATAAGCTCGACGGATTGTTCGTCCCAGTCGAGACCCATCGGTTGTACATTTACGATCTGAAGACCATACTTAGTGCCCCACTGATAATTAGCCTCAACAGCTTCGTTCATGCTCTTTGCGAACTCAACTGTGCCGCCTTGAATATCATCAATAGATTTGCCACCCTTCGTAAATGCCGAAAGAGCCGCTGCCAAGGATCCAATGAAACCTGCAAAGAGGCCATCCTCTACGCCACCATCCCCTTCACCGAGATCAAACACGGCGCGACCTTGACCAGAGATTACGTCTACTGGAATCAAGTTCTTTACCATCAAAATTGGATCAATAACCTTCAATGTATAAGTACCGTTGCTCGTGACCGCAAGCATTGTATTAGCGTAGTTTGCATCCTTATAGCGAATCGGATTTTGAGTACCATAGCGCAAACCGAGAATATCTTTCAAATTTACATAGAAAGCAAACTGTTGATTGCCTGGTTGACCACCAAACTTAAACTGATTCCAGCTTTGACCAAAAGTTGACGCAAAGAAACCGTCGCCAGAAAACAAACTTTTAGCCTCTGGGAGGTTTTCCGTTGTGTAAGTATATCCACCTGGATCAGAAATAACGCCAGTAATACCGCCATTCTCAACGGTAATCAAACAAGTACCTTCTGGAACCAAGAACTTGCTACCATTAGTAATAACATTAGCATTCTCTTCACCGTCATTATTCTCACTACCAGCCTTAGTTACTGGGACAGCACGCGCAATCAAAGTATGATCGGTCATATTTGCCGGCGGTGCCATATATTCAAGCCATTGATTAGCAAAAGAGCCGCTCAAGGCCCCACCAAAAGCTTTTAGAAAACCCATAGGTAAAAACCTCCTTATCTTTTCTTTTATCATAACATAACAACCAAAAAAATATTCCACAAATAAAGATGTGGAATATTCTTCAAATCAATTCCTAATAATTAGAATCTCTTAGTGGCGTCCTCAATTACCTTAATTGCCTCATCAAGACCAAAGAACCCTTTAACCTTAGTCGTACCCGGCTTCTTCAAATCTTTATAGTGGTTAAAATGGAATTCAATCTGCTCAATCGTACGCTTTGGCAAATCTTCCAACGTCTTAATCGCATCACCATTATTGCGATCATCGTCAACTACAGCAATAATCTTATCATCAACCTCGCCGTCATCTACAAACTTCATCACACCAAGAATACGTGCCTTAACATAAATACCGGTCGTAAGTGGCTGATCGGTAATTACAAGTACGTCTAGCTCGTCACCGTCCTCGTCAAGAGTTTGCGGAATAAAACCATAGTTGCAAGGTTTTGCAAATGCCGTTGGCTCAATACGATCTAGCATAAAGCAAGCACGCTTGCGATCCCACTCAATCTTATGATTGCTCCCCGTAGGAATCTCAATCACTACATTAATCTCACCTTTTTTATAATCACCAGGCTCTAAAACTTGATTAAAATCAGCCATTTCACTCCTTTCATTTTGGCTACCACAAAGGGCTTTCCTTTCAATTATCATAACACAGCTCATATGATATAATAAGCATAAGTACCATCTAATAAAATTAGGAGAATAAAATGGTAAGAATAGCCATCAACGGCTTTGGGCGTATTGGTCGTAATGCGTTCAAAATCGCTTTCGACCGCAACGATACTGAAATCGTTGCAATTAACGACCTCACCGATGCTCCAACCCTAGCGCATCTTCTTAAATACGATTCCAACTACGGCATCTACTCAAAAGATGTTAGCGCTGACGGCGAAGACCTTATCGTAGACGGAAAGCGCATTCGTGTTCTCTCCGAGAAAGAACCAGCCAATCTTCCATGGGGCGAAATGAACATCGATGTAGTTATCGAGTCGACCGGCTTCTTTACTGACCCAGCTAAGGCTCGCGCTCATATTGATGCTGGCGCTAAAAAAGTCGTCATCTCTGCCCCTGCAAAAGGCGAAGGCGCAAAAACTATTGTCCTTGGCGTCAACGAAGATGACGTTACAGTTGATGATCAAATCATTTCCAATGCGTCCTGCACAACCAACTGTATCGCTCCTGTTATGAAAGTTCTCGAAGATAACATCGGTATCGAAAAAGCCATGATGACCACCGTTCACAGCTATACTGCTAGTCAAAAACTTCAAGATGCTCCAGCTAAGGATATCCGCGAAGCTCGTTCTGCTGCCGAAAATATCGTTCCAACCACTACTGGTGCTAGCAAGGCTGCCGCACTTACCATTCCTTCCCTCAAAGGCAAATTCAATGGTCTCTCCGTTCGCGTCCCTACCCCAGTAGTCTCCCTTTCAGACATTACCGCTGTTACTAAGCGCGACACTTCTGTCGAAGAAATCAACGAAATGTTCAAGAAGGCTGCCGCCGACCCATATTATCAAGGCATTCTTGATGCAACCGAAGAAGAACTCGTTTCAATCGATTACCGTGGCAATTCGCATTCTTCTATCGTCGACCTCAAACTAACCGACGTTATAGGTGGCAACCTAATCAAGGTCGTCGCCTGGTATGACAACGAGTGGGGCTATAGCAATCGTCTCGTCGAATTAACTGTCGACCTCGGCAAACTGGGCCAATAATAAAATGCAAGTTTTCCTCGGCGCCGACCATCGCGGCTATGAACTAAAGAGCCAAGTTATTAATTGGCTAGAAACCGAATCGATCCCTTATACCGATTTTGGTGCTTTCGATTACGACGCCGAGGATGACTATAATGACTACGCAAAACAGGTAGCAAATGCTATCTTGGAGTCAAACGATCTTTCGACCTTTGGCATACTCATTTGCGGATCCGCCCAAGGAGTCGCAATGCAAGCCAACCGTTTTAAGGGCATTCGCGCCGCCATCTGCCATTCTACAATGGACGCGCTCGAGACACGCGGCCACAATGACGCAAATGTGCTATGCATATCAGCCGACCAAGATAGCGATAAATATCCCGAAATTATCAAAAGCTTTTTGGATAGCACCCCAATCGCTAACCCAAAATATCAACGCCGAAATCAAAAACTAGACGAGGATTAATATGGCAATAACCACTATCGCCCCCAGCATTCTCGCGGAAACTCCCGCCAACTATAAACAATTAGTCGAACGGTACTATCCCTTCGCCAAACGCGTACATATCGACATATCCGACGGCACTCTGACTCACAGCAAAACGATTGCCGAAACAGCAGTATGGTGGCCGAAAGGCTGGACGGTCGATATGCATATGATGACTATCGAGCCATCCAAGCATATCGAAAACATCTTGAAACTTCACCCTAACCTGGTCATTTTTCACGCCGAAGCGCGCGACGATCTCTTACCGCTCTTCGACACCCTCAAGAACAACGGCATCAGAGTAGGTGTCGCTATCGTACGCAGTGTTTATCCGGGCAGCATTAAAGCTATCCTAAGTGCAGCCGACCATGCATTAATCTTTTCCGGCGAACTCGGCAAATACGGCGGCAAAGCAGATCTACTACTAGGAGAAAAAGCGGCTCTTATTCAGGATATTCATCCCGGCATTGAAATCGGCTGGGATGGTGGAGCTAATTTAGAGAACACTCGCAAACTTACTCATATCGGCATATCTGTCATAAATGTTGGTAGCGCTCTTAGTAAAGCCGAAGACCCAGCAAAAGTATTCGAAGAACTCAATAAGGAGACTGAAAAGGAGGATCCAATTTAATGGCACGTATCGTTAGTGTAGGAGCAGCCCTACAAGACGTATATCTTATCGACCATGACGACTTCGGCACAAACAAACGCGGCTTTTTTAATCAAATCGAACTCGGCACAAAAGTAGATATCGATAAAATTAAATTTAGCACCGGCGGTGGCGCCACAAACGCCGCCACAACTTTTGCCCGTTACGGACACGAATCAATTTTCATGGGCTGCATTTCAAACGATCCAGCCGGAGCAGCCATCATCTCCGCTTTCGACGATGAAGGTATCGACAATAGCTACGTCACTTATATACCCAACATCCACACAGGTTATTCCGTCATTCTGCTAGCCCCAAATGGCGAACGCACAATCCTGACCTGCCGTGGCGCATCGGCAAAATTCGACGCCATCAATCCAGATGACTTAGACTCCATCCACCCAGATTGGATGTACGTCACCACATTTCGTGGCAACATGAATATGCTCGACCAGCTATTTACTAAGGCGCACTCGATTGGCGCCAAAATCATGTTCAACCCTGGCAATCTAGAACTAGACCACCAGCGCAAGCTCCTCGGGCTATTGTCAGATGTCGATGTATTAATCGTTAACAAAAATGAAGCGAAGAAAATTGTTCAAGGTGCTATACTTTCCGAAATTGTCGCACGCATCAAAAACTACGTCCCTGCCGCCATCGTTACAGATGGCAACCAAGGCGCAATCGCCTCGGACGGCCAAGAAACTTATCGCATCGGCCTCTACGAAGATGTAACTATCAAAGATTCGACTGGCGCCGGCGACGCTTTCGGTTCCGGCTTCCTTGCCGCATATTCCGACGGTCGCAGCTTCAAGGAATCGTTGGTCTTTGCGTCCGCAAACTCCACCTCTGTGGTACAAAAAATCGGCAGCAAAGCGGGTATTATTAATAAAAATGTTAAATTACACAATATGCCAATACAGGAGATACGTTAATGGATGAAGCTATTACAAAATGGCTAGAAGCAATCGCAAATGAAGAATTAAACCCCGAAGACGTCGAACGTTCTCTACGCTATGCAAAAGACCTAGAGCAAGGCCTCGCAAAAATACGCACCTTCGCCCAGGGCGTAGCTATCTTTGGATCGGCGCGTCTCCCAAAAGAGAGCAAATGGTGCAAACTCGCCCATAAGCTCGGATACAATCTAGCACACAACGGACACCCAGTTGTTACTGGCGGCGGCCCATCCATCATGGAATGCGCCAATCAAGGTTGTTATGAGGCTGGCGGTCGTAGCATTGGTCTAAACATTCAGCTCGCTCATGAACAGCACATTAATCCCTACGTTACCGACCAAATGGAGTTTCATTACTTCTTCGCTCGCAAAGTTATGCTCACGATGAGCTCAAAAGTCTACGTTTTCTTCCCTGGCGGCTTCGGTACTCTCGATGAGTTTTCAGAAATCCTCCTCCTTATGCAGGAAGGCAAAATGCCCAAAATGCCGATGTTCTTAATCGGTAAATCATTTTGGAAACCACTCAATCGCTGGTTCGAATCAAAGATGCAAAAAGGTCTCAAAACCATCAACGCCAACGATCGCAAAATCTACAAAATCACCGACGATGTCGACGAAGTCGTAAAGGCCGCTAACCGAATCGGACATCGTAGCATTTATGACAACCTCTACAACAATCATCGACCGTACAAGCAAATCTAATCATCAAAAATACCCCCCAACAATAAGGGGGTATTTTTTTATAACTACCGCTCACTTAACAACTACGCTCTCTTCCCCAAAGACACTTACGAGCTCGTCGACGAGTGCTTTTTGTGGCTCGCAACGAAACGGCATTCGCATCGCTTTCTTATCTTCACCAATTACTAGTATCACCTCAGAAAGTCCCGGATAAACCGCGCAGCTCTGCTTCAAACTAATTAACGCTTCCTTGTTAGAGGGATCCAATACGCGCACAAACACCTTCTTCGGCTTAATCGGTTGAGCATTTATGCCACTCTCGCTAGTCTTAAAATGAACCGTCGGCTTGTCGCCACCACCACGACGAAAACCGCCACCGCCACCATTACCGTGTCCGCTATTCACATTCGTTGCCGCCACTTTACTTCGCGACTTTTGCGCCACGCCCTTAGTTGGAGCTTTTAGCTTTGCTCCAGTTGACTCGTAATTCTCTAACTCCTCATCGGTAATAATGTCTATTTCTTCAGCATTTATCTTCGCTTCATCTGTCTTATTCCCGTCACGATCGGAAGCATTAACTTTACCCGTTACCTTTACGACGGCATCCTGAACCAACTTCGCGCCCACTGATTCATAGGTCTTCGGGAAGACTATCGCCTCTATTTCTGAAACCTTGTCCTCAATCTTCACGAAAGCCATTTTTGAGCCGCTCTTCGTCACTAAGGAACGTACATTTGTAATAATACCGCCAACTATTACCGTCGCTCCGTCAATTTCCGGCTTAATCTCGCTAATTGGCATCGTTTGCTCTTCAAAATAAGTATCATACTTATCTAGAGGATGTGCCGAGATATAGAGCCCCATCAGGTCGCGCTCCCACATTAACTGTTCTTTATCCGAATATTTCGTCGGTGCTGGTTGAATTTCTACTTCCGGAATCTCCGCCGCCGCACCCATAGCACCGAACAAATCCGTCTGGCCATTTGCGGCATCTTTTTGCATCTTATTACCGTAAGCCTGAATTTTATCCAAGTTAAACAATAAGTCCGAGCGATCACCAAAGCAATCGAAGCCACCAGTCTTAATTACCGATTCCCAACTCTTCTTATTAAACTTCGCCCCCGACACGCGCTTCGCAAAATCGCATACTGACTTAAATTTGCCATTTTTGTCACGCTCGTCTATCACATCTTCGGCCAAAGCCTTGCCCATACCCTTAATGGCCGCTAAACCAAAACGAATTGTCTTAGTTTTACCTACTGTAGCAAAGTCAGCATAAGATTCATTAATGTCCGGCCCAAGCACCTGAATTCCCATGTGCTTGCACTCAGTCATCTCAATCGCCAAACGATCCGTCCAACGCATATCTGCCGTCATTAATGCCGCCATGAATGCTTCCGGATAATAAGTCTTCAGATATGCCGTCCAGTATGCCACCAAAGCGTAGCATGCCGCGTGGCTCTTATTAAAACAGTAGTTAGCGAAATCGAGCAACTGATCCCAGAAAGTTTCTGCTATCTCTTTAGTCGCGCCACCCACCTTCACGGCGCCCTCTACGAATAGCGGCTTCATTTTATTCATCAAGTCTACTTTCTTCTTACCCACCGCCTTACGCAAGGTATCTGCCTGGCCACCCGTAAAACCGCACCATTCCTTCGAAGCCTGCATGAACTGCTCCTGGTAAATCAAAATGCCATAAGTATTCTTTAATGAATTCTCAAGTCCGGGGTGTAAATACGTAACTGGCTCTTCGCCATGCTTACGTTTGATAAAGCTCTCAATAAACTGCATCGGGCCAGGACGATATAAAGCGTTCATAGCGATTAAATCGTCAAAAGCCGTCGGTTGTAGCTCACGCAGATATCGCTTCATACCCGCAGATTCAAACTGGAATACGCCCGTTGTATCTCCCCTACGGAACAAGTCGTATACATTATCATCATCCAACGGTATCTTGTTCATGTCTATCATCTTGCCATGAACTTTTTTGATAATACGAAGTGCCTGCTGAATCACTGAAAGGTTAGATAATCCCAAAAAGTCCATTTTCAGAAGCCCAAGCTCCTCAACCTGTGGACCAGGATATTGTGTTGCGAGTGGCCCCTTAGCCGAAACTTCTAGTGGCATAAACTTGACCAAATCGTCCGGCGCAATCACCACGCCACAAGCATGCACGCCGTGCGAACGAATTGTCCCCTCTAGCCGCATCGCCAAATCAATCACTTCTTTTGCGGTCGGATTAGTCTCATATTCGTGCTTCAAATCCGGCTCATTCACAATCGCATCTTTCAACTTCACATGATGCCCCATCACCGGATCCGGCACCAGCTTCGCAATTCTATCCGCCTCCGCAAATGGCACATCGAGCACCCGCGCCACATCGCGCACTGCGTTCTTCGCCATCATCTTGCCAAAAGTACAAATATTGCTTACTCTGCCCTTGCCGTACTTTTGCGTACAATATTCAATCACCTCATCACGACGGTTATCCTGAATATCCGTATCAATATCTGGCATCGAAATACGGTCTGGGTTCAAAAAGCGCTCGAAGAGCAAATCGTATTCCAGCGGATTCAAGTCCGTAATGTGAATTGCATATGCCAATAGCGAACCAGCCGCCGAACCACGACCAGGGCCATAAATAATCCCATGCCCCTTCCCCCAGTTGATAAAGTCTTGCACAATCAAGAAATAACCGTTATAGCCCATCTTATCGACAGTCGCCAGCTCATAGTCAATACGCTCAAGGATCTCTTTCGACAATATTGGACGAATTTCTTCAACAGTCTTAGTCTGTGCCTCTTCCTTAGACATATAGCCAAAACGTTCCGCCAATCCCCTAAAAACCATGTTATCCAAGTATTGTTTTTCCGTCTCTCCAGTCTCAATTGGGAACTTCGGAATCAAAATCCGACCCAACTCAATTTTCACATTGCAACGATCGGCAATTACTTTCGTATTGCGAATAGCTTCCGGACAAGTCTTCTGCCAACGCGGAATCAGTTCTTCTGGCGGAATCACATTCAACTGGAAATCCTTCAAAGTCATACGATTCGTATCAGTAATGCGGCTTCCCGTACCCACACAAAGCAACACCTCATGCGCATCTTGATCTTCATGCTTTAGATAATGACCATCACAAGTTACCACTAGTGGCAAACCAGTCTCTTTACTTATTTCCATTAGCTTGTTGTTTATCTTCGTCTGTTCCGACCAATGCGTTGGCGAATCTGGGTGCCCATGATCCTGCATCTCTAGATAAAAGCGGTCCTTATAAACTTCTGAATACCACTTAACTAGCTCCATCGTACGCTTGTCGTCATCCGCGCGAATCGCCATCGAAATCTCCGAGCCCGCACAGCCCGAGCAACAAATAATACCCTCGTTGTATTCCTCCATCACACGATGGTCTATGCGCGGCTTATAATACTTTCCATCCGTCTCCGCAATCGTCATCAGACGACAAAGGTTTTCAAAACCCTTTTCATTCATCGCTAGTAAAGTAATATGGAAACGCTCCTTGTCATAAGCCGGATCACGATCTTCTAGTCGTCTAGCAGCTACATAAGCTTCTAGACCTAATATCGGCTTTACTCCCGCATCTGTTGCTGTTTTATAGAGGTCAATCAAACCAGACATTGTGCCATGATCCGTAACGGCCACCGCTTCCATGCCCTTCTCTTTCACAAAATCCACCAGCTCATCCACTTTGGTCAAACCATCAAGAAGCGAATAATGCGTATGGTTGTGCAAATGCACAAAATCACTTGGTTTAAGTTGTTCCTCCATTGCCATATTTATATTCTACCACGAACCAAACTGAGCTTATGACTCCCTTTTTGTCTTGCCTATTAAAATAACTCTCGATATTGCACAAGCCCCACCTATAATTGTTACTACCCAAAAGATAGTCATCCATACCGGTTGTTCATATACCCACAAAAACGGATATGGTCCTGTTATTACGCGCATTATATTTAATATGATTGCTATAATGCCATATATAAACGTAAAGCTCGCAGCCCTAATTGCATCAATACCTTTAAATACTTTTGGCGCAAAACCGATAAAGACCCCGAGGGATATCAACGGACATAATGTGTGCGTAAATAGCATCGATCCGGCAGTCAACACGTACCACAGGTTGCCATACATCCACGACAAAACCAGTAACACTACTAAGAACGTTACCGTCGTCGCGCTCACTGCCGCATGAAAAACTCGCCAAGCGTATGCTGGCAAACCACTATTTTTACCCGACATTAAACACTTGATTGACTCAACAATATTAATACAAACCGCAATTAGCAGAAATATATTACTCAATTGCGTGTAAAAAATCAAACTCTCATTGCCAAGTTCGCCATAAACCTTACATAGCCCTATAAATTCAAAAATCAGGACCAATATATTTATGCCTAGAAAACCCATCATCCCATTGTGCGCAACGCTATTTTTTTGCATTTTACCTCCGTTACTATACCATCGTATTTTTCTCTAATTATGCAATAATTCTATCGCAAATTCCACTCTCTGCCCTTACGTCTTGACAAAACATAAGAACTTTGCTATAATTAAAGCATAAGTTCATCACAAAAATAAACATTGGAGAAAAAGCCTATGAGCGAAACAATAAAATCAAATCCGAGCAAGACCCAAACGCCGGTAGCGAGTGGGACATCCTAGAGAACCTAGACGGTGAGCCTGGCGCCGATCAAGACCAGACCGATATCGAGACAGAGGCTAGCGCCGAACAAGAGCACGATCCGCGCGTCGAGTCGCTTGCTATTCCTCTAGCTCGTGACTATGCCGAGAAGAATTATCCAAAACTCGAGAACAGCACATTTAAGCCTGCCTGGCGTGGCAAGAATGGCGAGAAGGCTTACAAAAACAAATCCCCAGAAGATCTAGTTCAAGAAGGTGCATTTGCAACTATCGAGGAGGCTAGCGCGGCAGTTGTCGACATTGCCAATACCCCATACGACCAATACTCCGAATATTGGAAAGATCAGAACCGCGGCGGAGCAGAATACCTCATTTCCCTACTAGATGAATTAGGAGCAGAAGAAATACTTAAACAAGATTTTGCAAGCGACGAAGACGCTCGTCAAAAATACGGGGATCTCGTACACAATAACTGGATTAGCCGTAACGAATGGGTTAAAGACCCTAACTATGGCGACCCAAAGCTAGCTGTGCCATACAAAGACCTAGATCCGGTTGAGCAACAAAAAGACATTGACCAATTAGTTATCCTCCAAAAATGGATTACAGAGCAAAACGCCACCGAAGCTAACTCCGAATCTCTCCAATAGAGACAAGCCAACATAAAAAATACCCCCAAACTAGGGGGTATTTTTATTTCGCCGCTCTCCTCAAATAATAGAAGCGCTCCACATTTCCAAATCGCCCCGCCAATTCATTGTCGCATTTCCTTACGACAATAAACTCATTCTTTTTTAACCAGAACTCAAATTCCGCAATAATCTCTCGTCGCATCTTACTGTTCTTCACGATACCATCTTTCAGCTGATGTTTCTTTGCTTCAAATTGCGGCTTGAGCATAACGAGGTATTCCGTATGGCCATCTGCTAATTCTTTCGCCGCATATTGCAGCACCTTTCGCAAACTCACAAAACTCACGTCAGCCATTATTAAATCTGGCGGCATGCAATGAAAATCAAAGATATCCATCTTTTCGTATAATTCCACTCTTTGATCAAATCGCAATGGCGCCTTCATTTGATTGGTGCCTTTCTCGACAGCAATCACATGCTCCGCCCCACTCTCTAAGGCACATTGCGTAAAACCACCCGTAGAAGACCCGATATCCAGAACCGTCTTTCCACGCAAATCAATCCCAAACGCCTTAATCGCGTTACTTAACTTATAGCCTGCCCTGCCTACAACTTCCATTTATTTTATTATAGCAAGAAGCGGTTTTTTCGACTTCTGAATCTCTACCTTAGAAACGTCATTAATCATTTTGTATTCACCCTCGGCTTGAAACATCATTTTACTTGGCCGTCGAAATACCAAACAATCATATGTGCTCTCTTTACCGGGGATACGTTTAAAAACGCTCCTCAGCATCATACTAGCTAAATGCCAAAATCTATTCATTCTGCCAGTACAACTCAAAAAATCATCCTTAGATAAGTAATAATTACCACCTCTCATCATTTTCGCCACAGACTTGCCATTTATCGCCATATAGTCTGAAGCTTTATTACTTGGCAAAAAATCCCCATTCCTATCTCCCAAGCTAAATTCCGGCATAAAACGATGTTTACGATGTTGTTTCAACCACCAGTGCACCAACACCGATAGGCTGAAAAATATTCTCTTCTTCCCTTTTTGCAAAGCCTTTCGGGTTTTCGGATGATCAAAAACTGCACAAGCCTCCGCAAACATGCCAATCGTGAAATAACACATACCGTAACGCCAATGTTTCTCGTTTATCTTACACTCGAGCGGCCAAACTTCTTGCGCTTTTCCAGTCAATATTTCTTCGAGGCTTAATTTTCCAAACGTCCTCGCCGTGTCATTAAAATTCCCATAACCAAGTACGCCAATTCGCACGTTTCCTCGATTCGACAGCATAATTCCATTAATTGCAATATTAGCCGTACCGTCGCCACCAGCCGCGATTACCAGATCATCATCCATTAAAATCTTGGCCAAACGATGCGCATTATCGTCCACATCGGTATCCGCTACCTCAAACTTCCCTAGCATCCACCCCTTCAAGCCGCGCAACTTGTCTATTACCTCTTCCTTTACGTGTAGGTAATGCGAACTCCTCGGATTATATACCAATATCAATCTTTTCATTTTTGTTCATACTCAAGCAAAATTGTGTTCAATTCTTCAACTTTATCATAATACTCCATTATGTCTTCTTCCGTTTTCCCCATTATGTCCTTCAACTTTACTTCGGCATATTTCTTTTGCAATTTTTCACCCTCTTCTTCCAATAATTTACAATTTTGCTCGAAGTTGTCGTCTTTCGCACTCAGCCCCTTCACCTTCGTGCGGTAATCACCCACCTCTTTCGCAAGCTTCGCTAAATAATCGTTTTCCGATTTCTCCAATATCGCCAAATCTTCATCGCTCAGCTCGCCGTCAAACATTATCGCTAAATCTTGTTCCAACAAATAAACCGAATGTAGCCCAATGTACGTAAGGGCTACGGCATCAACTGCTTTCTTAATTCCCTCATCCTCTTCCTCATTAATATCCAGAACCTTTTGCAGTAATGTTTGTATATCGCCATCTTCCGGCACTGCTTCCTCAAAATCGTCCACTATTTTTTTATCCGCATCGTTCAATTTTGCAGTCTTTATCTCGAGATTTAAAAATTTCTCTACCGCCTTTCGGCCATCCGTCAACTTCAAAACTTCGACCCGAATTTCCGTATAATCTTTCCTCTTATTTTCCGTCAATTTTCGACTCAAAAAAGCACCCAAAAATACCGCCATCGCCGCAACGAGCATCACGATTACACAAAATACAATCTTAACTCTATTACTTTTTCTTTTTACCATCGCGTCACCCAGAGTTCGCTATCTAATGGCCAAGAATTTGCTTTGCACCCTCTTAGCCCAGTCGATTGCTGCAACATCACCGGGGCTACACCGCCCACGCCACAAGCAGAGCTATGATCATGCCCCAAAAAATGCCCAACCTCGTGATTAATTACCATCTGCCTATAGCTGGTTAAACTCAAACCAGCCGAATTATAACTGTCCGTAGCGCCCAGCCATCGCGCATCATTTATTAGTACATAAGGGTACACTGTACAGCTTAACTCCGCCGAGCAACCTGCGTATTTATCTATCTCCGCCCCCGACGCTAACACCACATGCAATCTTCCGCCGCTCGACACTTTCGAAAATTTAACTCCAGCTCGTATCCACCCTTGACGGCTTGTTAGCGTCTCTTCAACAAAATCAGCAAACTCATTCACGTCCCCCTTCAGAGAACCGCGCGAACTGATATCAAAGCTAACATTATACTTAACGGCGACTTTAGCACTCGACTCTTGTAGTGCCTTATACTCTGCCGATACTTTTTCCAGCTCAATCTTCCGAGCCGCAACCTCGTGCGCAATCACTAAAGAAATCAAGCTTCCTATCATACTCCCCCTATTTTACTACTATTCTGCTTCTTTTTCTTCGACGCAAGGAATTATGCCATCAATTGCAGCTTTCTCTTCTTCCGTGGAATCCATACAAGCATCAGCCTTTGTCGCATCAAAACCGCCAAGCTTCCATTTACCATCAGCTATCTTTTCGTATAAAACGACTCTCTGCGTACCGCTTTCGCGATATATACCTAAACTCACAATCTTATAAACGCCGTTTCTAATAACAAAATTAATGTTAGCGTCCGCTAAGTCTAGTTTGTAACTCGCACCAAATTTTCCCGTCAACAAATCGTTTACTTCACTAAGATCTCCACCGTCCATAGTCTCGGTCTTGTCAATCTGAGTTACCGCATCGGCAAGATTTCCCACACCCAACTTACCATAAATACTTTGTAACTCAGAGTTCAAGCCGGTCTTTTCACGATTCAAAGATGCAACTTCTGAGTTCTTAGTTACTACAATCATCAAGGAAACAACCAAACCTATCAACAAACCACAAGCTATCACAATCATACAGATAGCCACGCGTTGCCAAAGATAATCGACAACTTTTCTTCCACTCACAACTCCGTTAGCGTTCACAACATCGACCACATTCATAGGCACTGCGCCTGGATCTTGTTGAGCAACCTGAGCTTGTTGCTGGACCATATTATCGTCATAATTCGCATAAGCTATATTTGGTCCACCAAAACCATCAAAATTCTGAGTCTGAGGGTTTGTATTCGCCTGTTGATTCACTTGTTGTTGGTCGTTTTGTTGTGGATTCATCTTTCTCCTCACCAGAAGTATTTATGCTTACATAATAGCATGTTTATTACAAATTAGTAACCATCTTACAAATAGAAGCCATCAAAAAAGCTCAACCAATTACGGTAAGCTATTCTGTTTGACGGAGAGGACAGGATATAAACAATGCGCCGTCGTCTCGCAAGCTCGACCGGGCATTGGGCGAACCTTGGGCTCTCGTCCTGTTCTCGCAAGCTCAAAAAAAACAACCCTTCGGGTTGTATTCTTGAACTTGGCGGAGAGGACAGGATTCGAACCTGCGAAAGCCTTGCGACCTTACACGCTTTCCAAGCGTGCTCCTTCAACCACTCGGACACCTCTCCAGCTCATATAATCTTAACACAAAAAGCCCTCTCGCGCAAAATTGAACCATCTACCAACATTAATGTCTCAAAAAAATTTTCTTTTCCTTTAGCATTTTCTTTATCTTTAAAAAACCTTTATAATTAGTACACGATGTCAAAAGAAAACAACGAAACTATCATCGAGCTCAAAGCCGTCACGAAGCGCTACGGTTTTGGCGATGCAGAATCTTACGCACTTCACAACTTCGACCTCACTGTTAAACGTGGCGAATTCATTATGATTATGGGACCATCGGGGTGCGGTAAGACCACCCTACTCAATATTATTGGCCTCCTCGATAAGCCAACTTCAGGCGAATATCTACTAAACGGCAAAAATGTTGAAAAAATTCCTTCTCGTCGCAAGGCGCACTTCCGCGCTAAAGAAATCGGTTTCATTTTCCAAAACTTCAACCTTATCCCAAATTTATCCGTAATCGAAAACGTCTCCCTTCCCCTAATTTACTCTGGGCATCACAAAACTCGCCGCCTCCGCAAAGCTGACGATATTCTTGAACATTTTCACCTCCGCGAGCGCGAATACTATATGCCATATCAGCTGTCCGGCGGCCAACAACAACGTGTTGCGATTGCGCGCAGTCTTATTTCCGACCCATCCATTATTCTAGCCGACGAACCAACTGGCAACCTCGATAGTCGTAGCAGCCATATTATTATGGAGGAACTCCGCGACATTCATGCTCAAGGCAACACTATTATTATGGTCACCCATAACCCCGCCCTAACTACCTATGCCACTCGCGTAATCAATATGCTTGACGGCGAAATCGACACGGACATCAAGACTGTAGCCGACAGCGACTTACCACGTCCTGGTGACCCAGAAAAAATATCCGTCCGTATCCTAAGCAAAAAACGTCCCGTAGAACTCGAGGTGGACTCGCAAACAAAAGTTGTTGTCTCTGGCGAGCATGTCACTATCGGTAAGGAAGTTAGCAAAAAACAAATTGCCGACATCAAAAACAGCTCAAACGACGGCAAAAAGGCCGATAAAAGCAAGAAGAAAGAACAAAAAACTCGAAAAATCGTCAAAAAAACCGACAAAAAATCTAAAGACGAAAAGAAGGAATCCTAAAATATGGCACTATTACTAAATACTCATTTCCATCTCGCCGTCGATAACCTTCGTCGTAATCGCGGTCGTACTTTCCTATCCGCTTTAGGCATCGCCATCGGCGTAGCTTCTATTGTCCTCATTCTCTCTTTAACCGGCGGCATTAATCAACTCATTAGCGCCAATTCCGACAAAAACAATGCCGACCTCATTTTAGTCCGACCAAGCACCGGCAAAGATGTTACCGAAAATATCATTAGCGAATTAACTTCAAATAATCAATTCATCAAATCAAGCCTCGTCCTTCAAGATATTGATACCATCAGTAAAATCGACGGAGTTGCTTCAGTTGCCCCAATTGCCGCCTCTACTGGCGCCATCAAAATTGGCGACCGCACCGTGCAGGGTGTCAATATTGTCGCAACCAATACCTCTTTTATTGATGTCATATCACTCCATCTAAAAAATGGTCAATTTCTTGACACTACTTTGCGCAAGAATGTCGCTGTATTAGGCTACGATATCGCCATGCAACAATTTGGCGGCACAGAAGCCATCACTAAAACATTTTCTTATCACGACCAGCATTTCATGGTTATTGGCGTACTGGATAAAATTGACGATCCTATCAATTTTAACGGCATCGACATTGATCAATCTATTCTTATCGATATTAACCATGCAAGTTCTTTCGAATCATCAATTCAAATTCAACAAATCGACATCCGCACCGCTACAACCGATGCTGTCGAAAAAACTACCTCAGAAATCAAGAAAAAACTTTCCGAATCAAAAAACGGCGATCAAACGTTCTCTGTTATCACTAGCGCAGAAGACATCCATCCAGCCGGCTCACTTCTTTCCATCGTATCAAGTATGTTAACATTAGTTGCTTCTATTTCCTTAGTTGTCGGCGGCGTTGGTATCATGAATATTATGTTGGTCTCCGTGTCTGAACGTACACGCGAAATTGGCATTCGCAAATCAGTAGGTGCATCTTCTGGCAATATTCTACTTCAATTCTTGTTTGAATCCACCATCCTTAGTGTTATGGGCGGGATCCTCGGTTTTACTCTTGGATATATTGGCGCTTTCATTATTTCATTGCTCACTCCTTTCGCCCCACACATCTCATGGGCAATCCTCGGTATTACTGGCGGCGTCTCACTCTTCGTAGGCATATTATTCGGCATTTATCCTGCCATTAAGGCTGCATCTAAAGATCCAATTACTTCCCTGAAGTTCTATCGCTAGAGTAAATATCTTATTCACACAAAAATACCCTCTATACAGAGGGTATTTTTATAATCGATTAGCCTTCCTTTACCATCTTATATTTCTTTAAGACTTCCATCATAGCCTTATTCTCTGGGCTACGCGGATCATTCGGACGCGACAAGAAAACTCTCCATTGATTCGGCCGCATATCATTCCATCTCTTCACGGCTTCAGTTAACTCGTTACGATCCTCTGGGCTACTGAGCGTTGGTAGAATCTTATTCATCATGTCATTCATGCGGTTAATGACATCTATTCGCCTCATGCCTGCTCTAGACAACTCTTCGGCGGTTAGCGGAACAATATCTAGATCCTCGCCGCCTTCATTGCCTTCATTACCACCATCAGGGTTGCCTTCCGGATTGCCGCCATCAGGATTGTTGCCACCATCTGGATTACCTTCCGGATTACCATCGGGACCATTGCCACCTTCTGGGTTGCCGTCAGGGTTGTTACCGCCATCAGGGTTGCCTTCCGGATTGCCATCAGGATTGTTGCCACCATCTGGATTACCTTCCGGATTACCATCGGGACCATTGCCACCTTCTGGATTGCCGTCAGGGTTGTTACCACCGCCAGGATTGCCCTCAGGACCATTGCCGCCAGACGGACCACGACCACCGTTGCGTCTAATATTAAGACCGCGACCAGCATGTAGGGCTGTCGCCAAGAAGCTCCATTGATTGAATGTTACACCAGGGTCGCGCAAGGTCTTTATTTCCTCAACAACAAAGTCAAAACCTTGTTTCAACGTCTGTACCTCAATTGAACCGCCACCCTTATAGTACGGCATACTTGCAAAAATATTTGTTACCGTATCACCAGGCTGTGCGACCTGTGCAACTTCTGCCATATAAATATCACCAGCACGAAGTCGCGTCATTATCTCAGCGGGCACATTCGAGTAATCAGCAACACCATTCGCGTCGAACGGAATATGTATCGGGTGCTGTTGCGAGTCTTTCGACAATGAAACCAACAGCTCCAATTTACCTCCATTTTGAAGTGCTTCCGTATTTATAGAGTTACCTAGACCATCCGTTGACACACCGTTCATGTCTATACGCATACTGTCCGGTTTTCCATATAGCCTCAACTCATTACGTATAGACTCTTTCTTTCCATATCCCCACCATTTACGTTTGTTGATTTCTCCGAAGTTATTTCTAGAATACTCAGCATCGCTCTGAGTGCCACCACTCACCATCTGATCTTTTGATGGATTGTGTACTTTCGTGAATGATTGCTTTCCACCATTCTGCTTTATGTAATTCTCGGCCTCCTGCTGAGTATTGAAAACTCCACCTTTTATGAGATCCCCCGTCTTAAATCCTGACACGCCAATTTTATCTAGGAATCCAGACAAGATAGAATTCGTAGCCGTATCGCTATTTTGCGTCTTTACGATACCAAGATGCTCCAATGTACTAATCTTCTCAGACGAAAAGTTAGCAATCGTATCATCGGCAAGCGCACCTATAATAATACCTCGTATAGCACCGCCTACGATGTTTTTCGCCGTACTCCACCTAATATCGCTATTTATTTTACTTTCCCCCTCTTTCACAATACCTTCCAAGTTGGCTTTTGATTTTTCAAATATTGCCCGGTCGTCTGGTACCTCACTATCGGTAAGTCTATCGCTGGCTCTCATCTTATTATAAGCAGTCTGCGCCACCGCTATACTCTTCCAAAGATTTAGACGCTCTTTCTCAATTTGACCCAAATCATTACTCGAGAATGCCATTAAATCAACTTGTTGTTCCGCGCCATACAAAAGCCTATTTCTCGCATCTAATATACAACCACTCATAGTAGTTGCGATACCTAGCATTTTTGCGCGCGCTTCGTCATTATTCGGGTCTCTATTAAACTCCTCGAATGCGGCATTTAATTCGGCTGTTAACTTATTCAAGTCATTACTTAGCAAATCGGCAGTAATCTTTTCTCTACCGCCCCCCTCTTTCTCGCGAGTCATAAAGCGCATGACATTTTCTGTCATTTTGCCTTCAAATTTCCTGTCACCAAGCTCCGCATTCGTAGCCAATGCATGCGCGGCGGTTGCATATTGCTCTCTGTAGTCATCAGCAAACTTCAAGCCATTAAAGACCGCTCCAACCACCGAGCCGCCAAGGAGACCACCGGCTGCACGGCCAAGTGTATTACCAGCAGTTTTCGTAGCGGTCATAATAATCCAAGCCGACATTACAGCAGCACCTTCTGGGACAAACGGGATCGTGCCTATCATATGGCCAAGTTTTTCTATGGCGTTATGATGTGGCTGAGAGTTAACTTCGCGATTTATTTTACCGTTAATATACCTAAAGCCATCCATTACGGCGTCTACACCAATTTCGTGCTTTGCGCGTTCAGCAGCTCTCTGCGCGACGGCTTCATAATTATTAATCATTGTGCCGTCGCCGCCGTTCTGAATATCTTTCCGCCTCAACTCATCCATTTTCCTGCGGAAATCTTCTAGTTCAGCGTTTTGCTTATCCCTCTTCTGGTCCGCAGCCAAATTAGCATCTCGTTCAATATTCCCAACAGCCGATGCATAAGCTCTAATGGCACCCTCTATCGCAATCGCAAACTCTGCCACCTCACCAGTTACTTCCTGCTTATTGACATTACCCTGCTGATCCTTATCCATACGATAAGCTTTAGGTATACGTTTCTTAATAGGATTACCGTTTGCATCTAGTTTTACGGTGCCATCTTCATTCAGCTCATCTTCATTTGTTTCTACGTATTCTACGCCATAAACAAACATCGACTCGCCTTTCGCTTTCATAACTGCTTCACGCATATTGTTAACATGCGCCAACACGAAGCGTTCTGTATCCCCTTCGCTCGCAGTCCAACTATCCGCACCAAGCTCATCTTGAAGTTCTTTTAGTTTCCTCTCTTCGTCGGCGCTAATCGTGCCTGACTCTTTCTTCATAAGAAGATTGTTCTTTTCTATAATTTTCTGCCTAATCTCGCCTTGCATTCTATCTTGACGAAGTATCTTTGTTTGCGTGAGCCAAAACCTCTTAAAGAAACCAACGAGGCCCTTTTGCGAATTAATGTCTGCTTCAATCTTCTCTTTTGCAATTTCGCGTGCACGACGAGTTATTTCATCGTCGCTATTAAGCCCAACCGCAATTAAATCGCCTTCGTTCTTTTCTTGTGGTTCTTCACTAGGTTCTTTCGACTTCTCGAACTGTTGCTTTAGCTCATAGAGCGCCTTGAAGCCCATATCGGCCAAATCGGAAGCATTTCCGCCCTGGCTTTCATACCAATCGCCGAACTCGTTATTATCCATCAGCTCATCCGCTAATTTTTCGCGATCGCTCTCATACTCCCCTTCAAGATTATTAATCACATCAATCGTATAGTCATCTGGCTTATCCAACAAATCAATTGGATCAATATTCTTTACTACCTCTAGCCAGAAACTTTTATCCTTATCATCAACAAATTCACTGGCTTTTTTGTCACGCTCGCCATTCTCTCCATTCTCGCCATCTTCTTCATTATCATCATCCTTGCCATTCTCGCCATCTTCGTCTTTGCCATCTTCGCCATTCTCGTCATTAGGTTCATCGCTACCGCCAATCTCTATTAATCCAGCTGCTAGCAACGAATCTACCATGCCCTCGAGGTCTTTTATCGCACCATTCCTCAAAATTCTTAGTCTATCTTCGTGGCTTATACGATTCCACGCAGACACGAACGAAATCGCAATACTAATATCTTGGTCAGATAGCTCTGGATGTTTCTTTTTAATCGACTCTTTCGACACTGGACTGATAGATGAATCTCCACTATTTTTGGCTTCTCCATATGTCAAAGGACTATAATCTGGCGCATTCTCGCCATTCTCGCCATTTCCGTCGTTACCTTTATTATCGCCGCCATTTTGGCCATCCTTATTGTCGCCACCATTTTGGCCGTCTTTGTTGTCGCCATTGCCTTGATCGCCCTGGCCTTCGCCATTATTCTGGCTACCACTATCTTGGCCTTGGTCACTACCGTTTTCGCCATAAGTCGAATCTAATAAGTCAAAAAGACTTTTCTCATCTTTTTCCGTAAGACCATACTTT
>JAIKZA010000015.1 GCA_024682595.1 Candidatus Saccharimonadota bacterium | reverse complement strand
CAATATTTAGTCTTGGCAGGTGGTCCTGCCGGATTCAAACAGGGTTTCTCGTGCCCCGTCCTACTTGTGAAAATACATATAAGTTCAAATAGTTGTTTTCGCATACTGGGCTTTCACCATCTTTGGCGCGCCATTCAAACGCTTCCGCTAACAACTACGAATCTTATCCACTCAGTTAACGCTGTTGGTTTTTATGCCGAACGGTCAAGCAAGCTTAACTGCTCAGCATAAAAATTGTATAAACACGCAACACCCCTTATAACTCTGGGCGTTAACCCGTAAGGTTATCTTGAGGTTTAGACTATTCCAATTTCGCTCGCCACTACTTTCGGAATCATTGGTTATTTTCTTTTCCTCAACCTACTAAGATGATTCAGTTCGGCTGGTTCCCGTCTCATTAGCCTATGTGTTCAGCTAACGGCAATATGGCATGACCCATATTAGGTTTCCCCATTCGGAAATCTCCGGATTAAAGCTTGTTCTCAGCTACCCGAAGCTTATCGCAGAGTTCTACGTCCTTCATCGGTTGCAAATGTCAAGGCATCCACTATCAGTGCCCTTATGTACCTTTTTATGCATTGACTTAACTAGTAATTGATCTTCAAATACTAGCGCATGCGATTTCTCGCTATGCCGTCAATTAAATTTCTTTTCGTTGTCATGTTCAAATTGTTAAAAGATAAATTCGGCGCAAAGAAATATAATGTAATTTTCCTCGCAATTTATCAGACTAATTTCAGAGGTTCAGAAACGAACTTGAACAAAAACTGTCCTTATATTAGCGCATATTTTCGACTAATGCAAGGGTTTTTTTGAAGATTTTTTAAATAATCTGCTAATCAGAGTGACTTGCTGGCTATCACTGATGAAATGCGATTAGTTATTGAGGATAAAGAGCAGGATATCTACCACTACTAAAAAAGTCATAATTATGGCGGCGACGGATAAAAGCCGATTGAGCAACGATATGGTTTTTCCTTTAATCCGAACACATTCGCCTTTTTGAATCACTGCAAAACCTACGACTACGACAATAATAAATACACATACTGCTAGCATAAAACTAAAAGGAAAAGTATATAATCTCACACCGAGCAGCTGCAATGGAATTGCGGCGGCAAAAAATATCGCAAAGAGATGCAAAAGCAAAAGGGACGGATACCCGGCCAGCATATTATATGTTTCCCCATTTACAAACGAGGTGTTTAGGCGCTTTATTACGCGCCCGTCAATAAGTAAGAGAGTGGGCACTAAGAGGACAATCATTACTATGGCTACAATGACGGGCAAACGCCACGATGGATTGGTTATCTGTCCATTTTCGAACATCAGAATAGTTGGCAACCAAATGGAACCTTCGATGACGGCATATATAGCCGCAAACTTGCTTAGCATCGATTCCCATCTGTCGCATTGCGAGTGATGTTTTGGCGGTGAGTAGTCTGCGGAAGTTGCCTTTTTATTATCGCCCCCCATTGGCGCGTGTTTATTTATACTATTTCGCATACATTTATCAAATTGCGTTTTTCTTCAGGAAGTCAAAAATGGCAGATTGGTCAGAGGCGATTAGCTTCAGGCGTGCGTCGATTTCTGAATATGCAACCAAAATGTCGCGGTTTAATATCTTTTCGTTCACATGCGCATCGAAGAACTTCTTGAATTTCTCCGCTTCCTCTTTCTTGCGAATATAGGTTGCCGAAAAGCGCGGATATTCTGGAATCGTTTTATCTCCCTCTTCCTCGTAAATCCAATCCCATTTTTGATACATCCATTCAAGCGCATCATTCTTTACGACATAATTGCGCATTAGGCGAAGGAAGAATGAGAGACGATCTTGCGTACGAATAGTCCCATCGCTAAGGTGTTCGAATAGACCGAGAGCCGTCTTGCGGTCTTTAGTTGTCGTAATAGCATCGACTAAATCATGCTTGAGAACAGCATCTGAAGTTTGTTTGTATAATTCGAAATATTGATTACATAGTTTATGATTGCGCCTAACTAGTGTCGCCCCAACAACCCAACGTAAATTCGCGTCAACTTTGTCTATTTCCACGTTGGCGTAAGTATCTTGAACTGCATTTAGATATTCCTCATCTTCCGCATAAAGCAACATCCACATGACAGTGGCGCGAAGTTCAGTATCATCATAATTGTCTTCCGGACGCGATGCGACGCCTAGGCGTCGGTAATTTGAAAAAGCCAAATCGCGCACAAAACGCTTAAATCTACGCTTTTCTTCAGTTTTTGGATCAAAGAACACCTTTAGGTCCGAAACAATTGCGGATATTAGATCCCACAAACAAGAATCCGTCTCTTCTGAAAATGCGCGAATTAGGGGCAGCAGCGACACGCTTTCTACATAATCGGTTTTTGCTAGTAGCCGACGATCGATTAATAATCGCAATTTCTGCTCTTGCGACAGATCAGAAACGTGGCGCAACTTTTCATCAAGCTCTTCGTCGCTTAGCTTGATAATGTAATGGCCAGATAAATCGTCGGACTGATTCATGATTGGATATTGAGTTTCATCGGTCTCGCCAGTAATTAGGAAGCGACTCTGAATATCGCCATTAATGACCGGGAAACCAGACTGAGTTAGCCAAGGCGTCATGAATTCACACACGTCAAAGTCGGCATGCGGCGTTAAAGCGTCCCATAAATCATCCGCGGTCGTATTTTCATATTTATGTATCGCAAAATAATCCTTCAGACCAGCGAAGAAGTTGCCCTCGCCCATTGCGCGCATCAACATCAATAGCAGATGTGAGCCTTTCCCGTAAACAATTGCACTGTCAAATAAATTCGAAATATCCTCAACATTATTAACTTCGACTTTTACTGGTTGGACGCCCGGTAGACTATCGCGCTGCAATGATTGCTGTATGGCAGTCAAATAAAAGTCCTCCCACGCGCGTAGCTCGGGTCTAATTTTATCTGTAGAGTAGACTTCCATCATATTCGCAAATGATTCATTTAGCCACAAATCATCCCACCATTCCATCGTAACCAAGTCGCCAAACCACATATGCGACAACTCATGCGCGACCACGATTGCAACATATTGTTTAACATCTTGTGAGGAACCGTCATTGCAAAGTAGACATATTTCTCGGAAGGTAACTAATCCCCAGTTCTCCATCGCCCCCGATTCAAAATCTGGCAATGCTAGCAAGTCCATCTTTGGCAACGGGAACGGCGTGTCGAAGCAATCATCGTAAAAGTCCAATACGTCGGCAGCAAACTTCCCCGCATATTCTAGATCGGTCACTTGTTGGTGGATGCCGGCATAGGTAGTTATTTTCACGCCGTGTTGAGACGTAGTTTCATAGCTGCAAAAATGACCGAGCGCAAAAGCTACTAAATAAGTAGACATTTTTGGGGTTTCAGCAAATTCGACAACTTTCTGATCACTATCGATACTCTGCTGCTCGACTGGCATATTTGAAAGAATAATGTCAGTTTTGTCGCCGGATGAGATTCTTAGAGAAAAGGTCGCCTTAGCTGCAGGCTCGTCGATGCATGGAAAACACTGTCGAGCATAATGAGATTCAAATTGCGTTGCGACAATTTTCTCGGTTTTGCCGTCCGCCTCATAGGTCGATAAATATACGCCCTCCATATTTGCGGTGATTGGCGCAGTATATTTAATAATTATTTCGTGATTGCCTGGTGTAATATTATGAATATGTAGTGTGTCGTCTAGATATAGGTAATCTTCGATTGATACGCTATCGACCGTAACACTTTTTATTTCGAGATTTACGGCATGTAGCTTAATACCGTCAGCTATCGCATCACCATAGATGGTGGCAGTAGCAGTAATGATAGTTTTTTCAGCATTTATATGTAGGTCCAAATCATAGTGCGATGGGACAAAATAATTAATAAATCTCTCCATATATCTAGTGTAACAAAAAAAGAGCCTCTTTTGAGGCCCTCATTGAAACGATATCCTATTCAGCTTCTTCGTTTAAGAACTTTTGCGCGCGATATATCATTTGAGCAGTTTCGTCCGTAAATATAATATAAATAGGCTTAGAATCGGCAGCAGATATTAGCGCATGGCGACCAGTAAACTCTGGCGCTAGATTCTTGTCTTCGTCTAGACGAAAACCAAGATATCCCAACTTCTGCGTAACAAAACGACGAATTTCATCTGAGCGTTCGCCGATAGTACCAGCAAAAACTAATGCGTCAATACCGCCAAGCGTGGCAGCCATTTGGCCAATATAGCTTTGAATTCGATATACAAATATGGAATGCGCAAGACTAGCACGCAAATCACCTTCGTCACGAGCTTGAATGACCTCACGCATATCGTCGGAAATGCCAGATAAGCCCAGTAATCCACACTTTTTGTTGAGATATAGTAAGAATTCTTCGTCGGAGGTGATTTTCAATGCTTTCTTTAGGCCAAGCACTGCAGCTGCGTCAATCGTACCAACGCGCGTACTCATGGCTAGACCTTCTAGTGGCGTATATCCCATAGAGTTGTCCATTGCCTTACCGTTAAGAATGGCTGAAACACTAGAACCGGAGCCTAAGTGTGAAACAACAAGCTTCTCAGGAAGAATGCCCTGATCTTTCATGTAGCGAGAGATAAAAGCATAACTGAGGCCATGATAGCCATAGCGCTTAATTTCATACTTATCTGCTAGCTCGGCGTCAAAGCTGTAATATTTATAAGTATCTGGCTTGTCCCAGTGGAAAGCCGAATCGGAAACTGCGATGATTTTCACGCCTTTGAAACACTCACGGATTCCGCGAATTTCGTTTGCGGTAGTTGGCACATGAACTGGGTTGCGTTTTTTAGCTTCTTTGAGTTGCTTCATAAACTCCGCATCAACCACGCGGTCTTCCGTAAAATAATCGCCTGGAGCGGCTATGCGTACAACGACTGCAGCCAATTTGTGCTGGCCAGTAACATACTGCTCGTCGCTAAGAATTTTTGGCAAAATCGTAATGGCATCGTTTAGATTGTCGATGTCTGGTTTAATCTTTTTCTTACCATCATCTACATCCTTAATTGTGCAGACAACCTTTTTGCCTTCAAATTCGAAATGAAACTGCGCCATGAGTTCTTCGCCATCATAAAGGGCGTACTTGCGGCTGGCGCTACCCGGATTAGTAATAAGAATCAGTTTGCTCATAGGGACATTATATCATTCTATCTCGGTAGTTACAGATAGATTAATGACCCGTCCTATTCGTCGACACCAAACTGGCTAGCATATCGAGCATTATCAAGCACAATGTCCTGATATTTGCGCATAAAGCCATAACGTCCAGAGCGCTCGAGAATACTTGCGGCAATATCATAACGCGAGCAACGATTGCGCGCTAATTCATCCAAAGGAGAGGTGGTTGAACCTTGATCTTCGTACCCGTGAATATCAAGACGATACGGGCTAGCATAATGCGAGAATATACCAAAAGCAGTTTCTGGATAGCCGTGAAAGTTTACAACAATTGGTTTATCTGGCGTGAAATAGTCATTAAAGTCATTTGGTTTGAGTTTGTTTTCAGTAGTACCAATCGCACCATAGGACAAAGCCGCTACTCCTACGAAGCGAATACGTAAATCAGGAGCGTCTTTTTTGGCAAGCTTTATGCCCTCGAGGGCTTCGGCCGTCGAAATGTCACCGATGCCACAAACGATAATGTCTGGGTTATTATCAGAAGCAAACTGAAAGACCGATGCGCCGCCATTCGTAAGCTGAAAACGAGCGTGATTAATATCAATCCAACGCGGCTCTTCTATCTTGTTAAATGTTGTGAGATTTACAACATCTTTCATACGCACCATGAATTCCCAAGCTGCCGCCGCCGCGACGTCATCAATTGGGAACAAGCAGTTCGCTTCATTGCTTGGTTTGCTCAACAAACTAGAGATGAGGGCTGGATTTTGATGTGTATAACCGTTATGATCCTGGCGTTGCCAGCATGAAGTCGAAAGAATATTTAATGCGTGGCAGCGCGGACGCCAAGAGGCCTCTTTGGCCTGCTTGAGGAATTTTAGATGCTGATCTAATTGAGATGAAATTATCGGAAGGAACGCTTCATATGAAGTCATACAGCCACGACCGCCGCTAAGAATGTGGCCCGCCAACGTAGCAAATAGCACATTCTCGGATAACATCTCGATAGCTCGGCCGCTCTGAGAGAGATGAACGTCCCACGGCTCAATCGAACGCACCCAAGCACGATCGGTAGCTTCATAAACTTCGCTAAGCCGGTTTGACGTGGTTTCGTCTGGCGAGAAAAAGTAGAAATCTTCATGCTTCTCCATCTCGGCACGAAGACATTCGCCAAAGACTTTTGCAATAGAGTATTTTTCCGCCCCCGGCTCTTTAACGCTCTGTGGTAAATTCATCGTACAACTCCTTAAAATTATAAGACTCGAGCCAGCTCTGCAACATCTGAAGTTGCGCGCGATCCGTTTTTGCGAGCGGTAGGGGAACTTGATGCGAAGCGCAATTGCCTTCTAGTTTTTTGCCATCGAGCTCTTTTGGCCCAGTATAGCCTTTTGGTGTTTTCATGATGATAAAAGTATTCGGTTTCAAATCGGACAAGATCATTTGAAACTCCTCTGCATTCGTGCCATCGATAATAACTGGGTCATAGCCGAAGCCTCGGAAGAGACTTAATAGCTCTCTTTCGCTACTGCGTGCATAAATTGTCGGTGCGGAAATCTTATAGCCATTTAGGTGCAAAATTGGCAAGACATGGCCATGTCGCTTCGAGGCGAGTAGCTTATTGAGATTTAAGCTACCAAGTGCCGTAGCGGTTTCGAGCTCACCGTCGCCAATTAGGACGGCAATGAATTTTTCGGGGCGCCCGAGCGCAGCGCCATAGGCAGTAGCCAACGAGTAACCAAGTTCGCCACCCTCGGCAATAACACCCGGCGTCATTGGGCTGGCATGGCTCGGGAATCCATAGGGCCAAGAGAAGCGTTTACAAATATATTCAATCCCGTGAAGATTTAATGTCGCTTCTGGATAATACTCAACCAAGTCACCATCATAAAAGAGGTTAGCTTGCAATGCTGGGAAACCATGCCCTGGCCCCAAGATGAATTGCATCCGCGGAAAGCGTGCTTTTAGATTAGCGTAGGCGATATTAATGCCTGGACAAGTCCCCCAATGACCCAATAAACGCGGTTTTATATCAGAGAAACTTAATGCGCGATTTAATAAGAAGTTGTCCTGCAAAAAGATTTGAGCAACCGACAGATAATTGCAAAAACGAATTCTTTTTTCTATGTTGCGAATATCTACGCCCAACCCGTGCATGTGCATACTTTTATTTTAGCATAAGTATTTACAAATTGTCTTGCGGAAGTTCGTCGAGTAATTTCATCGTAGCGTCAATTAATTCTGGTAGCGTGCTAGCATATTCCTCATAGATACGGAAGCCAGCCGCGTAGGGGTGACCACCACCACCGAAGAACCCAGCTAGTTGGTCAGCAATTGGTTTTGAGCTACGTATTTTTCCTGTGAGTTTTCCGTCGGGATAGGTCTTAATAGCTACGGCGACTTCAACCCCCTCAACAAGACGTAATTCCTCTAATATTAATACGTTAGGATTATATTCGTCGGAATACTTTTGAATATCTTCAAACGGAATTAAAACCGTCGCCAACTTGCCATCTAAGTGATATTCTACGCGCTTGATTAGGTCGGCCTTATAGTCAAGGATGCGTGCGGACTTTTTCATGTAATCACGCCGACGTTCTTCCATGTCGGCAACTTTTGCGCCAGCATCTATTAAGTCTGCTGCCACACGATAATCTTCCGAGGTGGTCGACTGAGAGGTTAGTCCCAGTGTATCCGATTCGATGCCGTATAATAGACTCTCCGCACAAAGAGGCGAAATAGTCGTTTTTTGACTCTTGAAAATACGATAAAGCAAGAGACAGCAGCTAGATACCGGTTCGATTATTTCTTCGTGTTCAAAATCCAAGTCTGGCGCCGTTTCGTGGTGATCGATAACTAATACAGGAGCCGCATATAAGCAGTTGCGGATGGCAGCATCGTCAAGGAGTTTAGAGATGAGGGTTGAGCTGGCCGTATCGACAATAATAAACGCGTCCGCTTTGTAAGGGAACTCAATGTCCACCCTGCTCCAGCCCTCAAAATAACGTAAATACTTAGGTATATCAACTGGACAATATAATGACACTTCTTTTTCGGATAGAGCTTCCTCCAACGCGAGAGCAGCACCTAAAGAATCGCCGTCTGGATTTTCGGCTTGAATAATGCAAATATGCTTTTTGTCTTTAATAAAATTCGAAAACTTGTCGTACATATCACGACAATTTTAGCATGTTCTCAAGGATTAATCTTCCGTTTTGCGCTTGGAGATATATAGTTCATTGTACCGATAGTCGTGAATATGGGCTTCATTTTTGTCGGTCAATACAAATAGCGCACGTATGCCTTCGGGACTATTCGCGCTCTGCCCATCAATTACGAGTTCGTCTGGAGTTGTAACGATATAATATACATCGCTTAACTCTATCTCATCAGGATTTAGCCCCACCATACGGGCTACGCGCTCAATGTTAATACCGGCACGATTAAGCGCTTCTGAGCCGCGGAAGATATTTGATTGGCCAAAATAATAATCCGACGCATCGTCTGCGCATGATGCATGCCAGGACACTAGACCATTTCCATCAATATTAAAACACGACTTCTGATCCGACACGGGCACCCAAGTGCCAATTATCATGGCAAAGTTCTCATTATTCTTCGTAGGAGTCACCAATGACTCATCCTTATCTGTTGTCGTGGTAGACGTTGTGGTTTGTTGAGTATTGGAATGAGTATTATGGTTTTCGCGTAGAACAACCGCGCAGAAAATAGCAACCGCAATAATCAAAATGGCTATTAAAAGAATCATAATGATTGCCGTCGTATTATCCTTGACTGGTTTCGCTTCAGCGACTGGAGTTTTGTGGCTGATTTTTTGAGTTGGAGCTGGAGCGCTTTGCGACAAGTCGGGATTAAATTTCACTTGGCTTTCTCCGCTAACGTCAAGAATTGCCGCTTGGGGGAGCGCGTTTTCTTCATCGTCTTTTTTCTGGTCATCCTGCGGCGACGTTGATTCTTCTTCAGAACGGGTTCGCTCCTCGATAGCCTCAGCCGAAATCCGTGCATCCTCTACGCTATCCAACTCTTCCATCAATGAGACAACGCCGTCTCCGTCCTGATCTAGCTCTTCTTTGTCGATTTCATCTTTAATGAGCTTCTCATTTCTAAAGAATGTCTCCGCGTTGCCTAGGCTTTCTTTAGAGCCCACACGCAAGCGCGGCTTAGTCGTTTCTGAAACAGTATGCTTATGAAGCGATTGTGCGTCCATCATCCCACCTTAATTATTTATACTTATGCTTATTATAGCATCATTCACGGCCGTAGACAGCATTTTTCGAGTAGTTGTGTTATAATTTCTTGGTACACAGGGGCGTAGCTCAGTTGGTAGAGCACTGGTCTCCAAAACCAGGTGTCGCGAGTTCGAGTCTTGCCGCCCCTGCCACAAAAGAGGATTAACTGCTAACTAGTAATAGTTAGTTTTTTGTTTAAGTAAATCCACTGAATCAGTCAAATAACCTATGTTGCATATTGCCTGGTTCATCTAGGTACATTTTATATAGCGAATAAATATCCGTATCCTTATATGCCACTCTCTTCATGCCATTATTTAGATCTAATATCTCCCCTTCTCTGTAGCTAATTAATATAGGTGAATGTGTAGCAATAATAAACTGACTTCCCTCCTTGACCAGTTGGTCCATTAGGCACAATAACGATAATTGTCTTTGTGGAGATAAGGCGGCTTCTGGCTCGTCTAATATATACAATCCGTGATCAGTAAACCTATTTTGAACTAGCCGAAGGAAGGATTCTCCGTGAGAGCACTCGTGAAGACTACCGCCATAAGAACTGCGCAGTGCCCAAAAATGATCTTCCTTAACTAGCCTTTCTACTTCGGTAGAAAAGTTATAGAAGCTTTCCGCCCGCAGAAAGAACTTCGTTTTTGGCCTTCTATATACGCCTATCCGTAAGTACTCAGACAGTTCCGATGTAGTGTTTTTGGTTTCGTACATGAAATTATTTGTTCCGCCCTCGGCGGGCATGCCTAATGCCACCGCAATAGCTTCTATTAGGGTCGATTTTCCAGTCCCATTCTCGCCAATGAAAAAAGTTACTTGCGAGTTAAATTTTAACTCTTTAAAGTTTTTTACTACATCGATATTAAAAGGATATTTTTTAAACGACTCAACCTCACCCCTTAATAAAGCGACATTCTTAACAATCAGATTGCTATCTATACCCATAAAAAACACCTCTGGGTACTATATTATAAAGAATTATCTATTTTTGCTCAATCAGCGTTACGCTCTTTATGCCTTCTTCGTCGTATCGAATAGCCATCTCATAGTTGCTCTGCTGGTAAACCACTGTCTCAGATTCATCCTCTTTGACATATTCTCCAATGCCGAACGCTTCTTCAAAATCATCTAGAGTTGCAAGACGACGACCTTCATAGCGTATGTCCGAATCGTTTATATCGGTAACTTTCTCGCCCTCGGGAGTATTAAACGAATAGAATCCTAAACCAGTAATCTCCCCTTCTTTATTACCCCAAAAAGCTACATTATCGTAATAATAGTCAAAATCCGCATCCTGAGCATGATACGACTTGATTTCATCGGTCAACGTTCCCCCAATCTCGTAACCATTGATAGTAACGCGTTCAAGGCGGGCACTTTCGTAAACATTATCACTCCCGCCAAACAGCTGAGCAATGGTAGTATTCTGGCTTAACAAATAAATACTTGCCGCGAGCGCGATAAAAGTGATTATTCCGAGCACTATTACAACTATTAAAGCCTTGCCGTTTTTTGCAGCTTTCCTCATATTTTTCATTATTACATAAACATTTTTAAACTGCTAGTACCCATTGACATATTTACGTTTATGTGGTATAATATATTTAACTTATTTTTTCTTATCCGCCAAGCAAGTATATGAAATGCCAGATATGGAAGCAGTCAGCCCAATAATCAGAGCCATATCGACAAATATCATAATAAACATCGGAATAATACCTCGTTCGATGTATTTAGTAGTAGCCATATGTATCATCATTAATTTAAAAGTCGGAACTGGCCATGGCAAAAACAATAATGCGCCAGCAATAATAGACATAATCATTATGGCCCAGTTAAACCTATATACTCCGCGAATTAAACGCGTATTTTGCTCTCCGGCGCGAATTACATGAAGCCCAAACAAGAAATATAATAATGCAGACACGAAACCGCTCATAATCATACTAGTTACACCTAAGTTATCCACATATCTGCCGGTGCGAGCAGAAATATAACGGTATATTCCCGAATACATCATCGGTAGTAGCGCCATTAAGACGCTGGCAAGAGCCATTAATGCGCCCATCATACGAAGACGTGCGCAAGTTTTTTCATCATTGCGCGATAGGCTTTTTGGGCTTTGCTTATGAGATGTTTTTTCGTTTTTTGTTTTAGTAGTTTTACTAGAGTTTGGCATAAATTATTTGGATCCATTAATGCTTTCTTGCATTATAGCATAATTCTTATGCTAAAATATAACTAACATATCCTATAAAAGGTGGGCAAAAATGCAAAATTTCACAAATAACAATCAATCACAACCGGACAACGCAAACAACTATTACCAAGACCCATTGGAGGCCGACACTCCCGCAAGCCCCGATTCGACTAACGAACAAAATGAACAGTCCCCCAGCCCAGAGCCGGAAAGGAATGAGCCACCAATGCTTAATCAGAATCCAGACGCAGACGATGGGCCAACAATTCGCCGCGACCAAGCACCGCTTCGACCGAAAACTCATACCGCCCACAGCGAAGAGCGCGAATTGAGCCCCGAGTTAGCAGATTATCTTTCTTCCACCGAAAAGTTACTCAAACAGAGCCGCAAAGAGCGCAATAATCTCATCTTGCGCATAGATGAGGAAGAAGACAAAGTTACCGAATGTCTTAAGTCTGAAAAGAATGATTTCGGGCACCGTAGCGAAGATATATATGGTCAGCTGAGCGAAGCAAAAGAAGAACTGCGTCGCAAAAATGACTTAATCAATGCGCTTATAAAAATGGTGCGATCGCTAGAATAGCGCATCGAATACATCAATGTAAGAGCAGCTTCGCCTCCTGACGGAGCTGTTCTTGATTAGTCGCTATTTTCATGTTATTATAAATTAGTTCAAAAGCATTTCGCTCAGAACAGCAGCACCTTAAATAATTGCTAGACTCTTTTCAAAAAAGGAGGGGAATAATATGAAGAAGAGATATATAGTTGTCGGAGCAGCAGCCGCCGTCGCCGCATTTATCGCTGCGTCGCTGTATGCGATTGGATTCATCTTCGCGGACGAGGACTTCTACGACGAAGATTATTCTGAATACGAATAAGCAGCCAAACAGATAGCATACGCACAATCAGCGGTCTAGCAATTTCACACCCCAAAACCAGTTTTTCCATTATAAACTGCGCTTTGGGGCATTTTTTAGTACGCATACCCAACTAGCAAGCCACTAGAAATAGTGGCCTTTTCCTGTTATACTTTAAATTGCTTATTTCAAAAACTTAAAGGAATACATGTTTAGACTTTTCAAAAATTTCCATAAGAAAGACTTCTTGTTCATCGTTTTAGCGATCCTATTTATTGCGGGTCAAGTTGGCCTAGAACTAAAAATGCCAGAATATATGTCCACAATTACGCGCCTAGTGCAGACTGAGGGTAGCGAGATGAGCGACATCCTCGCAAACGGTGGCATGATGCTATTATGTGCATTTGGCAGTCTTATTTCCACCATTATTGCAGGCTGGTTCGTCTCAAATGTAGGCGCCGATTTTACCTATATTGTGCGCAAGAAGATCTTCGATAAGGTTGAATCTTTGGGCGTAAATGAAATCAAAAAATTCTCTACCGCTTCCCTGATTACGCGCACAACTAACGATGTGACACAGGTGCGACTAGTAATTTCAATGGGCGCAAATATGCTAATACGCGCGCCGATGAGTGCAATCTGGGCCATCGCCAAGATATCTGGCAAAAGCTGGCAATGGAGCACGGCGACTAGTGTAGCAGTCATAATAATGCTCGCCACTGTAATAACTATAATGATGGTAGTAATTCCGCGCTTCAAGATTATACAAAAGTTAACCGACCAGCTAAACGGCGTTACTCGCGAGAATCTGACTGGTATCCGCGTCGTGCGCGCCTTTAATGCCGAGAAATATCAAGAAAACAAGTTCGACGTTGCCAATACAAAAGTATCGGACACCACCCGTTTTGTAGATCGTGTTTTAAGCGTCATGTCGCCAATGATGTACATGATTATGAACGGCATCACTTTAACGATCTATCTTATTGGAGCAACACTCATTAGCCGATCGATTATGGCCGACAAATTAACGGTCTTTAGTGATATGGTTGTCTTTTCAACTTACGCCATGCACGTAATTATGAGCTTCTTGATGGTCGCGATGATATTCATGATGATTCCGCGCGCGCAAGTTTCCGCTGAACGTATCAACGAGGTGCTCGATGAGGAGATTACGATAAAGGACGGCAGCTTCGATGATGATACCGCCGAGACCGGCACGGTCGAATTTCGAAATGTCTCTTTCAAATATCCGGACGCCGAGGAATATCTATTGAAAGATATCTCTTTTCGGGTCGAGAAAGGCCAAACCGTAGCATTCATTGGCTCGACTGGCTCTGGAAAATCTACGCTAATTAACCTCGTGCCGCGTTTTTACGATGCGACAGACGGCGCGGTTTACGTTGATGGTGTAAACGTAAAAGATTATAAACAAAAAGCCTTACATCAAAAGCTCGGCTACGTGCCACAGAAGGCCGTAATCTTTAGTGGTACCGTCACTAGCAATATTGCATATGGCGATAGCAAAAACGGCAAGCCGGATGAGCGCAAGATTCAAGCTGCCGCCAAAGTGGCACAAGCGAAAAAATTCATCGAAAAACTAGACAAGAAGTACAATGCCCACATCGCACAATCTGGTACAAATATTTCCGGTGGGCAAAAACAGAGGCTCGCAATCGCACGCGCCGTCGCACGTGACCCAGAAATATATATTTTCGACGACAGCTTCTCCGCCTTAGATTACAAAACTGATGCAGCATTGCGTCAGGCATTAAAAGATTATACGAAGGATGCCACTTCGCTAATTGTCGCCCAACGCATCGGTACAATCATGCACGCGGACCAGATTATCGTGCTCGACAAAGGGAAATGCGTTGGTCGTGGCACTCATAAAGAGTTACTAAAGAATTGCGAGATTTACAAAGAAATTGCCTTCTCGCAGCTAACGAAGGAGGAGCTCAATGTTTAACGGTGGCGGCCGTCGCGGTGGTCAAAATGTAAAAGTAAAGGATTTCGGCAAGGCTATAAGACGTATGCTTGCCGAGATGCGACCTTTTTATTTCTTGATTACGGTTGCAATGATAATGTCAATTGCAGGATCGATCCTTAGCGTAATTGCGCCACGTAAATTAGCAGAAATTACAGACGGGATTAGTGCCGGATTAATGCTTGATCGCCAGAAGGTGTCCGACGTAGCTACGGAACTAATGCAAAAACCAACTGACGACAGCAAGATTGACGGCATAACTATCACAAAAGAAGATAAGCTTGCTTTTATGCAGTCAATGCAAAAAATACAATCAGAGCTAGGCGACGTAACAAACTTTACGCAAGGCGATGCAGCCAAAATCTACAAAGCTATAGACGGGATGCCAGCTTCTATCCAAGAGGTAATTAAGCCTAAAATGGATTTTGAAGCAATCAGAAATGCTGCAATATTTATGATTTGCCTATATATCTCCTCGGCGGTTTTAGAATTCCTGGAAGGCTTCATAATGGCGCGAGTCACAACTGGCTTCGCTCGAGATTTGCGCAATCGAATATCGCATAAGATAAATAAATTGCCCCTAAAATATTTCGACCGCAACCAGATTGGCGACACGCTTTCACGCGTAACTAATGACGTAGATTCTGTATCTAGCAGTATGGATAATTCGTTCGGCGCAATTATTGGCGAAGGATCGTTATTGCTGGGCTCGCTCGTAATGATGATTATTACAAACTGGACGATGGCCCTAGTAGCGGTCGTAACTAGCTTATTCGGGTTCGTTTTTATGTCAATGATTCTAAAGCGATCACAGAAATACTTTACAATGCGACAAGTCGAACTTGGCAATATGAATGCGCATATCGAAGAGATCTATTCTGGCATATCGGTCGTAAAAGCCTACGACGGCAAGACCACGGCCGATAAAAAATTCGATAAGCTTAACAAAAAGATTCGTTTTGCAAATCAGCATAGTCAATTTCTATCCGGCATGATGCACCCTATTATGGCTTTTACGGGCAACTTGGGCTACGTGGCGGTATGCGTGACGGGCGCACTTCTAACAATGAATGGAGCTATTAGCTTTGGCGTTATTGTTGCCTTTATGACTTACGTACGACTCTTCTCGTCGCCATTGTCGCGTATCGCGCAGGCCGTAGGTGGGCTGCAGCCTGCGGCGGCCGCCAGTGAGCGCGTTTTTGAGTTTATCGACGAGGACGAAATGCCAGACGAGCATAATATCAAGAGTCGAATCAATAAAGATAACATTGAAGGCAATATTATATTCGATCACGTTAGGTTTGGCTACGATGACGACAAAGTAATTATTAAAGACTTTTCCGCCGAAGCTAAAGCTGGGCAAAAAATAGCCATCGTTGGACCGACCGGCGCCGGCAAGACTACTATGGTTAATCTACTAATGAAGTTCTACGACATCAAGGACGGCGACATTCGTATTGATGGCATATCGACGAAAGAAATGACCCGCGCTGATGTTCATTCCCTGTTCACGATGGTCCTGCAGGATACGTGGATGTTTAGTGGGACTATTCGTGAGAATATCGCCTACAACCACAAGGACGTCAGCAATTCGACGATTATGAAGATCTGCGACACGGTCGGCCTTAGTCACTTCATTAAAACACTTCCCAAAGGTCTAAAAACCGATATTTCAGAGAACGAATCAGTTTCAGCTGGCCAAAAACAGCTAATTACGATTGCGCGCGGTATGGTCGAAGATGCGCCGTTCTTAATTTTAGATGAGGCCACTTCGAACGTCGATACTCGCACAGAGGAATTGGTTCAAAAGGCAATGGATAAGCTGATGGAGGGGCGCACTTCCTTCATTATTGCCCATCGCTTATCGACGATTAAAAATGCCGACTTAATCCTTGTCATGAACGAAGGTAATATCATTGAGACTGGCAATCATAGGCAGCTGATGGCAAAAGGCGGTTTTTATGCCGACCTCTATAATTCACAGTTTGTTTTATAGTCTGTTATAATGTAGGTAATATACATTCGTGGAGGAGTGTTAGATATGACAAAACAGCAAGACCAGATGCGTGGTCGCTCAAACAAGGTAATGATTTTTAGTTGCGCCTTAGGAATAGTGGCAGCAATGATAATTGGCGTGATGATTAATAACGCTACCGCACAATCTCGTTTTGAGAAGGAAATAGTTGCAGTAAACGAGGCTTTTTCAGCAGGCGACAACCAGAAGATAAGCGAGGTTCTAGATCGCACCGTTAGTTCCGGCGACTACGCTAAGGTCGAGAAGAGTATCAAGAAGTATGTCGGCGATATCATGAAGAATATTAACGATATTGAAGAAATTGCAGAGTCTGAGGCTGTCTATAATTCACTCGAAGGCAAATATCTGGAAAAGAATCGAGACAAACTTGAAGTTACTATTTCAGAGCTCGACAAGGCATCCAAAAAGATTGAAGCACTAACATCCGACTACAAAAAGCTTTACAGCGAAGAAAGCGTTAAGGGATACATAGAAGGCCAGGACCTGAGCGATAGCTATTCGGCCCTGTTTTCCGAAAACGCTAAGCTTTTTTATGACGACAAAGACTTACATAACGATTATGATTCTATGCTAAAGGTCGTAGCCGACACAATCCGTGTCGAGGCCAAGGCGATTGATTATCTGAATAAAAACAAGTCGGCTTGGAAAATCGTAGACGGCTCAATTAGCTTTACGAGTAGTGACGCCGCAGCCAAGTATAACGACATACTGCAAAGCGTTGCAAATAGCTAGAAAGATTACATAATTTGGACAAATGGCCACCTTTACAGAGGTGGTTTTTTCTATTTGACTTTTGTATTTTTGATATTCATCTTTAACATTTTTTCACATGATTGCAAATTACCTCTGTTATTTTATGCAAAAAATAATAAGCGTTTTGCTTGCGAATCGAAGCATAAGTGCTATACTAGATATAGATGAAAATTTTAATGCTAGGATGGGAGCTTCCCCCACACAATAGTGGCGGCCTAGGAGTAGCTTGCCTACACCTATCGAAATCACTCGCCAAACTTGGCGCAGATATAGATTTCGTGGTACCGTACGAAGCTGAGCATAATTTTGATTACATGAACGTTCTTTCTGCCGGTCATGTTGATCCAGAAATGATTTATAAAGGCTCTGCATATATATCCGCAGATATTGAAGAAAAACGTTTTAAGCAAGGCGAAGCAAAAGAGATGTTCTCAATGCGCGATATTCAGAAGAATTACTGCAATTTTGTTGAGAAATATTTGATGGAGTTTAAGCCAGATTTAGTTCATGCACATGATTGGTTGACGTACGAAGCTGGCATTTTAGCGAAGAAGAATTTCGGAATACCTTTGGTGGCTCACGTACATGCTACTGAGTTCGATCGTGGCGGTCCAAATGGTGGCAATCCTTTAATTCATCAAATTGAGTACGAAGGTTTGGTTTGGGCAGATAAAATTATTGCCGTTAGTCAAGCGACGAAAAATATCATCGTAAAGAAGTACGGCATTCCGCCAGAAAAAATCGATGTGGCATATAATGGCTTTGAGCTACCAAAAGACGACGATTATCATTACGATGGTTCAAGTTATCAATATCTAGAGGGATTAAAGGCAAAGGGTTATACCGTAGTGTCGACAGTTGGACGTTTCACCTTGCAAAAAGGTCTCTTCCACTTGATGCGCGCAGCGGCTCGAGCGATTCAGATTCATCCAAAGATGGTTTTCCTATTTGCGGGCGATGGCGAACAAAAAGATCAACTCATGCGCATGTCGGCAGATCTTGGCATTTCGCAGAACGTCATCTTCACTGGCTTCATTCGTGGCAAACAACTTCGCGACATCTATAGTATCTCCGATATCTTTGTAATGAGTTCGGTATCTGAGCCATTTGGCTTGACGGCGTTAGAAGCAGCCCATCACGGAAATGCACTGGTCATCACAAAACAATCTGGCGTAGGCGAAGTGTTACAGTCGATTGTGCGCTACGACTTCTGGGACGAAGACAAGTTAGCTGGAGCATTAGTGAACATCGCCGAAAGCCCAGCGCTAACACATACTCTTCAAGACGGCATTCGCCATGAATATACTCGCATTTCTTGGGATGACGTTGCGGCAAAATGTATCCAGGTGTATGATGAAGTTAGCAAACATAAAAGAAATCGTTTCTAAAAATAAAGATTAAGTGGAGGTGATCAAGGAAATGAAGTCAATCGTACTATATTTGCATATGCACCAGCCTTATCGCGTCAAGCATTATAGTATTTTTTCGGTTGATCACGATCACGATTATTGGACAGATAAAGACTGGTATTCCGGCTCAAACAATGAGCGCATCTTTAAAAAGGTTGCCGAGAAATCATACCGACCTATGCTGAAACAACTCGGCAAGCTAATTGAGACTACAGATAAATTCAAATTCTCACTCTCTATGACTGGCACCTTTTTGGAGCAGGCCGAAGAGTGGGCGCCCGATGTCATCGATTCCATTCGTAAGCTAGTAAAAACCGGCCGCGTAGAAATCGTAAATGAAACTTATAACCATTCCCTATCATTCTTCGTTGACCGCGATGAGTTCGAGGTGGAAGTACGCTTGCATCAAGACCGCGTTCGTGAGCTTTTTGGCGTAGAAACGAAAGTATTCCGCAACACAGAGCTGGCTTATAATAACGATTTGGCACAATGGGCTGAAAGCTTTGGTTTTAAAGGCATTATCGCTGAAGGATGGGACAAGATTCTAGAAACGCGCACTCCCAATAAGGTGTATAGGCCAGACGGTTGCAATAGTATTAAATTACTGACGAAGAATTATCGCCTATCTGACGATATTGCTTTCCGTTTCTCAAACAAAACCTGGAATGAGTGGCCGCTTACAGTCGATAAATATATGCGCTGGCTAGAAACAGCGGGCAACCAAGGCCCAGTCATTAATTTATTCATGGATTTTGAAACATTTGGCGAGAATGTCTGGAAAGATACTGGTATTTTTGAGTTCTTTAACGATTTAGTTCTTCGTTGGAGTAATGACAGCAACCATAATTTCATGACCGTATCCGAGGCTTGCGATAGCTCAACCTCCGAAGAGACGATTTCTATGCCGTGGACGGTAACCTGGGCGGATACGGAACGTGATCTGAGTGCTTGGTTAGGCAATTCAATGCAACATGAGGCGCTCAAGGCTATCTACGACTTGAAAGATGATGTATTGGCAAGCAAAGATGAAGAATTGATTTCAGATTGGCGTCGTTTACTAACCTCTGATCATCTATATTATATGAGCACAAAACATCTGAATGATGGTGGCGTTCATCAATACTTTTCACCATACGATTCACCTTTCGACGCTTTTCTCTATTTCATGAATGCCGTGCGTGACGTGCGCGGACGTGCCGAGGAATATAAGAACCCAAAAACTAAGAAAAAAGTTAAAGAAATTGCAGAATAAAAAAATCTCCCAATCGGGAGATATTTTTAATGGTTATTATTTAATTTTATTATGATTCCAATAAATAATGGCAGCAAATATGCTAGAGATCGAGAAGAAGCCACCAATCATAACCATAACTTGTGCCGAGAAATAAGCATTCATATCTTGCGCCGTGGCAATTT
>JAIKZA010000010.1 GCA_024682595.1 Candidatus Saccharimonadota bacterium | reverse complement strand
TGAGCTTTTTCGATATCTTCTTTGCTCATATTGCCAGAGTTCTGAATAGTAATACTCTGCTCTTTGCCAGTGCCTTTATCTTTTGCGGTAACATTCAAGATACCATTCGCATCGAGATTGAAGGTTACTTCAATCTGCGGAATACCACGTGGGGCTGGAGCAATACCGTCCAAGACGAAGCGACCAAGTGACTTGTTGTCGTTAGCAAATTCGCGTTCACCCTGAAGAACATTAATTTCCACCTGTGGCTGATTATCCGAAGCAGTACTAAAGACCTGCGATGCACTAGTTGGAATGGTCGTGTTGCGATCAATCAACGGAGTACGGACGCCGCCCATAGTTTCAATACCAAGAGTGAGCGGAGTAACATCGAGCAATAGTACGTCTTTGACGTCGCCAGCAAGAACACCGCCTTGAATGGCTGCACCAACCGCTACGACTTCGTCTGGGTTTACGCCCTGCATTGGGTCTTTACCGAAGAGCTTTTTAGCGCGCTCGACGACGGCTGGCATACGAGTCATACCGCCAACCATGACAACATCAGCAATGTCGCTAGTTTTTAGATTAGCATCGTCAAGAGCTTTCTTGACTGGACCATCTAGACGATCGAGAAGTGGCGCAACGAGCTCTTCGAGCTTGGCACGAGTTAATGTCAATTCGAGATGTTTTGGACCATCCGCATCGGCTGTAATATATGGAAGATTAATGTCGGTTTCGGTGGCACTGGAAAGCTCTTTCTTGGCTTTCTCGGCCTCATCCTTAATGCGCTGCATGGCCGCCGCATCTTTGCGAAGATCAATGCTATTCTCCTTCTCAAACTCAGAAAGAATATAGTCGACAATCTTATTATCAAAGTCTTCACCGCCGAGGTGAGTGTCGCCATTGGTAGCCTTTACTTCGAGAACGCCGTCGCCAAGTTCAAGAACGGAAACATCGAAAGTACCACCGCCAAGGTCGAAAACGACAATCTTTTCATCTGCTTTTTTGTCAATGCCGTACGCTAAGGCGGCGGCGGTTGGCTCTGGGACAATACGTTTCACTTCGAGGCCGGCAATTTTGCCAGCGTCTTTGGTTGCCTGGCGCTGAGAATCATCAAAGTAGGCCGGAACGGTAATGACGGCTTCGGTGACCTTTTCGCCCAAGAAAGCCTCTGCATCGGCCTTAATCTTTGAAAGAATCATGGCGGAGATTTCTTCTGGAGTCATTTCCTTGTCGCCAAGCTTGACTGCCACGCCAGCACCCTTACTGACAATCTTGTATGGAAGGATGCCAATATCATCTTTAACTTCTTTATCACTGAACTTACGGCCGATTAGACGCTTAATGCCATAAATGGTGTTTTCTGGGTTAGTCACGCGCTGACGTTGCGCGACCTTACCGACTAGACGGTCGCCCTTCTTCGTGACGGCAACTACGGATGGCGTAGTGCGATCACCTTCACTATTCGTAATAACCTCTGGTTTGCCGGCTACCATATAAGCAAATGCCGAGTTGGTCGTACCGAGGTCGATGCCGATAATTTTACTCATTTGGATTTTATCCTCCTTGAATTATAAACGAAATTATGTTTTAGCACTCGCACCCAGTGAGTGCTAATTTGTAATCATTGTAGCGCGTTGGCACTCTAGTGTCAAGTCTGCTAAACAGAGGTGGGGCTTAAAAAATTATAATTCTTCGAGATATTCTACGAAGTTTGGAATAGTGAGAAGATATCCACCTAGCCCAGCACCAATCGTGGCGCAAATCAAATCGAACATCGTATCGTCAACGCCAACCGAAATTAGCTGTTGCATACTCTGTCCCAAAAGCTTATCGCAGCCAAACTCGAAGAATTCCCAAAGAACGGCGATTGCTATCGAGAAGAATATAATAAACATTGCCTTGAAAAGCTTAGGGCTTTTATTTACCTTGAAGTAAACAAGAGCATAGTGTCCGACTAGGGCCGAAAAGACTCCCGAACAAAAATGTACTGTTTTATCGAAATACGGGACGGTCTTATATAAATCCATACATATGCCCATGTCTAATGCTACAAAGATAAAAGCATAATATAGAAGTTCTATTCGAAAGGCAAATTTACACTTGAACACTTTCTCGACTATATTGGGAATAAACGGCAAGACGAGACCCGCCAAGAAGCCACCATATTTACTATAGCTAGGGTCAACAAGACAGCGGATGCCAGTAAGAATCGCATAGACAAGCAGACAAAGCTTAATGGCAACTAAAAAACCACGACGAAGTTTCTTCATTTATGCACATATTTTAGCATATTTACTGGCGTGTTAAGATAAGTATATATGCTTACTTCTGCTAGCCTGCAGCTGATTGCTATTGTTACTATGTTTATTGACCATTTGGGCGTATATATTTTTCATAGCCCAGTTTGGATGCGTGCGATTGGTCGCCTCGCAATGCCGTTGTATTGTTTTATGCTATCGGAAGGTTTTTTGCATACCAAAGGTAAACAGCGGATTCGCTATTTTGGTAGATTGTTGGTCTTTGCTTTCATCTCACAATTATCTTTTGATTTGGCCCACTATGCCGCATCAGGCGGGCAACTATCGGGTCTACCGCTTCATCTATCCGCTGGATTGATGGAATACAAGTTATATCTTAATGTAATTTTCACCCTACTCTTCGGTTTCATAGCTATGTCGGCCATAGAATATGGTGGCTGGACGGCGATTTACCTGTCGATCTTATTGCTCTTCGCCGAAATACTAGGTATGGATTACGGGGTGTATGGAGTGTTGTTAGTAATAAACTTCTACTTGTGTTCGAGATTCTTGAAGGGTGAAAAATTGAAGATTGGGCGGATGTTTGGCTATATGTTTAGTTTATTTATACCTATGACCCTCATGGTCATAATCGAGAATAAACCGATGCAATTATTCTCACTGCTCGCAATTTTTCCAATCTTAATGTATGGCGGCAAGTTGGGACATCGTTTGCCGAAATGGTTTGGCTATATTTTCTATCCAGCGCATTTGATGGCGATCGCCATAATATGTTTTTTACTTCCGACGTAAGACTGCTAAGCTTGCACGCAAACTAAAGTCGTATTCTTCTGAATGATTGTCGAGAAATTCACCTACAGCCTTGGTTACGCCTGGCAATTCCGCATTGCGATAATCATGGACAACAATAACCCCACCGCTCACCATACGTGGCGCAACCTTTTCAAAACTAGTTTTAATTGACCGATAGAAGTCACCGTCAAGTAATGCGAATGAAATTTGACTAGGTAAATCAGAATCGTCGAGCTGATCGAACCACTTTTTCACAATAACTGGGTCGGGAAGGCTCAACTTTTTAAATTTATGCGCAACAGTTTCTGGTGACACCTTTAATTCACCAGCTTTAAAACGCCAGCCCGCCGCAGATTGATCTTCGGGAGCTTTTTCGGGCAATCCCTCGAAGGAGTCGTAAAGGTAGAGCCATTTATCTGGCGTATTTTTTAAAGCCTCCGCTAGTAATACCGACGTATAGCCAGCATAGCAGCCGAATTCTACAACGTCGCCAGGGATGACCATAGTCTTATCTAGCTCCTGCAAAATAATGTCGGTTTCTCGGTTTGGAATTTGAAGATCTTTCATGCTAGTTAATAAAGTGGATATCTTTCATAAGTTTGCCGAAAGCTTCCTGAAACTCTTCGACAGTACCGGAATTATCAATGTAATAGTCAGCGATAGCGATTGGCCCGCCTTTTTCGAGGTTTTCAATCTCGGCGCGGTCACGCTCGGCGACAGCTTGCGCGTCGAATGGGCGATCTGGGCGCTCGGCAACGCGCTTGCGACGTAGAGCTTTTGGCGTAACAATAGCGACGACCGTCATTTCGGTTGGCCATTCTTTGCGTAGAATCTTATATTCCGTCCAGCTATAAAGACCGTCAAGTACGATATGCTTTTGACCAGCCTCAATCAGTTTTTTAGCCTCCCGAATAGCACGCAAGACTACGAAATCCTTGCCTTCTTTTTGGCGGATTTCCTCGCGGAATTTCTTCTCACTCTCGCCATCTTCCGTGCGTGGGATGCCCGCCTCCTCCATGGCCTTATAGATAATTCCGCCAAAGTAGACTTTTGGAACGCCGCGTTCGGTTAAATACTCAATCGCCGTTGATTTACCGCTGCCGCACATCCCAACTACGGCAACAATCTTAATGTCTTTGCTATCTTTGTCCATATTAAAATTATACTACATCGATATTTGCGCTCCCTATTGAGCGGTTCTGCCGTATGCTTTTGCAAAGTTTAACGCAATGTCCGAATATTTAAGACTTAAAGCGACCGAAGACAATAGATTGGAGGTTACAAAAAAAGAAGCGCCACCCCTGATGATAAATCGTTTTTTGAGTCCGAATTTTCTGGACATTATCGTATTATTCAAACAAGGCTCAATAATATAAAGAGGCTAAATAGCGCCGAGTACACGCGACCAGAGTTCATCAACAACGGATTTATTCATATTGCCAACGGCGGCGAGGCCAGAGATGCCAGATTGCATGAATTCACGAGCGAGACTTACGATAGTGCCCTTATCAATAGCATCAATCATCTTCGGTGCCTCACTAAGCGGTTCGTAAGTATTAGTAGTAATATACTCGCGCATATAATAACTGCTAATTTGGTCAGCAGTCTGAGCGAGCATCTGATGGCGACCAAGGGCATAAGTTTTGGCGGCGTTGATATCCTCTTCGCTAATGTCACCATTGATAACTCGCGCCAACTCTACAGCTATCAAGTCAAACAATTCTGCGGCATTCTCATGATTTACCTCGCCGTCAAAGTCCCAAGTACTGCTCCATTTATCGCTTTCGGTATTCGAACCAATACCGTAGACGATGCCACGTTTGCGAGCGGCGCCAAATATTTTGCTACTCATGGTGCCATTTAGAATATGATTGAGACAGCTCATGGCATATTGCTCTTTTGGCTCGAGTGGACGCTGAATAATGAAAGAGAAGCCGAAGCATACATTAGCAGCATCCTTACGGCGAATTAATACCGGGCTCGTCCCAACGAACGCACTAATCGGCACTTCAAACTTTTCGCCTAGCTTCAAGTCCCAAGTTTCGAGCATATTAATAATCTTGCGCTTGCGACCACGTAGGCTGCCGCAAATAATAAACTGCATATTTGAGGCAGTATGCGTGCGGCGATGATGCTCGCGCACATCCTTGAGCTCAATATTATTAATAGTCTTTAGACGCTCGGAATACGTTAACACCTGTTCGCCGAGAGCCTGTTGCAATTTTGGCCAGATCAGACGAGCATAGTCATTCTGATATCCTGTCAATTCAGAGCGTACATTTCCTTTTTCGCTATTGAGCTCTTCCTCATTAAATTTAGGCTTAGCGATTGCTAACTCTTGTAAACGTAAGATACGATCCCATTCAAAGTCTGCACATTCCGCCTCATAGGCGATGAAGTTGTCCGAAGTCCAGGCATTATGATATGCGCCGTTTTTCGTAAACTCAGATTCGTAAGCCTGCTCGTCTTTGAATTCAGCATTGCGACCAAAAGCCATATGCTCCATCAGGTGAGCCACTTCGTAAATATCCTGTCTCTTTACGAATTTATTGCCAGCGCGAAAAACAACCTTCAGATTAATTACCTCTGAACTAGGAGCATCTATAAGTAGACCGCGTGCGCCATTTTTCAGACGCACTTCTTCAATGGAGTGTTTCATACGTTTCTTTAATAGTAACTGCTTATGCTTGACTTTCACGCAATAATATGATAATATAATAGTATCGCTGAGAACGCGGTCTGATTTGGTCGCGTTCTTTTTTGCATTTTAGTTAGCGACGGCCTTTTTTCTTATTCTGGCGAGATTTTTTCTTGCTCTTTCGCGCTTGATTGCGCTTCGCATTACGATTTGTATTCTTCCCAGTAGCAGTCGCGCGACGTTCGGCAGGTTTGCTGGCACCATGTTCATCCTTCGTGAATTCATCGTCGAGGTTCTTTTCGCCGGCGGAAATCTCATTTACGCCCTTTTCTGTAGCGGAATCGGCCATCTTGGTGAGTTCGGTTTCATATTTATCGTCGGAAACTTCGGCGACATCTTGCGGCCTGATTGAGAGGAGAATATGCATCACATCTTCACGCAAAGCGCGTTGGAGACCGTCAAAGAGTTTCTGGGATTCCGAGCGATATTCCACGAGCGGATCACGCTGACCAACAGAGCGCCAATGTATGCCCTCGCGGAGATGTTGCATGTTTTCAAGGTGTTGCATCCAGAGGGTATCGAGAACATTGAGATAGACCTCGCGCTCGATCTTGTGCATTGTTTCTTCACCAAACTCAAGCTCTTTATCATGATACATTTCTTCGACCGCCGCTAGAGCTAGACGATTGCGGTCTTTTTCTTTGCGCATGAGGCCAATAGTATCAATTAAATCATCATCTAAATCAAAGACGCGTTTGAAGTTTACGGCAAACTTCTTGTTTACGCGGGAGCTAAATTGGACTAATTCGGCAATTTCTTCTTTATAGAGGCGCGTAATCTCTGGATGGATATTATCACCATCAAGAATCTTGCGGCGCATCGTGTAGACTACTTTGCGGTGACGGTTAATGACGTTATCGTACTGAACAACGTTTTTGCGCGAGTCGAAATTGAAACCTTCTACGCGTTTCTGGGCCTGTTCAAGAGTCTTGCTGATAGTGCGGTTGCGAATCGGCATATCGTCATCGATGCCAAGGCGCTGCATGAGCATAGCGATGCGGTCGCCCTGGAAGATACGCATAAGGTCATCCTCGCAAGAAACGAAGAATTGCGTAGTGCCAGGATCGCCCTGACGACCGCCACGACCACGAAGCTGATTGTCGACGCGGCGGGAATCATGACGGGCGGTACCAATCACAACAAGGCCACCAAGATCGGCGACGCCTGGAGCGAGCTTAATATCCGTACCGCGACCAGCCATGTTGGTTGCAAGAGTGACGGCACCTTTTTCGCCAGCCTTAGCAATAATCGCCGCCTCACGCTCATTATTCTTAGCGTTTAAAATCTCAAACGGAATGCCTTGTTGCTCAAGATATGAGGCGATCATTTCGTTGTTTTCGATAGAATCGGAGCCAATTAGTACTGGTTGACCTTTTTCGTGGTACTCTTTGACCTCGTTTGCAATCGCTTTTAACTTGGCAGCCGTAGTGCGATAGATGAGGTCATCTTTATCGACACGAATAATAGGCTTATTTGGCGGAATCTGGATAACGTCAAGGGCGTAGATTTGCTGGAACTCTTCAGCCTCAGTGAAGGCGGTGCCAGTCATACCGGAAAGTTTGCGATAGAGGCGGAAGAAGTTTTGGAAGGAGATTGTGGCAAGAGTGGTAGATTCTTGGCGAACAAGTACACCTTCTTTTGCCTCGATTGCCTGGTGGAGGCCTTCGTTGTAGCGGCGACCCTGCATGAGACGGCCAGTATGTTCGTCGACAATGATAACTTCGCCAGAGTTTGTTACGACATAATCCTTATCGCGATGGAAAAGAGTTTCAGCACGAAGAGCCTGCTCGAGATGGTAAACAATGCGCGTATTATCGGTCGAATAGAGAGTGTCAATACCGAGAATCTTCTGGACTTTTTCGACACCTTCGTCGGTTAGGGCAACCGTACGGCGCTTTTCATCCACGACGTAGTCTTCATTAGCAAGTTGTGCGCAAACTTTGGCAAACTGATAGTAACTCTCTGGGTTGTCTGCGGCTGGCGCGGAGATAATCAACGGTGTGCGAGCTTCATCAATCAAAATCGAGTCTACCTCATCGACGATAGCGAAGTTAAGCTCGCGCTGACGGAGATAATTTGCGTCTTTGACCATGTTGTCGCGAAGATAATCGAAGCCAAATTCATTGTTCGTACCGTAGGTGATGTCACAGTTATAAGCCTCTTTGCGCGTACATGGTTTGAGGTGGCGCATGCGCTCGTCGTCATGTTCCTCATTAGTGTAATCTGGGTCATAGCAGAAGCTAGCTTCGTTAATAATTACACCGACAGAAAGACCGAGCCAATTATAGAGCTCACCCATCCAGCCAGCATCGCGCTGAGCGAGATAATCGTTTACGGTGACGACATGTACGCCGCGGCCAGTTAAAGCATTAAGATAAGCCGGAAGAGTTGCCACGAGAGTTTTACCTTCACCAGTTTTCATCTCGGCAACATTGCCTTCATGTAGGACAATACCACCAATAAGCTGCACGTCGAATGGGCGCAACTTTAGGACGCGATCGCTAGCTTCGCGAACTAGAGCGAAAGCATCTGGCAAAATAGCATCAAGAGCTTTGGCGTCGTCCTGGACAGGTTTTGTTTTGGTCTTCTTCGCGCTTTTCTTGCTTCCCTTTTTGACTTTTTCGGCCTTGAGTTTTTCTAGCGCAAGTTTGGCCTGCTCTTGCTTTGTGAGTTTTGCGAGGCGTTTTTTGAGCTTCTCGGTCTGCTCCTTAAGCTCGTCATCGGACATTTCGGAGTATTTTGCGCCAAGTTTATTAATTTCCTCGACGCGACGGCCTAAACGACGGAGAGTGCGTTTTTGCGCATCGCCGAAAATGTGCTGCAAAAACTTAGTCATACCGGATTTATCGGCAAGTTTGTCGGTTGGCTTCTTTTCTTTTGGAGCTTTTTTGGCCTTTTTAGTCTTTTTGATTTTTTCGGTAATTACGGCCTCTTCGGCATCGATATCCACCCTTTTCTGCTTCTCTTCTGACCTCTTCTCTTTCATCGTTCCAGTATATCACGCAGCTTACTTCTTCAAGAAGCGCTTGAGAAATCCTTTCTTATCATAATTAGTTTTCTCGGTTTTAAAGCGACGAATCTGACCAGTCAACTTTGCTTCCAGAATATCAACACCGGCAAATACATTTGACGCTTCATCCTTGGCGTTGAGAACTTTGCCACCTGGAATATCTAATGTAGCAGAAATCTCATACTTATTGCCGTGGTCGCGATTAACTTGAGTGACTACAACTTTTGCAACCAAATCTTTGCGGTTTTGGCGCGGAAGATAACGATCGAGCTTACCAATGCGTTTCTGAACGTATTTCTGCAGGCTCTCTTCAACGTCATAATTTGAGCCACTTATGTCAATATTTTCGATCATTTTATAAGATCTCCTTTCCATTCAAATATTTACGCAGAACTTCAGGAACGCGAATGGTCATGTCCTCGTTCTGGTTATTTTCAATGATAGCAATCATGATGCGACCTAGCGCAAAGGCAGTAGCGTCATTGGTATGAACCAACTCTACTTCACCACCCTCACGACGAACGCGCGTATTGAGACGGCGCGATTGATAATCGGTCATATAGTCCGCCGTATGTGTTTCGCGATACTTGTTTTGGCCTGGAAGCCATACTTCCATATCGATGCCACGAGCGTCGGGCTTACCAATATCGTAAGTGCATTTGCGGATTACGCGATAAGGAAGCATCAGCTGTTCGAGCAGCCAACGCTGAATAGCAACAAAAAGTTCATGCTCCTTACGGCTAGTTTCCTTTGTCGAGAAGCTCTCCATCTCTAATTTGTCGAATTGATGCATGCGAATGATGCCTTCCATGTCTTTGCCATAGGTACCAGCCTCTTGACGGAAAGAAGTTGCGTAACCCAAGTAGCGTGCCGGAAGCTCCGCTTCGCTAAAGATTTCGCCAGCGTGCATACTTCCTAGAACATGCTCGGCGCTCCCCTGGAGCCAGAGGTCTTCACCGTCAATCTTGTAGCGATCTTCGCTTGGCTCTAGGCGATCCATAGCGTCATATATATCGGTGCGAAGCATAAGTGGCGGCAGGACGAGCGTAAATGGCTTGGTAGATACGCCATCGAGACCATTTTTTTCGACAATTTCTTTGATAACGCGCTCGTCGGACAAGCTATCCATAACAAAGTTGATAATTGCCATCTGTAGTTTAACCATATCGCCCTTGATGTAAGCGAAGCGAGCTCCGGTAACTTTGGAGGCGCGCTCTTTGTCAATCCAGCCGCGCTCTTGGCCAATCTCATAGTGGTTCTTTGGCGTGAAGTTAAAATCGCGCGGTTTGCCAACAACTTCAGCAACTTGGTTTTCGTCTTCGGATAAACCAATCGGAACATCATCCTCTGGAACATTCGGCACAGTCTTAAGTTTTGAGACGTATTCTTTCTCAACTTCAGAAAGCTTTGGTTCGAGCTCAGAAAGTTCTTTCTTCAGTTTTTTGCCCTGCTCGATTAGAGCCTTGTCGGGCTTACCGTTTTTCATCTTCGCAGAGATTCGATTGCGTTCTTGGCGCAAGTTGTCAATTTTCTGCGATAGACTCTTGCGCTCGTCATCGAGGTCGAGAATTTCAGCAAGATCAATTTCGTATCCCTTGTTCTTGATTGCATCCTCTACCTTTTGGTGATTCGCACGGATGTAATTAATATCTAACATATAACTCTATCATAACATCTTATCCCTGTTGTGACTAGTAAAGAATGCGGTAAAATAAAGGTATGGATAAGAAACTTAGAGATTACATAAAAGAGATAGAAAAAGCAAGCAAGAATCCTAGTGTGGAATTGGTCGAATATCACAAAACAATGACGGCGCAGTTTCAGCATGAACGTTTTATTCATCTAATCGTGACGATGTTTTTTGCGCTGTATATGTTTTTATCTTTTGCGATGTTTTTATTTACGGCAATATATCTAACCGGCAACTACGGCGCAATTATTTCGTCTTGCCTCGGCATTGTGACATTAATTCTAGTTATCGTTACCTTATTCTATATACGACACTACTATCAGCTAGAAAATGGCACACAAAAATTAGAAGAAATTACAAAGAAGTTATATAAACTATAAAGACTCTTTCTTGTTCGTATATAATATCTTACCATCTAGACTGAACACATATACGATACGCTTATTGACGTCGTAGTTTTCGTTATAGGTGATCATAAAGCAAGTATCCGTAAGTACATCTGTAAAGCGTACGGGAGGGATTTTAGCTATAGTCTTTTCTTTATACGTTATCAGTCGCTCTTTAAGATAGCCCACTATCCTATAATTCCCGTCTATTGCTTCGCCAACATCTTCGCTTCTAGGGTATGTAGATATTTCAATTGACGTTTTTGCCTTGTCTTTGAGTGCGGTTGCGGAGTAATAGTAGTAATTACCATTATTATCCTTTTTCACCAGAAGCATCGCATCGCCGGAATAGCCGTAGCGCCTAAAGCCCAAGGCGGAATGATAGCGCTCATTTCCTATCTCATTACACTCATCGTCTATTAGCGCCATACTATTTTCCTCCCCAGATTCACGAAGAGAATAGACATCAGCTGCGCTAATTCCATTTCCATAAGTGACTAGAGAAAGATTGCCTCCGCCGCCTAGATCTCCCGCCGATAGCCACTCGATTTTGACTGTTCTACCTCCACTGGGATTAGAGCTGACCTTAGGAGTATTAGCACTATAGCCATCCTTAAGTGTGCATATTTTATTTCCATTACGATCATAAAAAGACAAGTCTACGGACGCGCTATCGTCGCCGGTTGGCCCCAAAGTTAACCTCTGCACTGTATATCTGCCAGCAAAATTATTTAAGACTACATATTTCACTACACCGTTTGCATCGTTGCGAGATTTAAAGCTAGTTTTCTTTTTGCCATCAACATAGAGCGCATAATTGCCGCCGTTCTCTTTCACGACATAATCGACAGAAGTTAGAGGGAATATATTTGAACCGGTAGCTAGCGAATCTAGACTTATTAAGTAATCCGTTATTATTCCCTGACTATTAATAAAATGTTGATATTGTTCAACGGACTTTACGTCGCCACTACTATAAGGCGCAATGATTACATTCTCATATAAACATGCGAGATATCCACCATCGCCGCCACTATAACTAGTCTCGTAAACTATATTAGTGCACCTACTATTGTCGTATTCATTCAAATTACCATTAACAATGGCGGCATTATGACGCTCGTCGTGCAAAACCTCATACATAATCCCGTATTTCATATACCCTTTGGATCTATAAACTTTTCCAGGTTTTGTCGATAAGACTATCACTGATCTATCTTTGGATGAGTCAATAATGAGGTATTTCTTTGCGACATTCCGTTCGATGTGTTGTACTTCCTTGCCCGCATCATCATAAATATAGATTCCGCCGCTATAAATGACCGCCGTAGTGCTTTCGGTATTAATTAAGTTTGTGCTAGATATCGTAGGCTTATCGTCGCTTTCAAATCCGACAAGTCTTTCTCCTCTAGGGCTATAGATGGAGTATTTTTTGTCGCCTTCTGGGAAAATTGTCAAAGCGGCACGCGTTGATACTTCAATCTCGCCATAATCTTTAAATTCATCTCCATATTCCCTAATGACGCGCCCTTGCCCATCAATTAATTGATTGCGATTATCTTTAGTAGCACCATACAGACCGCCATACTCGACAATGTTGTCATACTCACCAAAATCAACGATTATATTCCCCGCTTCGTCAATAATGCCGTACTCACCATTCTTTTTAACCAAAGCATATCCGTCGAGAAAAGCTGTGGCGTAGCTATATTCATAATCGCCCATTTTCCCATCATTAACTAATGCATATTTTGTCTTATTCGCATCGAAAGGCGCAAACACCGCTTTAGCATTAAAGAATGATCCACTTTTACCATTCGAGCCAGGCCCATAATCCTTATAATTGGCGATCACACTAATAACTACCGCTAAACAAGCAATCCCCGCCACGGCCACTGCACCGATGATGATAAATATTTTGGGAATCTTGAGATGTTTCTTGTCTTTTAGGCTCGCTTCAACTGACGAATCTTGCGCGTCTGATTCTCTTTTGTCTGTTTTTTCCGCCACGGGGATTTCTGACGATTGACTATTTGATTCAATTGGCGCGGGCGGATTAGCTGAATTTGTGTCATTTTGAGAAATATCGTCAGCTACATCACCAAGCGTCCCACCCACGGGCGCATAAGGGGATTTGATTGGGGACGGCTCTGGCAGCGGCACAGAGCTGAAATCTGGCTTAGTATTTAAGCCTGAGCTATTTGGATCATCTGGAGACATTCTAAATTCCTAATTATGCTTACGTTTAATTATAGCAGATTGCTAGTTTTTGAGGAATTAAGAGCATAGCTTCTTTGATACTTTACTTCTAGGGTTTTATCTGATATAATTGGCGGTAATTATGAAAAAATCAATTCAACCTAAAGACTACCGTTTTGTGGTGTTCGCCGATGAGCAAGCAGGTTTTTCGTTTTTGACTCGCTCAACCGCAAAGTCGGAAGAAACCATCAAGTGGGAGGATGGCAACGAGTATCCGCTCGTGAAGATGCAAATTTCTAGCGCATCGCACCCATTCTTCACCGGCGAAGAGAAGATTATCGATACCGAAGGTCGCGTTGATCGCTTCAAAGCTCGCGCTAAGAAAGCTGCCGCTATGAAGGCGCAACTTGGCAACAAGGTTGCAAAAGCCAAAAAGGAAGCCGAGAAAAAGGCTGCCAAGGCTGACAAATAATTCTGAAACTTGGAGGTTTAAATGGCACGAAAAATAAAGCGCAAAGTTCCGACAGCTAAGCTTAATCGCAATAATAATCATAAGCATAGCGAAAAACGCAAACACTATAGCTTGAAAGACGGACGTTAAAAATATCCCCAAAGAGGGGATATTTTTTATTATTCTCCAAAAGTAACGCTTTGTAGTTGCTCTGGAATTACAATATTATTTACTTTGTTCTCTTCTATAACTTTACGAACATTCGCATTGGTTGGCGAAATACCCGCTTTCTGCATCTTTCGAGCGATTTCGCGACCTAGGAAGGATTCCTCTTCAGAAAACACGCAACCGCAATACTTTTGCATATATAGGCCAATACGACGAGCCTCTTCCTGCCCTTCTTTCCAACCTTCACGAAAATCATGATAGTAAAAATCAATACCATATTCGGCAGAGAGATTGCTCATTAATTCTTTAATGAAATCATGCTTCTGATAAATGCTATATAGCAAAGTGGTCGTAATTGTATCGAAGTCATTATCCTTCGCGTATTCAAAAGCTTGGCGGAGACGCTTTGGGTAGCAATAGTCTTGACAACGCGTAGATAACTTGTCGTAAGTATTGCAGACAAACTCGTCGAGACCATAAGCATCGTCTTCTAGGAGGTTAACCTTAATAAGCTTAGCATATTCGCGCAAACAATCGCGGCGCGCTTTATATTCTTGATATGGATGAATATTGGGATTATACCAATAAAGCGTCGGTTCTATATCGTTGGCGCGTAAAGTTTTAATACAATAAACGCTACAAGGCGCGCAACATGTATGGAGTAATAATTTCATCGATGTAATTATACTATAAATGCATTTAATACTTGCATTTTTATTATCACTTGCGTATAATCATTCTATCACTCGTTTCACTATATGGGTGATGAACTTTGTGATTTTTTCTAAAGGAGGAAATGCCTATGAGCAAGAATCGTGCAGCACCAACCACATTCGCAAGCGCAATGATGAAGATGAAAAAGACAAGGATCGCGGCAGAGGGGACAACCATCAAGTAACGCTCAGAGATCAGGAGTGCCAGTATGGTATAATCCCCAAAAAAGAAAAAATCAGATACGCCCAAGTGCCCCCGATAGGGTCAAGTGGCAACAAACCAGTGGTCCGGCAGTGCAACTGTGCCGGACCTTTTTTATTGTCAAAATATTTTTTGAAATTGAATGCATTTATTAATTAATTGCATATATTATAATGAGTGAATAAATCGGGGCTTAGCGCAGTGGTAGCGCGCACGCCTGGGGGGCGTGAGGCCGCCAGTTCGATCCTGGTAGCCCCGACCATTTTTGTGCATAAAAAATACCATAAAGATTACGCAAAACGCTATTGCATGATAAGATATATATAAATTGAAGGTGGCAAAAATGAACAATGATCACAACATTTCCGACGAAGAGCTGAAAAAGAGCGAAGATACTCTAAAAAAAATTGAGAGTTATTACAAGAAGCGTATAGTTGGACAAAATAATCTGGGGCGCGCACTTTTAATATCGCTGATGGCAAATGGGCACATTCTCTTAGAGTCGGTACCAGGCCTAGCTAAAACTACTTCGGCAAAAGTGTTAACCGAAGCAGTGGCTGGAAAGTTTTCGCGCATACAGTGTACTCCGGACCTTCTGCCAAGCGACATTGTTGGAACGCAGGTTTTTAATTACGCAGAAAACGCTTTTAAGACCAAAATTGGCCCAATTCATGCGAACTTTGTGCTACTTGATGAGATTAACCGCTCTAGCGCAAAGACGCAATCTGCAACACTAGAGGCGATGCAGGAGAGACAGATTACGATAGATAACAAGGTTTACCCAATGCCAGAAGTTTTTATCGTCATAGCAACACAGAACCCAATCGAGCAAGAAGGAACTTATCTTTTAGCTGAGGCACAGCTCGATCGCTTCTTGATGAAAGAAAAATTAGATTACCCAACACCAGAAGAAGAAGTCGAAATTCTTGAACGGATTGAGAATAAAGTATTTGATGACGATTCACCGATATTAGATCTCGATAGTGTTGTTTTTCTACAAAAACTATCCGAGAAAGTATACGTCGACAAATCAATTAAAGACTACATTGCCCGTATCATTGCAGCTACACGCAAGCCGAAAGATTTTATTAAAGCCGAGCTTGCGGACTATATAAACCTAGGATCATCGACGCGTGGAGCGATTTCTTTCATGCAGTGCGCAAAGGCATTGGCATTGATAAAAGGGCGCGGCCATTTAATTCCTGAGGATATTAGCGACTTAAGATATAGCATCCTTAGACATAGAATATCGTTAAACTTCTCTGCTGTTGCCGATGGCGTAACTGTCGAACAAATAATCGATGCTCTCTTCGGAGCCGTCGCGACCCCATGAAACTAAGTTATATCAATCAGATAAAGGCCAATATCTCGATATACTCTAACAAGAAGACTACCAATATTTTAGATGGGACCTACAAGTCCATCTACCGAGGTAAGAGTATGAATTTTGAGAATTTGCGCGAGTACGTCCTGGGCGACGACGTGAAGGACATTGACTGGAAATCATCGGCGCGCAGTGGCAAGATCCTCACAAAGCAATTCATCGCCGAAAAGAAACACAACATACTACTAGTCATGGATACTGGTGCCAAAATGGAGGCAGATTCAGATGCGCTCGAAAGTAAAAAAGAGTTAGCGCTTTTTTCGGCTGGTACCGTAGGCTATCTAGCCATTAAGAATAACGACTACGTTGGAATGCTTTACGCAACCGACAAAAAGATTGAGCTAAAACCTTTTCGCTACAATTTGTACAATCTAGAAGACTATCTTGTAGGCTACGAAAAGAACGCCGCAAAAACAGACACATCGCTAAACGATATTTTGGAATTTGCAAATAAATACGTCGCGAAACGAATGATTATAGTAGTTGTGACCGATCTGGCTGGGATTGATAGCCTTAAAGCCAATACTCTTAAAAAGCTCAACCAACGCCATAATGTGTTGGTGATTAATATTACCGATAATTACATGTTCGGTGCGAACGTCTTCGATGTAGCAGAAAATGAATATGTGCCAGAATTCCTGTTAGGCGACAAGAAAATGAACAAGCTCGAGCACGAATTGAAGAATGAGATTCTAAATAAGAATCGCAAGAAATTGCGACGTAATTGTGTGAGTATGGTCTCCATCGGTAGAAAAGAAGAGATTAACTACAAAGTAATCGAGTTGCTAGAGGAGCATCGTTATGCAAGTACAAACTGAACTACGACCGCCTTTCCATTACTCCTCTACTCCTACAATCATTTGCTCGGCAATACTCATATGTGGACTGATTATATTGTTGCTACTAATGTACAAGAAGCCAATCAAGCAAGTAGTCAAAACCCCAAAGAAGAAGGATTTATCCGAGCTGAAAAAAGAATATCTAGATAAAATTGGAACGCTAAAGTCTGACGTCACGTTAAATAAGATTACCAGCCGCAGAGCATACCAGATACTAAGCGGATTAATCCGGGGCTTCATTTTTGAGGCTACGAACATAAGGGTTCAATATTACACCTTGCAACAAATTGAGACTTTGAAGATGGCGAGTCTGACTGAGCTTATTCGCGAGTATTATAACCCAGAGTTTGCGGCTAAATCGAACGGAAATATTGTAAAATCGATTGAAAAGACTGCGGAGGTAATCAAAAAATGGACTTAAGATATCCTCTCGTGATTGTCGGAATTCTTTTATTACTTTTCCCGTACTTTCTTTTCGTACGCAAAAAACGACGAAAATATTCCTCTGGTAGCAAAATTGCAAACACGTTCTTCTTGAAAAATACTGATTATTATAAGCGACGTTTACGTAATTACAAGATATTTCGCAGGCTATTGTTAGCTCTCTTTGTTGTGGCTATCTTTGCTGCGACGGTCTTGATTGCTCGCCCGTACGAAACTATAGTCACCGTAGAAGAAAAATATAATCGCGACATTATCTTATGTATGGATACGTCAGCATCCGTCGATGACCTGAATCTCGAGCTAGTAAATAGCCTCAGCAACATAGTCGACAAGTTACACGGCGAGCGTTTTGGTATTAGTATCTTTAACTCCTCCTCCGTAACACTCGTGCCGCTTACGGAAGATTACGAATACGCTAAAACTATTTTAGGTAATATTAAAAAATCAATCGAGTATTATGAATCAATGGATTATTCTTCTTTCGATATCAATGAGTACCTCTATGTGATTCAATACATCCAGAGTGGCACCATCGAGGGGGCTGCGTCGCGCGGTAGCTCATTGATTGGAGATGGGCTAGCATCATGCACATTAGACTTCCCAGACATAGATAGTAAAGAGCGGACGCGTATCATTATATTTTCGACCGATAACGATTTGGCCGGTAAGCCGCTATTAACTACTGCTCAAGCTAGCGCAATTGCGAAAAAGAAAGGCATAAAAATATTTGGCATTAGTCCAGAATTAACCTCAAACCAAAATCTTTTGGAGTTTAAGCAGGCGATGAATATTAATGGCGGTAAATTATATACATACTCTAGCGGCACTACGGATAGTATCGTCCAAGATATAGAGCAGACCACAAAAACCAAACTCGAAGAGCGAAGCGAGGCAAAGGAGAGAGATGTGCCATTAATTCCCTATTTAATCCTTCTTCTGGGAGTTAGTGGAATTGCCATATTAGACAGAAAGGTGGCGAAATGATGCTGGAACCCATTATCCCATTGTGGTCATTAATCGTGATTGCCGTCTTGTTATTTGGCATCTTGACTATTCCGTGCATCATCGACAAAAAAGATGCGGCAATAAACAAACTAAAGTATTTAGCGCCGAAGATTACGATAATTATTTTGCTTTTAATTATAGGTCTGCGCCCGATGATTCAAGAGAAAGATAGCTCCCAAGTCGAAACTAATGATTTAGATGTACTATTCGTGGTTGATAATACAATTAGCATGATTGCGGAGGACTATAACGGAAACGAGCCGAGATTAGGTGCAGCTCAATCTGACATGCAATACATCCTAGAAAAGTTGAACGGAGCGCAGTTCTCTTTAATCACCTTCGCGAATTCGGCTACGATTATTGCGCCGTTTACTTATGACTATAATATGATTGAATCGGCCATCAAAGCCATGGCGCCGCTCCCTAATTTATATGCGCGAGGTTCAAGTCTTAATGCACCAATGGATTCGATAAATACTATCGTGACATCTGCCGAGAAAAAAGAAGAAGAAAGGACAAGAATTCTAGTCTTCATCAGCGACGGTGAAATTACAGACGACAGTACGTTAAAGAGTTACGCCAGCCTAAAAGAACATTTCGACTATGGCCTAGTGCTTGGGTATGGCACCATTAACGGCGGAAAGATGAAATCGAACAATACTTATAGTCTAGATTCGTATATTAAATACTATCCCACCGATTATAGCGCAGATTGGAGCGCCTCCGACCATTATGCGATATCTAAAATAGATGAGGCTAATCTCAAGAAGATTGCAGAAGATATTGGCGGCGATTATATACATGCGGAATCACAAAAAGATATAGACCCAGCATTGAAAAAGATCTCCGAACTTACGACCAGTAACACTCGGCCGGACGATAAACCTACAGGAATGGATTTATATTATATATTTGCCGTACCGCTTCTACTGTTATTATTCTTCGAATTCAATAAACTTTGGCGGAGGAAGGTATGAATAAGCAGACGGCTAAAAAGATTCTCGCCGCATTCTTGATTATGGTCGGATTTGTGTTATTAAAATTTGGCGCATCGTTAGCACTAAATGAGGCATTCATAGCTAATATTAACAACGGCAACTATTCTGATAGTCTAGTAAAAATGTTATATGCACTAAATCTAGAAGAGCCTTACATCGTCCATTACAACGATGGAATTCGCCTTTATAAGTTGGCCGAATTTAAAGACTCTCAGGCAAAGTTCGAGGCGGCCTTAAAAAATAACCCGCCAGAAGACCGTATCTGCGACGCGCGCATCAACTTGTCTCTTTCGATGATTAAGCAGATTAAAAAAGGTGACTTGAATGCCAAACTAAAACTGCAAAATGCAAAGGACGTACTTTACGAAGACGATTGCGCAAGTAAAAATGATAATAGCGGAAAGTCCGACAAGGCAGAAAAATTAGAGCAAGAAATCGATGAGCTCCAGAAAGAACAAGAAGATCCTTCCGCAGACCCAAATAAAGACCCATCACAGGATCCCGGTAGTGATCCAGACGACCCGACCGCCAATATAGATATAAAAAATATCGAACAACAACTCAAAGACGGAGAGGTTACCGCCTTAAAAGGAAGGCAGAAGCAGCTGGGTGAATACAAGGAGTGGAGTGATGGCAGTTACTATTCGGGAAAAACGTGGTAATAAATATCCCCCGTTTCCGGGGGATGCCTTATTTTTCAAGAATGTAGACAAGCCACTTGTTCCCCTGCTTGCCGCCATCCTTGAATGAATGTACGATGCGAAAGCCCGCCTGTTTAATCAGTCTGGATAGATCCGATTCTCGCCAGTAATAAAAAGTGCGCGGTACGCCGATATGATATTCGCCGTCAAAGTCGATTTCCTGAAAATCAACCTCGCTCGCCTCACGATTCATGGTGCTTAGGAGACAGCGGCCGCCGTTTCTTAGGGCAGAATAGATTTTACCCAGAGCAATTTCGACATCTTTAGGCATGAGATGCTGCAGCACACGCCAACAAAAGACACCATTATAAATGCCCGGCGGATCATCTTTTACGATATTGAAGACCACTGGCTCAAAACCACGTTTGCGGACGGCGTCCACAAATCCTGGCGCATCAATATCGCTGGCGGTAACAATATAGCCGAACTTATCCCGAAGGCGTTGTGCATCTATGCCAGGGCCAGCGCCAATCTCCAGGATGCTCGCCCCATCAGGCAGTGGCTGATATGCCTCTAATATAAACTGCTCAAGCTTCTGATATTTATCCCCCGAACCATCGCCGACGTGCCTCTCCTCGACCTCTATGTACCTTTCAGAGGCCACAATATACGCATTTACCGTTCTGTCGTTCTCTACGCTCACGCATTATCACCTACCTTTCGTATTCGTCTAGTAAAGAACAATGTAGACTTCATTATAACACCAAGCGATCAGGTACAATAATTTTATGATAGTAGAAAAATCTGGGGCAGAAACTCTATTCTCCGCTTTGGCGCGGTCAAAGTTCCGTTCAAGTTTTTGCCTAAAGCCAAAAGACATTGAGTATATAGACCGTATTGGCATAGAAAAGATTAGAAGTCACGCTTACGATTTCGTTCGCGAACGCCTAGCACCAATAGAGCCCAAGAACGATGGTAAACAAACACCAATGCGCGGACATCCGGTATTCATTGCACAGCATGCCTGTGCGTGTTGCTGCAGAGGATGCCTAGAGAAATGGCATAAAATTCCAAAAGGTCGCGCTTTAACAGAAGAAGAGATTGAATACGTGGTGGGCGTGCTGATGAAATGGATAGCCGCGAACTATAATAAGGAAGGACATAAAATGAGGTTTTTGAAATGAGGATAGAATGGGCAGAAGACTTTAAAATATCCACGCGCATCGAGAATGGCGCAACGATAATCTCGGCAAATAAGGCAGGCCTGCTTTCGCTATCAAGGCAATTAGCCACTCTTGCCGAACAAGAAGGAAACGATCATTATCATTTAGATAGTAACAATTCCCCTAGAAGACGACTCAAGTGAGCTAATTATCGAAAAAGTCGAATAGTTAATTAATTGCTTTGCCGTTGACGTAAAGTTTGTAGCCGTTGAAATTAATATTGCTATTCGTAGAGTCGGCATTGGTAAGCGACTTGACGTAAGTATCGCCAGTTAATGTGAGCGTACTACTTTTATCTAGGCTGAGCGAAACCGTACCGGCATTGGCGCTGTTGATAGCTCCTTTGAAGGTAGAGCCATTTTTGAGGCTCATAGTGAGGCTCGAGATCGAATCGACTACGATGTTGCCAGTAGCGGACTGGTTGGTCATATTGAGCGTAACCGTACCGCCGTTGCTACCAGACTTGCCCCAAGATTCTTTCTGGATGCGCAGGAAATTGCCAGACGTATCATTGTTGATAATCTTGTTGTTTTCGAGATTAATCTCAGCAGTAGTGTTAGTGACATAGAAGCTGTCGCCTTTATTAGTAGTAATAGTGGAGTTTTTGGAAGTAAAGACAGCCCGGCCAGATGCCGCATCCCCACTCATGGATTGGTAGAGGAAGATGTTTTTGTAAGTTGTAGACTGACCGTTCAGGGCATTGTTAGTGTCAGTCAGGTCGACGTTTTCGAGCGTAACGCTGTTCTTCCCTTCAATTACGACACCTTCGGAAGCGGTGGCTACTAAAGTGGCGTTTTTGACGGTAATATCCGCCGTGGAATAGATGGCCGGCGAACCTTTACCGGTGGTCTTGTAGGTG
>JAIKZA010000062.1 GCA_024682595.1 Candidatus Saccharimonadota bacterium | reverse complement strand
ATCGATGCCCTCAATCTGATACTCTGTCATCTTGCCAGTTCTAGTGCTCGCTAGTAACCAGCCAGAGTTTGATCCAGCGGTATTTACGGGCGTCAAACCGGTATACAATAGAATCTCCCCTTCTCGACCTACAGTATAGCTGTAGCCATAGAAATTGTTGAATTCTCCGGCTGCCCTTTGTTCGTTAGTGGCCGCCGATATGTCTCTATACGAATACGATATAATGAATGTATGAAAATAATTTTAGGATCTTGTGGCTTGTCTACTGAACCGATTATCAAGACTTGCGAGGATTTAATAGGAAAGAATCGTGAGGATATCAATATCGCCATTATTAATGAAGCAATCAAAGGCGAATCCGGCGACCATCGTTGGTTCGTAGAGGAATTGCAGCACTTGTCTGGAATTATTGGCGGCAACATGGAATTTATCGACATCCAAGCTCACCCATTAAACTACATAGAGCAACATATTGCGGCGGCCGATTTGGTATATTGTTTCGGGGGAAATACAGACTACTTAGCCAACACATTCATTAAGACTAGCTTCGATAAAATATTGCCTAAAATCTTAGCCGAAAAGCTTTGGGTTGGAAGTTCTGCCGGCTCTTGCGTCTTGTGTCATAAAGAATCAGAAGAAATACAAAAAGCGATTTATAAAGAAAAGCGTGAAACTGACCATTTTATGGACATTATACCTATCATTTTCTTGCCACACCTGCATGGCTTCTACAAATTCGATAAAAAAGAGGTAGAGGACGCATCCGGGCTAACAGACTTGCCAGTTTACGCTTTATCAGATGAAGCAGCCATAATCGTAAACGATGACGACCCGCTAAAAATTATTGGCAAAGACTATCTAATCGCCGAAGATGGTACGATAAAAACGCAGGGTTAGGATTAATTAATAGGGAGTGAAAGATAATGAATAATAAATATAAATTTTATATTGCTGGAAGAACAAGAAATAGAGAAAATATTTTAAAAATATGTAATATTTTTGAAGAATTACATATTTCTCATTATTGTTTTTTAAAAAATGAAGAATCACATAGGGAAGTGGGATTAGACGTTAATGATAAAAATTTAGAAGACAAATTTGAAGAATTTAAACTTGAAGATGCAAGAGTTAGAACAATATTTGAGCATGATTTGAATGGTGAAAAAAATTCAGATAATTTGTTATTGGTGCTTCCAGCTGGAAAATCAGCACATATTGAAGCAGGTATTGCATATGGATTAGGGAAAAAATGTTATGCGATAGGGGAATATGATGTAACTGATTCATTGTATCTGATATTTGACAGAATCTTTAAAAATGAAAAAGAATTAAAAGAATTTCTAACAAAAGAAGAGTATTAAATAAATTACAATTTATAGAGTATTTAATTAAAAAATAGGAAAGTTGCCAAGTACAAGGATTCAGTGCGATGCGGATATTTTATGAAAAATACACTCAAAACATTGAATATACCGAAAAAATGACATTGAGATTTTTTACATATTTTTATAAATCAAAAAACATAAAGATAAGTAGTAATTTATGGAGGAGCTATCTATTATGAAAAAATATAGAGTATTATACTATATAACAACAGTCATGAGTATGCTGGTTGGTTTATGGCATTTTTTTGTTCCAGTTATGTTTCAATGGTATGATTATTTACCAATGCAATATAAAAACTTAATTGTAGGAATAGACTATACGAATTATTGTTTCTCGCTATTGTTATTTGGAAGTAGTTTACTTGCGATAATATGGGGAAAAAGAGCATTAGGAGAGAATAAAGAGGCAAAAGAGTTATATTTCTTTTTAACTATAGTTTGGATATTTAGAGCATGTTTAGCAACATTTATTGAACCTTGGCCATTAGAGCCTATAGCCTGGGCAGCGATACTACAACTAGTATCATCTGATTTATTAGCATTTATGATGATAATTATGAGTATTGTATTTTATAAAAAAATAAAAAAAGATTAAATAGAAATATTTCAATTTATGAAGGACTTAATTTGATGAAAAATAAGGAAATGGTATAGATGAATGAAAATAAAACTAATATAAATTGCGAGAAAACAATTTATAGAAAGTTCCTTGAAACCATTGAAAACTTGGGGCTTGTCTACTGAACCGATTTATAAATGGAAATGACCCCCTCAAAGTAATCGGTAAGGATTATATATTAGCTCAAAAAGGAAGAGTGCAAAAATAAAATCGGAAAAATGTAAAATCGAAAGGTAATGAAATGGTAGATTCTAAAGCATGGGATTGGGATAAAGTGAAAGGCGACCATGAGCGTCATTGGCAGGAGCCCGTAATAGAGTCATACTATCTCATAAATCGCTGGCTCGGCCAGAATAAAAAGGACTTTTTGGACCTAGGCTGCGGCTTGGGGAGGCACACTATTCAATTCGCGAAGGCCGGTTTCAAGGCCTCGGGCTTCGACCTAAGTGAGGCGTCGATCACTAGAACGGGCGAATATGCCAGAAAAGCTAACGTTGCGGTCGATTTAAAGGTTGGCGACATGCTTAGCTTGCCATACGCGGACAATTCCTTTGATTGCGTTTATTGCCGTAATGTGATCTCCCATACCGATACGGCCGGAATGCGAAAAATAATATCGGAATTAAAACGGGTCCTCAGAAAAGGCGGCGAGTGCTATTTGACCCTTCGCTCGAAGCAGGCCTGGGACTTTCAGCAAGACTGGCCGATAGTGGACGAAAATACAAAAATTAGAGTTGAGGATGGACCAGAAAATGGGATTCCACATTTCTACGCGGACTACAATCTTATTCAAGATCTGTTCAAGGACTTCGACATTGTCAAAATTTTCCAAGTCGAAGACTTTATTAACAGGGGTGGCAATATTACGAGCTCATTTCATTGGCATGTGCTCATATGCCATAATTAACGTATGAAAAATCCGTCGATTAATGAGTCAATTTGGAAAATATTACATTTTTCGACAGTGTTTGAGGATGTATTCTAGATCCTTTCGCTTAGGGCAGGGGAGTTGCATAAGTAACATAGCATTCTTGTCTGTCTTATTGAAGACGATACGCCCAATTGACTGCAGTGTTTTCGAATCGTCAACTAGAAATAATAATTCGATTTTTGGTGCGTTTACGAGTTCTCTACATAGCGCCAATTTGTCTAGCGGAACGTCTTCAGCTTTCGCTGTAATTTTTGCGAAATTCGAGTACCTAATGCGAAAATTTGTAACTTCTATGCGACCATATGCATCGGAAAGTGGCCAGAATGCCATTATTAGACCTCCGCCGGCCGCAATAGACATATTTATATTTTTAAAAATGAATATTCCAGCGAGGCATATGAGTACTAAGGTAGCAAAAACTACTGTAGTAACTATCCTCTTTTTCGTGCTTTCGCGTATTATGAATAGCACTTTCTCTCCCGGCATATAATCGCCTGAATTGTTTTGAAGGGGTTTATTTTTTGTCATGAAGTATGGCTCTATTCATCTTCGTCATTACTGAAGTCGAAGTACTTATGGGCTTTTTCGTCTAGCAATTCGATATTATCTTTCTCAATCGAGAAATAAAATGGTCGGCCGTCTACTTCGACTATATACATTGAGCGCAAGCCACTATTCTCGACATTCTGGAGATATTTGAAATCTATTATTACGCACGAATTGTCGTTAACTTCATTGCCGTCCTTTCGAATTAAGTCAACCGACATACTTTTTATTTTTTCTTTCAGTCCCTCGTCGTTTATATGATCAACGATTCTAGCAGGTTTTTTGCTATTCTTTCCAAAGAGATTAAAAATTCCCATTGCTAACTCCTATCATGATAGCAATTATCGCACTTTACCGCAAAGCTATCAATAGCAGAATTACTTACCGTTTTACGCCATAACGAATCGCTGCGCCATCGGACTCCACAGAGAAGAGCGTGCCAGAAAAATTCGCATCGCGGGTTAGTGCCTTGTTACTCCCGTCTATTGCAATCTTGCGCGAAACTGTTAACTGCTCAGTAAAATAAAAATCAGCTGTAAAATTTATTTCCTGCTCCGTACCAGCTATCGCAGCCTTCAGCTCGTCAAAATTGCTAACATCGACCGCAAAAACCTGCGTGCTCGCAATGGATGAATATAGAACGGCTCCTAGAGCCCAGCCCACCAATCTGTATCTCATGTAAAACCTTTTGACCTATATTATGCTTATGGATATAAAGTCGACGGGTGCGACCCAAATATTAATACCGTCGAAACGGAGATGTCTTCGGATAAAGATTGGTTTGCACTGGTGACTAATACGCGACCAGATGCGTCGCTGGATAGCATGTTAATTTCGTCGCCAACCGTATTTATACGCGAATATAAAAAGTTCCGCCTTGGCCCCGATGCTACAAAAGACGACATTATGCGTGCAATTGACGACGATGTTAGGTTTGACTATATCGAACGTTTTGGGCTGGGTAGTGACGCCACATGGGACACCATACGAGAAGAAGTAGAGGAACTAAGAGATATTTGCGCGCGTCACGGCTATGACAAAAGTAGGGGCGATTACGCATCATTCATGAAAACGCACCCTAGGTCAAGAAGAGCAATATATCTAGAATATACGGGGCTAAATAACGAGTCTGTTAGTGATGCAGGCCTAATTAGATGCGCGGTAAATAAAACTCGAGTGTTAATCGAGCGAATGCAAAAGAAATCCTCTTCCGATTTTTTGCCAAGAACGTAGACGAGGCAACGAATATTAGGCATGAGTAAATCTTCGCAATCGAAGTGAACAGCTTTCTAGCTATATATCATCTTCGTGTTATTATTAAAAATAGAAGACGAAAAGGAGGTTTTTATAATGAGTAAAGAGTCCAGCCCGAATAGCGCCGAAAACCAAGATCAAGGCCCATCGAACTACGAGCAAGTGATGGCTGGCGCCGTGGCTTTTAATGCGGCTGAAGCAAGCGCGCGCGCCGCAGAATATAGGAAACAGAAGGCAGATCAGGAGGCGGCAGACAAAGCCGCCGCGGAAGCGGAAGCGGAGCAGCGCAAGCAAGCATACGAAGACCGGAAAGCGCAAGAGCGCGCTGAGGCTGAAGAGAGAGCGCGCCAGCATCAAGAGGCTTGGGAGGCTCGTCAGGAAAACCACGATTATCCAACGGAAATTCTTGATACCTTTATGTCGAATATTAACGAAGCCATAACGGAAGCAACTAAAGATGGACAAGAAACCGCCGATTTTACAAGAGAGGTCACAATATACTATGGGCCAGGATATGCAGATTTTGATCGCAAAGGTATAGCTAGTACGCTTACGGGAAAAGAGGCTAATGGCGGTTCTCCTGATGTAGTGTGTGAGGCTGCAATCGATAGCGTTATTAATAAAGACCCCGACAATAAGGATTACGACGGTGATATACGTGGTCTCGCTACTGAACAAATGCCAGCAATCAAGGCAAAGCTTGAAGAGGCTGGATATTTGGTCCAAACCGATGCTAAAACCGGCATCATAACATCGATTGCCTGGGGCGAAGAGGCGGCAAGAATAACAAAGGAAATGGAGGAAGCGGCAAAGGAGTCGGAGAAACCAGCCCAGACGCCAGCAAAACAGCAATCTGCTATTTCAAGATTCTTTTCACGTCTTCGCGGGAAAAATTAAAATCTTTTAAAACCTCCTAATCCATTGCTTATTGTTAGCCGCACCTCCATAAGCTATGGCGCGACAAAAAAGCGTAGCTTCCGCCACGCCAAAACGTCTCCATCTTGGCCTAAACGCCAATCAAATCCAAATCGTAAATCTTGCCATTCTCGACGGCTGCAATGGCTTCAACTATCCATTCATAAGAACGGAGTTTATCGCGCATTTCTACGATTTCTTCATAAGAGAACCATCCGGTCTGTAGAATCTCGTCTTTATTATTACTGCTGTGCTGTTTTAGAATTTTTGTGCTGAAGATAATACCAATAAACGAGTCGCCAGCCACCATGCTATTTCTTATTTTCGCTATACCAGTTAGCTCGACATCGTATCCACTTTCTTCAAAAATCTCGCGTTTTGCACCTTCAAAAACATTTTCATTTAGATCAAGCATTCCTGCTGGAAGGTTCCATTTTCCCCTAATTTCTTTTTTCGCTTCTTGGACTAGCAAATATTTGCCGTTTTTCTCCAACACGCCACCTACTGCAATTATTCCCATGTGAACCATTTTATCACTTGAACTTTTTGTTGCATACTTGATAAATGCTATACTAGACGCATGTCTCAGCCAAAAACTCAGCGGAGATTATTAATTGTTCCAACTATTATACTGATTGTTTTTGCGAGTATCTTCATCTGTTTTTATCAGGCAGTTAAAAATCGTTATATTAGTATCAATGAATGGTCATTGAATTCAAACTCTGTCCGTGGTGTGGATATTTCTGAATATCAAGCCGACGTTGACATGAATAAGCTCAAAGAACAGGGAATTCAGTTTGTTTATATCAAGGCTACTGAGGGTAGCACTCATGTAGACGGGCAGTTTGCGACCAATTGGCAAAACGCTCAGAATGCTGAGCTATCCGCAGGTGCATATCACTTTTTTAATTTTGAGAGCCCCGGTGCCGAGCAGGCAGAGAACTACATTAATACCGTCGGCGAGTCGCTTGATGGACGCTTAATTCCCGCAGTAGATCTCGAGATTTATGGCGAAAAAGAATTAGTTAAACCCAACAAAGATAGTCTTCGTAGCGAGCTTAGGATTATGCTCGATCGGCTCGAGGCGCAATATCACGTCAAGCCAATAATTTATGCGCAAAAAGATTTTTATGACACCTATTTGACGGATTTTTCGGACTATCCGCGTTGGGTCCGCGATGTCTATGTGCCGGCAAGATGGAATAATGGTAATGATTGGCTAATTTGGCAGTATAATGACCGTGGTCGATTGGATGGCTACACTGGCGGAGAAAAATACATCGATTTAAACGTAATTAATAGCAATAAAAGCTTAAACGACCTTAAAGTATAGCAAAAAATAATATATAATTACTAAGGATGAGCATTTTGGAAGTTCGTAACCTGAGTAAGTCTTACGGCAAAGGTGACAATCTCGTAAAAGCCGTTGACGATGTCAGCTTCGCCGTTGAAGAAGGCGATTTTGTTGCCATTATTGGTGCTAGTGGTTCGGGCAAATCTACGCTACTACATTTACTTGGTGGAGTAGATAATCCTAGTTCTGGCGAGGTAATTGTCGACGGTGAAAATATTGCAAAATACAATTCCGATAAGCTTGCTGTTTTTCGTCGTGAAAAGGTTGGTATCATTTATCAATTCTATAATCTTATTCCCGTACTGAATGTGCAGGAAAATATTACTCTCCCATGCGACTTGGCTAAAAAAGAAATCAACCAAGAATACCTAAAAGAATTAATCGAAATGCTCGGTCTGAGTGATCGGGTGAAGTATTTGCCAAATCAATTATCCGGCGGCCAACAACAGCGCGTAGCAATCGGTCGAGCTCTCTTCGGGCAACCGAAAATCATCCTCGCCGATGAACCAACGGGCAACCTAGACAAGAAAGCTGGCGATGAAATTGTAAAGCTTCTTGAAGTTGCGCATGAAAAATACCGCCAAACTATTATTTTGGTCACCCATGATATTTCTATTGCGCAGCACGCTCAGCGTGTTATTACTTTCGAGGATGGAAAAATCATAAAAGACGAACGCAGGGGAGAGCATGAAGATTCTAGCGAAGCTCAATCGCATTAATCTAAAACAAAACCGCGCTCGTACTATTGTGACCATTATTGGCGTCGCATTGTCTGTAGCGTTAATATTGTCCGTAATTGGCGTGGCAACAAGCTTCTTGAATAGTTGGCGCCTCCGCGAAATTGAAGAATATGGCGATTATCATATCATGTACCGCGACGTTCCAGGTAACCTTGTATCAATTATCGAAGAGTCAAATTATTTCGATGTACAATTTTATTCCAATCATATTGAATATATAGTTCTTGAAGATGGTACGAAGGATTATTACGTTGCGGGACTCTTTCCGCGAAATTCTTACGCGCCAATTACGGACGCCGCCATGCTTCAGCGCGATGGAGATCATCTATACAACGTTTTTGTAAAATACTGCAATCCTCACGATTATTCTCATAGCGAAAAAATGATAGCCCATGAATTAAAAGATGCCGGCATGGAAGAAATCGAAACTCGCACCACTCTAGTTGCAACTCTGGATGGTCGTATGCCGGAGACTGCGCGCATTCTCTTATGGTCGCTATCGGTATTTGCTATTGGCATATTGGCCATTGTGTCAGCTTTTGTGATTAGGAATTCATTCAACATTTCAATCACAGAACGTGAACGCCAGTTCGGTATGCTTTCAAGTATTGGCGCTCGCCCGCGCCAAATTCGTGGAATGGTTTATCGCGAAGCCTTTTCGATTGGCGTTGTAGCGATCCCGGTTGGTATTATTCTAGGTATTATTACCACATTAATAGTCTGCGCGATTGTCAACAAGCTCGATACCTATGCCTTAGGCTTTTCGATGTCTTTCTTTATCCCAGTTAGCGGATATTTTTCAATTGCAATAATCGGTGCAATCATAATCGTTCTCTCTGCCGCCTCGCCTGCAATCGTGGCGAGTAGAGTTAGTCCTATTGCCGCTTTGCGTAATGAAAAGGATATCAAAATTAAAGCCAAAAAAATGCGCACATTGAAACTCACGCAGAAGATTTGGGGAATTGGTGGCGTAATTGCGGCTAAGAATCTCAAGCGTAGTCGCAAAAAATATCACACTACCGTAGTATCTATTGTACTTAGCGTGGCAATTTTTATTGGCGTTTCGACCTTAATTTCCTATGGTTATAAAGATATCGCTTTTTTCATTGACGACACGGGTTCGAACTTTATGATCTTCGATGGCACAAAGGAGCTCTATGATAATATTATTGAGCGTTTTAATATAAAAGAGTACGCATATTTCTACGAGTCCTCGCCAGACCTTACCAACGGAGCAGCCCCGGTTAAATTAACAGTCATATCTACGGACGAATTTGCCCGCTTTGCCAAAAGAGCGGGATATCGCGGCAATGACTATGCAAATGTCGCAATCCTGCGCGATTATTACATGGACTATCACAGTAACGGCTCAGTAAGCTTTGAGCGCGGAACCGATTATAAAGTTGGCGATAAAATTGACTTAGCCATCTATAGACTAAGATCCGCTATAAATTACCAGATTGAAGATTTAGATTCGGATCTTGACGAGTTTGATAATATGGAAATAGCTCCGAGTACAAACGATAACTCAAAGACTAAAAAGATAGAATTGGAAGTTACACAAATTACTGAAGAGACACCGTTGGGAATATCTAAAAACACATTCTCCAATAAGGGCATAATCTATATCTCTGAAGAAAATGAAATATTAAAAGACACGTCTGGCATCTATTTTACGATTGGAGATTTCCATATTGCTGATTCTGGGCTTGGCGAACAAATTGGTAAATATTTAGACGACAATAAAAATAAGCTTCAATATAAAAACGAGTTCGGAAATTACGCGGATTATTACTATTACAATGCTGAAATAGCCTATACTTCTATCCGGAATATATTATTGACTATCGAAATCCTATCTTACGGTTTTATAGCAATCATTTCATTAATCGGCATTACGAATATCTTTAATACAATAACTACGAATGTCGCTCTGCGCGCGAAAGAGTTTGCGGCCCTAAAATCTATTGGCATGACCGAGAAAGAGTTTAGTCAAATGGTCCGCCTCGAAAGTGCCATGTATATTACGCGCGCGCTGCTAATTGGTCTGCCAATCGGCTTATTAATGTCGTATGGCATGTATAAACTCTTCGATGCGGGCGGGGCGGAAATTGGGCTAATTATTCCGTGGCACGCAGTAGTGATTTCGATTTTGGCAGTAGTGATTCTTGTAGCCGGCACGATGCGTTATTCGATGCGTCAAATTCGTAAACAAAATATCATTGAAACAATTCGCAAAGAAAGTTTCTAATTTAAGATTTTAATTGCTCTTCAATCATAGCGGCGTCGATTTCTATTTCTGCGCCGCTGTTTGCTACTCCGGCTAATACCATCTTGGCGACTAGATTCTCAACAGTATTTTGCACAACACGTCGCATTGGGCGAGCTCCTAATTTTGGATCATAGCCATTCTCGACCAATAAGTCTTTTGCCGCGTCATCAAGCCTGACGCTAATTTTTTGTGGCTCCAAAGTCTTATTTACGCCTACAAGAATCAGGTCGACAATTTTACGCAAATCTTCCTTCGAGAGTGGTTTGAATATGCAGACTTCATCAAAACGGTTTAAGAATTCCGGTTTAAAATCCCCATTTTGAATTAGGTCATTCGTAATTTCGTCTTTGACGCTATCGAAATCCGTCCCGTTTTCAATTAGGCTACGGATCTTGTCGGCGCCTGCATTGCTCGTTGCAATAATAATTGCATCGCGAAAACTTATCTCTCGATTTCTAGTATCGCGTAATATGCCTTCATCTAGCATTTGTAGCAGGGTAGTTAATACTTGCGGATGCGCTTTCTCGATTTCGTCTAACAATACGACTGAAAATGGATGTTTCATTACCTGCGCAGTTAAACTCAACGCATCTTCGGCCCCATCTGCAATTAATCGCGAAACATCCGAAGCTTCAACAAATTCGTTCAAATCTAATCGCACAATCTCGCCTTCGCCCCTAAAATACACTTCACTCAATGCTTTGGCTAGCTCAGTCTTGCCTACGCCAGTTGGACCCAGGAAGAGAAAAGTGCCAATTGGTCGATTCTGATTGCGCACTCCTGCCGCAGAGCGACGCAGAGCATTGCTGACGGCTTTAACAGCGCCAACCTGGTCTATCATGCGCTCATGAATGAGATCCTCTAAGTTTAGTAACTTGCTTTTCTCTTCGTTATTCTGCGAAGATTGCATTTTAATCCCATAAACCTTCTCTACGGCAGTCTGAACGGAAGCGTCAGTAATAAAGTCGCCTTGAACGGGATAATTTGCGGCCGACTCCAACAAGTTAATTGCGCGACCGGGCATTACTAAATCATGAACATAACGTTCGCTCAGGCGATATGCTTCCACTAGTGCCCAATGCGTGTAGATTACGTTATATTTATACTCCAATCGTGGAACGTGATCTTCCATTACTAGCATAGTCTCTTCTTCACCTGATTGTTCAACCATAATTTTGTTGAGTGCATTAGTTAATTGTGGACTGCGTGCAGAGATTTCCAAGAATCTTTGCTGATCCATGGTCAAAATCATGCGTAAGTTGCCCGCCTCGATTATTGGCAATAGCACATTGCTAATATCGATCGAGCCGGTGTCATCCTCGAAGAATAGATGCGCATTGTCCATCCAAATAATAATATTTTTCGCCGCATAGGCTTCACCTAGAATAATCGGCACGAGTCGCTCTAGCCTTCCGCGTTCGCCGCCTTCTGCAATCATCGATGCGGCATCGAGCTTGAATATTTGGCGAAACTCCAAGTCTGCCGAGAGTTTATTGTCAGCATCAAGTAATTCGTCTGCTAACGCGGTTACGATTGTTGAACGCCCACTTCCAGCGGGGCCAATTAGGGTTACGTTCTGACGCCCGCCCTTCGAGAAAGTCTCGATGATGCGCTGTACGATTTCCTTGTGCTGAGCGAGTTGCATCTGTTTGTTTGTGGCACCTGCGCGACTCATTGAGATATTTCGTCCAAAACGGGATAGATTTGGTGTGTATCCAAATGCTAAATCGCGTGCAATACCGCCAGTATGCCGTGGTCGGTGTGCATTCTTTACGAGCCCGTGCAGATAGTTATACCAAATTATGCCGTTATATAAATCATTAACTTCCAATTTCATCGTACGCAACATTTGCTCGTGATTTGGATGTGTTTCAATCATGGCTACTGCCAAAACGCCACCTGAAATAGTTTCCGAGCCAGTTGTCTGTTGTACTTCGCGAGCCTTTGCAAAAATTGGAATAATATCTTCTGGTAATGCCTCGGCTACTATACTCAAGAATTTCGGCGTAATTGCGTAACGTACGGCTAGAAAGCTGCCGCTATTTGTTTTGTGTGCTATTTGTGCAATCTCGCTTGGGGTGGGAGTGTGGCTAAATAGCGTTAACAAGTCACGCGACAGTAAATCGTTAATATCATCACTTGATCCAAGCGGCGGTTTGAGTAGTTCGTCTTTTATGTAAATAAAAACAACGAAAATTGCAATTGCTAAACCCCAGCACACCCAAGCGATGGCGGAGTGCAACGTGAACATCAAGTATGCGCCCAGCGCAACCAAAACGATTGCCGCAATAATCATCAAAGCGCGGATCGCAACGGGCTCGAAGACTTTGCCGACCCTCGACTCTTGCGCTCGTTGGCTATTATAATGAAATTTGTTCATCAGAATGTTATCCCCGCAATAGTTAAGACTACACTAACAAGTGGCAAGATTGGCAATAGTGGCCAAACCGCAATCGCGATTAAACTAATGATTAGAACGACTGTTAGTGCGATAATACCAACAAATATAATCAGCAGGCGCATTATGAAACCAATCATGCGCGAAAGCAGCCTGTCAAAGATATCGCCAAATTGAGCTTGAACCGATTCGCCACCGCTGCCATAGGCGGATATTTGCTCATATGGCGCAAAAAGAGTGCGCAAAAGTAGCGAAATCGAGAAAGAATCGGCCAAATTACGTAGAGTGGAGAACGTTTTTCGCGCAAAGTGTTTCCAACCGCGAAGGTACCACCACTGAAAAAAGCCGACAACTAACATGTCTATATTATAGCAATTATTGCCAAAATATAACACTTATGTTAATCTTAAAACAAATTAAGAAGGAACAAAAATGCAAAAGCAAAAGAACGTACAACTTGCAGTAATCGGCGTACTAGCGTTCGCTGTATTATTCATGTCCATTGGCTTTGCGGCTTATTCGCAGATGCTCAATATTAATGGTGTTGCCACTATCGGTACCACGGCAAACAAGTGGAGTATCCACTTAAATCCAAACAGTTACCAGCTCGGCGAGGGTAGCGTAGAGGAGAATTCGAAGTCCATCTCCGACAACTCAATTTCGTACGACATTACATTAGAAAAACCAGGCGACTATTATTTATTCCAGATTGATGCCGTGAACGATGGTCAGCTTAATGCTGTGCTTGATAGCATCCGAATGAGCGAGCTAACCGCCCAACAAGCCGACTATGTGAAATATACAGTCAGCTACGATGACATTAAGCTCAGCTCTAGTGCCGATAATCTCAATATCGCTCTTCCGTCCGCTACTGGCGTTAATCGTAAGGTAGTAACCGTGCGTGTCGACTATGACATTACGGACGAGCATAAAGGTCTCTCACTCACTGAGCCGCTTGAACTGAACCTATTTGCGTCGTTCAATTATAGTCAATCTGAATAATGCGCATTAAGCGAAAAGAGCAGCAAGTATATCTCTTAGAAACTGCCCTCGTAATAGCAGTTATACTTTTAGCATCGTTCCTATATTCTTTCACGCCGAGTATTAAGTCATATTATATGGCTGCCGTACTCGGCGTTTTGCTCGTCGTAGCGATTGTTCGGTTTGGCTTTCATCGTGACAAGCATTATCTCAAAAACTACGTATCACGCATTGTTGTCGCCTGCTTGATGGTGACTTTTATTGTCGGCTTTGGACTAGGACTATTTCTAAACTTCACGCACAGCTCTTTTTCACTTAATCCTCGCGTGATCATGTCCGGCTTCTTGCCAGCGTTGCTGATTTCTTGCGAAGCAGAGATATTTCAATATGTAATTTTTCATTCATATTTTCGAAATCTTCGACCAGTAGCAATTTACGTGGTAACCATTGCGGCTGCAAACATTCTCGTCTCTACGAATTTCAGCTCTTTTGCCAGTTCGGAGGCAGTTTTTGTCACGATTTGTACGGTCATACTGCCAGTATTGGCGACCGAATTACTGTGTAGCTACTTAATATATAAGATTGGTCTGCGTCCAGCGCTAATATATAAGCTATCTGTTCGCCTCTATCCCTTCGTTTTGCCTATTTTGCCAAATCTCGGACCGTTCATTTACGCAGTCATGGCAATTTCTTTGCCAGCGGCAATCTTTTTGTTTACTTATAATTTGCACATAACTAATCGTAAAGATCAAAAACGCATTCGTCGGCGTAACCAAATGATTATTACTACGCCCATTGTCTTCGTTTTGTTTGCGGTAGTAATACTTGTGTCTGGCATTTTTAAGTATCAAATTATTGCAATTGCATCCAACTCGATGAATCCAACCTTCGCGCGTGGCGATGCGGTTATTTTAGAGAAGACTTCTGCCGATAAGATTGCTAAAAATGATATACTAGTATTTAAGCATGAGGGGATAATTATTACCCACCGTGTTACCCAAATATATACCGAAAATGACCGCCTCTATTTCGTCACTAAGGGCGACAATAATGAGGAACTCGATGTCTTCAGGACTGACGAATCGCAAGTTGTCGGGCGGGTCGTAATTATAAATAAATTTATTGGCTACCCAACCGTTTGGTTGAGTGAATTATTCAAAACGGAGTAAAGCATGGCTAAACAAATTCACTACAGTTTGAGCAAACGCATCTTGATGATTATTCTAATTTTTGTTTGCGCTGTCTTTGGCGTATTTCTTTGCGTGCTTGGTTTTAGACCTTATAATGGCGTCGAGCTTGTGCAGAAAACAAACAATGACCTCGACTATACGGTAAGCTTAAAAGATAATAATTATTTTGAAAAAAATGTCTTACCATCCGGCGGTAAGTATATTTCTAGTCTAATTGATCATTTTAACGTAAGCTTCAAGTATAATTCCGAATTTACGCAGCCAGTTTCTGGTTCATATTCGTACCAGATTATCGCTACAATCAGCGCTAATGAAAGTAAAAGTCAGAGTAGTGCAAGCTATTGGTCGCGCGAGTTTAAGCTCTTTCAGTCAGACGCAAAGGAGATTCGAGAAACTCGAAATTTGACTTTTACGGATGAAGTAAAGGTTGACTATGACGTATATAATAATCTCCTACGCGATTTTAAAAAGAGCTATAGCCTTTCCGCAATGGGTAAGTTGGAGGTGTCTTTAGTTATTACTGGCGACCTAACGAATAGCTTGTTCAGTAATAAAATGCCGCTCAAATCCGAAATGAGTATTTCTGCGCCGCTAACGGAGCAGGCCGTGGAAGTCTCGATTAATACGGATGCGAAGAATAAAGAACAAATTTTAGCATCAGCGCCAAAGATGACCGATAGTGCTATCATAGCCTGTCGCATTGTTGGTTTACTATTTGTGGCGATTACTATAATTGCCGCATTTGCGTCGCGTTATGTTGGTTGCATTAAGGAGGCTGGCGTAGAATACGAATTAAACGTCAAAAAACTATTATCTAGCTACGACAGTATTATCGTAGACTTAAAATCGGCGCCAAATTTAGCTGGCGTAAAAGTATCGGAAGTGGACGATTTTGATGAACTGCTTGACGTTTACGATTCAATCCATCAACCCATCAATTATTACACTAGCCGAAATACTAGTATTTTTATTATCATCAACGAAAAGATGGCTTGGAAATTTACCGTCAGGCTAAGTGACTATAAGTAGCTAAGCCCTAAAATCCATCACCGCCACCTCTGGCATATCATTGTTAATTTCAATAATATTGCCCACTTCGCGCACGTTATCGAAATGGCGCGTATATTCATCTACGGTACTAAGAACATCGTAGCCGAAACCGTCGCCACGATAATGCATCGGAATCGCACATTTTGGTGCTAAGCTTTTGCTAATATCTGCCGCCAAATCGGCATCAATTGTAAAATGACCACCTACTGGAATCATCAAAACATCCAGATTCGTCAGTTGTTCTTTTTGTTCTTTGTTTAGCGGACAGCCCAAATCGCCCAGATGAGCAATGCGCAAACCTTCGCAAGTAATTACATGAATAAGATTCGGCCCGCGCAATGCCCCTTCTTGGTCGTCGTGCCAACTCTGAATAAAATCAACTTTAAACTTAGATTCGTCGCCATCGATTAGCTTTACGCAATCTACGCCATAATGATCGGCGTGTTTATGAGAATAGATGACCATGGTGGCCTCTTCGTGTAGGTGCCCAAAACCATCCACGCTATCGTCTGCATATGGGTCAATAATCAAACTATCGTCTCCGGAAATCAGTTTAAAACATGCGTGCCCTAAATATTGAATTTTCATAGTCGCTCCTTTTCTATATTGTAGCAAATACTACTTAGACTTAGGCTCTATCTTGTACAGAAAGTACGCTCGGCACGTCTTCTCGGGTTTATATCTGGGCACCTCGAAAGCGTGTGATACTAAGAATAATGGCCGTTTTAGTTTTTGCGCCTGTTCCTCGACTTTCTTTGCGATGCGTTTCATGTCGCGTCCGTCGCCAAATACGTAGACAGCGGTAGTTTCGGTGGGCAAATCGCTCCGAAAGAAGTCATTCATTCTGACTTTTACGCGCGGATTACTAATAAAGCGAACTTTTGAAAATAAGACAAGAAAGGGATTTAATTCGATACCTAACGCGCGGGCACCGAAATCACTCGCCGCTTTTAAGACTTTGCCGTCGCCCGAGCCTAAATCGACTAACAAATCGTTTTTGTTGAGCTTATAGAGTTTCTTGAAAATAATATCCAATTCTTTGCGCCGTGATGGTACGAATGGCGCGCCAGTTAGGGCAGTGCCAGCAAAAATCACTACTATCACTAGACCGACCCACTTTAAGATTTCCCATAGCATATTAAAATTATAATGCAAATAAAAAAGGGAGACCCGAAGGCCTCCCTAGGAGGAGCTGCAACCACCCCCCTTCCGGTCGCTTTAATTTTTAGTTCTTCTTAATGTCTGTTACGACTCGCAGTGCACCATCTTCGTAGAAGGTGACTGTCAGTTCGTCGCCGACTTTCCATGTCACCTGCAGCTCGTTCAGCTTGATGGAAGAGCGATATAGCTCATTACCAATCACGTAGTAGAACTGTGTTGTGCCATTAACTTCGGCGGTATAGATCTCAGCGACTTTGCCGGTAATTTCCAGAACTTCTGCTTCCAGATTCTGACCATCGTCGTCTGCATCTTCAGTCGTGTCATAGATAGCATCTTTGCCGAGCTTTTCCAGGTATTGGTTCAACGCTTTATCCAGCGTTTCCGCTTGCACGCAAATCGAATAATTATCGATATTGCAGACTGCATAAGCCTGGATCAGTCCAGCTTTGCCTTTCAGGCACATGATGTAGCTGGGCTCACCGGCGATATTAACCGGTAACGGGAAAGTAGCTTCGTAATTCATTGACTGAACCAGCTGTTCGACTGCGACCTGTGCGGAACTCTCTTCCGCGCCAGAAGCATCTTCGCCTTTTTCGTTCTTGAATCGATACTGAGTCATCTTACCCGAGCTAGTATCGATAATCAGCCAACCCAGGTTGGAATCAGCCTTATTCGCAGCTGTCAGTCCGGTGTAGAACATGACCTGTCCATCCTGAATGATGGAGCTGTAGCCAAAGAAATTCGCGAACTTACCAGCTTCACTATCAGAGTCGTTCTGGTGTTCGTCGCGGAAATAGTAGGACGTGCGCCAGACATCGGTTTTGCCGAAAGTATTATTCCAGAAGCCGCCAATATAACCGTAGTGCCATTTCGCGATATCCATCAGGTAAGTCAGTGAGAAGATGTGGTCGATCCATTCCGGAGCATCGCCGATGGAATATTCCTGCGAATCGCCCGTCTGAGCACTCGTCACGATGAATGATGTCACCGTCTTTACGCCAAACAACCCGGCTGTCGGACGCAGTACGCCTGTGATCCAGTACGGTACGCCCTCTTCGTCGATTTCCATATAACTCTCATCGAATATATAGAAAGGATACTGACTCCGCAGGTGTCTGCGTAAGTCATGAGACTTGAATGCACCCGGCGAATAGCGAATTGCTTCGTCGAGCTGCTTTACGGTTGCCTCTTGTGTCACGATGCCGTTTCTTGAGGTCGCGGACACCAGTACGTAACCCGGCAGTCCATCATACTTCGCTTTTTTATACTTCCAATATCCGCCGTAGTCGATTACGGACAGACGATAGTATTTACCCTGATACTGAATCAGGTTATATTCGTCGTCCACATCGTACCAGGACGCGTGCTTCAGCTGGGCTACCTTCTTGTCGCCCAACATATTAGCCGTATCGAGATCTACTAACGGCAGGTTGTTGAAGCTGTCTTCGGCGGTAATGTCAGGAAAATCTTCTACAATCAGGTGATCGCTTTCCATGACGTCTGCCACTTGCTGAGCTTCATCCGAATGGAATAGCATGCTCGAAGCTAGGCCAAAGCCGCCAAACAACACAAGGAAAGCTATCGTAATAATCCAGCTCGCTCCGGCCACTTTTCCGAAGCTTTCGCTGCAGAAACAGGTGATTGAGATCGACAGACAGACCAAGCAGATGACGAGAAACCACCAGAATCCGGCCGAATGAATCGTGAGCGCCGGTAGCGCAAGATAGTATACGAGCGCGCAGATGCCCGTCATCAGTACAGTGATAATTGTACTCAGCAGTTTAGACATTATTTTAAACCTCCTGTAAAAACAACTTGACTAGCGCACCGCAATGGTCCGCTTTCGTCACATCTATGTATTATAGCATAAATATTGAGAGAAGTCAATATACGACCCATGTTAAGCTGGGCGGGAGAGACCCTTGTCAAAACGTTAAATCTTTGGTATAATACAGCAATGGTGAGGGCCGGTAGCTCAGCTGGTTAGAGCACGAGCCTCTTAAGCTTGGTGTCGTGGGTTCGAGTCCCACCCGGCTCACCACATGAAGAAACTATTAAACCCGCCACCAGGCGGTGTTTTATTTTATCTGACAAAATAGGCAACTTTTTTAATGAGTTCAGACTTTTATTTAAACCCCAAGGCTTTCCTTTAAGAAACACTCGATCTTATCGAACGGAGTTTTATCAAAGTTATTATAACTTCCTGCTATATAGATAGCAGTCTAGCGGGACGCGTTTTCTCTTAAGCTTAAGAACGACATGCCTCTCTCCCACTCTGTCGAACCCTCGATTATCGTAAAACTGATATGTGCAGGCACTGTCTGTAAAAAGATATATCCGTTTTCCAGGCTCTCTTCGTATTAATTCCTCTAATAATATAGTTCCAACTCCTTTTCCCCTCATGTCTGGATTGGCTGCCAGAAAAATTAGTTCGCCATCTACCTCGGCCTTCTTCTTATAATCTGCAAGCATCTTCATATTGGCCTTGTCATACGCACCAACGGCTCCGCCGGCAAACAAGTGTTGGAGTACGTCGAATACTCGTACGTATATGTGCCTAAAGAAAGAATAGTGTACCGGCTTTTCGCCTTTTATTTCTGCGAGCAATACTCCTGCTAATTCGTCTCCTTTGTAAGCCGCTATAACTTGCGTCGCGCGATTTAATTCCGTATACAAAAAATATTTACCATACGCTTTTAGTACCATCTTGCTGCTCATGTACCAGTCGAAATGCATTCCAACAATAGCATAATTAATCACACTTGCGTAATCCTTCTTTCGGAGCATTTCAATTGATAGGTCTTCTATCACGCAACTAGACGTCATGTTTGCCGAAGTGGTTGAATGGTTTTTATGCTTCATATGCTTTTAATAGTGATTCCATCTTAATGTCATCATTATAATAGCACAATAGGGGTGCCGGTCTTATGGGGTCATGGTTTTCTCTTGTATAATGTAATCATCGCCAAATGAGCAAAAAAGACCCCGTAGGGTCCTTTTTTATTCATTCGCTTTTAGACTTTTGACCATGTCGATTTTTGCCACACGGCGCGTAAGCCAGCTTGATACAACAAACGAAACGAGGAATGTCCCCAGAGCCGAAATTAGACAAGTCGAGAGTGTCACGAATACGCCAAAATCATACGAATCTTCGATCGCTTCTTTGAAGATGAAATCCGTCACAGCGTAACCTACTGGCAAACCAATAATAATCGCAACAATTGCCACCCATAAGTTTTGTTGAATAAATACACGTCCAATCTTGCGGTCAGAAAACCCAAGCACTTTCAAGGTCGAGAATTGGTAGCCTTTTTCAGTAAAACTAAGAACGCCCATATTGTAAACGATTATCGCGCCAAGTAGTGCCGCAAAAACAACCAGAAGTACGACCATGCTCATCATTGTATTGAGCATCATATTCATGCCATCGCGGATAGCGTCGATGTTTTGAATTGACGCTACGCCTTTTGGTAAATCACCCACTTCGTCGTTCGTATAAATCGAATCAGGTAAATATTCGCGGCCGAGCGACTCATAGAATTTTCGCGTCATCGTGATATTTTGATTCTGTGGATCGCGATTCATGCCGACAATTTTCGTGCGGTAATATTCTTTTTCACCCATTACGTGCCATTCGATTTCTTCGCCGAGTTCAAGGCCCTCATTTTCGGCTAGTTTTTGTGTAATAATTACGCCGTCTTCCGGGATATTCATCGGTTTCCAGTCTTTGTCTAGTGTACGTACAGCGTCACCAGAATCGTTAATGAGAATCGAATTAAGTTTAAGTTCGCCGTCTTTTTTAACTTCTACAGCGAGCGTCTTTGAACTATTGTGCGAGTATTCGTCCATTAACTCGTTAATGCGCTTCGAACTTGCGTCTTCTGCTATGTTCAGACGGTACTTGTAATTATTTATGACGCTAAGTTCGGTTTCTAGATAATTATTCATTGTATCTTTGATACCGAAGCCGCAGACAAGTAGAATCATGCAGCCTACTACGCCAACTACACCAGTAATGGTACGGGCTTTATTGCGAATAATATCGCGGACATTCCAGCGAGTAGAGAACGACATCTTGCTGAAAATTTTAGAAGTTGTAAAGCGCAAATTGCGACTTTTGACTTTTGGTCTCTCAACGCGCAAAATCTCTGCCGCCGGTTGGCGCACATAACTACGCACGACCAAATAGC
>JAIKZA010000033.1 GCA_024682595.1 Candidatus Saccharimonadota bacterium | reverse complement strand
TAAGGTGTTCGGAGTTGCCGAATTTCTGCGCCAGGCGACCCGTGATGAAGACGATCGGCGTCTTTACCACATGGAATAAAAAAACAGTCCAAACTTCCCCCCTCTTCGGAGGGGGATTTTTCTTGACTTTTTCTCTAGAATTAAACTTTACTAAAAACAGAAAATAAGATAAAATAACACTCGTAGAGTCTCGGAGTTGGTTTTTATTAGTACTCTGAGAATATTAAATATATAAAAGGAGAAAAATCCAGAATGGCTAATTTTGACCGTTCCAAGCCGCACATTAACGTCGGTACTATGGGTCACGTTGACCACGGTAAAACTACTCTTACCGCCGCTATTACTAGCGTCCTAGCTAAAAAACTTCCTTCCGAAGTTAATAAACCAGTTGCTTACGATCAGATCGATAACGCTCCTGAGGAAAAAGCTCGTGGTATTACCATCGCTACTTCCCACCAAGAGTACGAATCTGAAAAACGCCACTATGCCCACGTCGACATGCCAGGCCACGCCGACTACATTAAAAACATGATTACCGGTGCCGCCCAGGTTGATGGTGCTATCCTCGTAGTCGCTGCAAACGATGGTGCTTTGCCGCAGACTCGTGAGCACGTTCTCTTGGCCCACCAGGTAAACGTTCCAAAGATTATTGTCTTCTTGAACAAGATGGACCTTGCTGACCCAGATCTAGTCGAGCTCGTCGAAGAAGATGTTCGTGACCTTCTTGAGAAGAACGGCTTCGATCGCAACTGTCCAATCATCAAGGGTTCTGCTACTAAGGCTCTCGAAGGAGACAAAGAAAACGAAGATGCCGTTATGGAACTCGTTAAAGCTATGGACGAATACTTTGATATCCCAGAGCATGATCTCGACAAGCCATTCTTGATGCCAGTTGAGGATGTCTTCTCCATCAAGGGTCGTGGTACTGTTGCTACTGGTCGTATCGAGCAGGGTACTATCCATATCAACGATGAAATCGAAATTGTTGGTCTTAAAGACACTCAGAAATCAGTCGTTACCGGTATCGAGGCTTTCCATAAGACTCTCGACCAAGGTCAAGCTGGCGATAACGCTGGTCTTCTCCTTCGCGGTATTGAGCGCGATCAAATAGAGCGTGGTCAGGTTATTGCCGCTCCAGGTAGCATCACCCCACACACCGAATTCGAAGGTCAGGTTTACATCTTGAAGAAGGAAGAGGGCGGTCGCCATACTCCATTCTCCAATGGTTACAAGCCACAGTTCTACTTCCGCACCACCGACGTTACTGGTGAGGTTGAGCTCGAAGACAAAGAAAAGATTGTCATGCCTGGTGATACTGTCACCTTCAAGGTAAAGCTCAACGCCCCAATCGCTATGAACGACAATGACCGCTTCGCTATCCGCGAAGGTGGCCGCACCGTCGGTTCTGGCGTTGTTACCAAGATTGTCAAATAATTGATATCTTATAGCAATAATATCTCCTCAGAAATGGGGAGGTATTTTTATGGAAAATAAGTAAGGTCTAGCCGTTGAGTCGAATATTATACACTTGTCATAGCGGTATCGCTTGACTATAGAAGAGCTCCGTGTTATACTTATTTAGTAGTCGTTATGGCATTTTTTGTTGCCATAGCAAGTTTTTGTGCACTTTTACAAGGAGGATGGGTACGTATGTCAAAAAATGGTACACCAAACGACAAACTCTGGGCTGTCATTTTGGCTGGCGGAAAGGGGCAAAGACTGTTTCCGCTGAGTAACCCCACAAGGGAGAAACAGTTCGTCTGTATTAGTCCTGAAACGGGATCATTACTAAAGAATACAATCCGGAGATTTATCTCTACTGGAGTAAAGCCGGCAAATGTAGTTATCGTAACGACGTGCGATCGACAGACGCAACTCGCATCTGACGATGCGCTGAGTCTTGGGGTTTTATCGCAGAACATTTATCAGATCACCCCAGATCTTGAGTATACCGGAGCAATGGATGCCGGGACGAAGTTCATCTACGGGATCGACAGCGGCGCAATTATTATTAATTCGCCGTCGGACCAGCTGATCGAAGAAGCAAACGCCTCGTTCAAGGACTCTATGCGAACGGCAATTGAGTATGCTAGCAAAGGATCCTTTGTGAATGTAGGTGTGAGGATTACGGATCTGGTCACCTTTATGGGTACTGGCCATATGCAGTATGACAAAGAAGGCCGTATCACAAAATTCATCGAGAAGCCCAATCGGGAGCTTGCCGACAAGCTGATGCGGGAAGGAAACACTATATGTAATACGGGCATAAACGTATGGCGTGCCGACAGATACCTTGACGCAGTCGAAGGTGAAAACCTGAAGGGTATGCCCATAGACAAGTTCATGGGTATCCTCATGAGAAAGGATCTGCGCGCCATTGTCGGCACTTTTTCGTGGTATGATTGCGGAACCCTGAACAGCCTGCGTAAGGTAGGAATAGCGATGGGAAAAGGCACTCCCGATCACCATAATGTAACGTATGGGAACGTAAAGAAGGGTGGCACTCAGGGTACGTACTGTTATGAGTCCTACATAAGGGCAGAGCCTGGACATCGTATCGAGGCATATAACATTCTGGAAGCAGCAGTAATTGCCAATTTCATCAATGGCAAGCCTGCATTTGTAGCTTGCGCAGAATCGGAAAGCCAGAGAATGCGCGAAGTCGCGGAAGAGTTCGAGCGAACCGGTACCTTGAAGGTCGGCCCCGAGAACGAAGTTCTTCTTACGGACGTGTCTGAGGATTGTGCAATCGCGGTCATCGGCTTACCTGGCGCCAAGGTAGTGGTTACAAAAGGAAAAACGCCTGACGTAAAATACGACTGGCTTATCACGATGCCTCACTGATTAGTAAACTTGCGACTACCGTTAGGCCTCTTATATAAGGGGCCTTTTTTCATGTGTTAAAATATAACCAAAAGCATCAAAAAAGGAGTATTCCGTGAGCGTAGTCGAAATAATAATATTAATCATCGGGGCAATCCTCGTAGTTTCGGGATATTCGTATGGCAAAATTTCAGAGTCTAAAAAAGGAAGGAAGATTCCTGCGGGCTATGCTGAATGTATTGGAATCTGTAAAAAACACGAAGAAAAAGATGGGAGATTCTTTGAGGTTTTTGAAGTAATTCATGATGGCAAAACCATTAAATATAAGTTTCCTCCACAAGAATCGAAGGACAATCTTCGCAAAATTGATTCAATTGAAAACTTTTACATCGATAAGTCCAGCGGCGCAAAAGTAGTGAAAACGCTGTCTGATATTGTCGGCGGCGACAGCCAAGTATACAAGAAGACTCTTTACGCATGCTATGCCTTAATGGGCGCGGGGCTAATCATTATTCTAATAATACTCATGAGGATAATATTCTAGAATAAAACCATTCAAGAAGAATATATACCATTTATACTATTCGGCATAGCCTCCATCGCTATAGGAATTGCCATTCTAATTTCGGCGGTATTGTCTGGCCTCAAGGGGTATAGAGAATGCACCGAACGCGTAATCGCGCACTGCGTACGCATAACCAACGAAGCAGACGTGGTCGAAAGAGTCGTGTCTATTGGCAATGAGGGAACCTTAATTTTGGCATAAAAGCGCCCGTATTCTAAATACTATATAACGGTCAGGCAATAGAGTTAGAGCCGCACGTCTATTCGAGCGTTTGCGATACTCGGGTTGGAGAAGCGCGAGAGATTCTCATTGACCCAAAAAATCCCCAAAATTATTACAACCCCAAAGAGCGAAGGGCTAATTTTACGTTAGTCAAGGTAATTCCTACTTTGGGTTTAATTGTATTCGGCATTATGTTTCTATGTATTCCTGTCCTTGGAATCTAGATAAAGATTGACAGATAACACAATCTTTGATATAATATTAAAGCATTAACTAAATATTGTTTCGCAAAAACTCATAGACTGCACGTCTAGATGCAATCTGAGGTTATGTGAAAAGCAGAAAGGAATAAAAATGGCAGAAAAAAATGATGGACTCACCATCCGTATTCGCCTTAAAGCGTATGATCATCGCCTAATCGATGCTAGCGCAAAACAAATCGTAGACACGGCAATCCGCACCGGTGCACAGGTAAGTGGTCCAGTTCCGCTACCAACCAAGCGCTCTACCTTTACCGTCGTAAAAAGCCCACACGTTTACAAGACTGGCGGCGAAGCTTTCGAAATGAAAGTTCACAAGCGCCTCATCGACGTTATCAACGCTACGCCAAAGACGATTGATGCATTGCAGAATCTCTCTTTGCCAGCTGGCGTCGATGCAGAAATCAAGATGTAATTATCTTTCAAAGAGCCACTCCACTAAGGGGTGACTTTTTGTTGTCTAGACAAATCCGAAAAATATGTTAAAATATATTGGAATTCTGCGAGAGGAGGGGTAAGAATGCAGACGAACCTTGAATATGGACAAGTTATTCTGAGTAAGATGGCGAAATACCCAGAACGTTTTATGAAGGCACAGCGCCTGCAGGAGGCCATCCCCTGCGTAAAGGAGCTCGACTTAGATCGAATCGAAGATCATCGACGTAAACTGGAGACTTTTGGCCGTGAACTCAACGCTTATGCGGTTGCGACGAGCGCCGTAATTGCTAGCTATCAACGCATCATTGACGATGCGGAGCGTGATTGCGCAAAGATTCAAACAATGATCAACGGCGCTCCGAGCAACGTTAATCCAGCACGAATCGAGATTCTGCAGGCTAACATTGTGATAACTATGCAACTAATAGCCGCCATTAAGCAGCAACAAGATGTTTTGCAACTTCGGATGAAGACAGTAGAGGAATCGCGACGCGCAATCGCTTTGGCGAGAACGCAGATAAACGCAACTCAGATTATTCGCCTGAATCGCGAACTTATACAGCTCGATCAGGAAATCCATCAAAAAAATAGCGGGAGACTGTAATGGCCTCCCGTTTGACTTTCTTATAATAATATGATAATTTATAGAATAAATAATCCGCCCATGCAGTGGATTTTCGTAATTTTACACACGCAGTTACCAAAAAAGGAGGTGGGTGTAGTAATGGGAAATCGTTCCCGTGTAGCCGGTATCATCGGCGTGCTCTTCAGCCTGTTGGTCAATGCGTTGGTACGATTAAACAGAGACGACATTATCATCAACTCGGGATACAGCAGATGGCGCACTTATAGCACCATTGCGACCATTCTTATGGCCGTATCCATTGTTGCGGTAATCGTAATCTTTGTCATATCACTACTGCGCTTTGCTCAACAGAAAAAGGCCGCAGCTAACGAGGCGCTTAGACAGCGCGAAAGTGAGCGGGCCGCCCAATCGAAACGGAAACTCGAAGATCCAGAGGACGTACGGAAATACTTTCTCGAACTCTGGCGCGAATACGAGGATTCTCCGCGTCCGGGAGGACAGGAGATGTCTAAGCGTGCTCGCGAAATCGCCGACCAGCTGCAAAAGATGAATGACTATCAGCAGCGACTCGAGAATCTACTCACCATTAACGACATCGGCGCCATGCAGAGCGCAAGAGAAATCTTGCAGCAGCTCGAGGATGCCATATGTCGTGCCAGCAAGCTAGCAATCAACCAATATATAGCGACGAAAGATCCTGAAGCTTTCGTCGAGGCTGCCAAACTAGTTATCGCGTCCAATCAGCAGAAGCTCGATGGAGTTGAGAAATACCTTACAACTCTGGCGGACTATGCTAGCAAACAGGATGGCGACATGGACGACGCCGAGGCGTCGCTCGAGCTTTACTGCCAACAGATGCGCAGTATGATTTCGGAGGAATAATGAATATGAAAAAGAGTATTTTTGCTGCCGTATTAACCATCTGTATGCTCATCGTTACACTTTCGCTCGCCGGGTGTGGAGGCGAAGAAGTTGTAACACACAACGACGCCAAATCCGACGCGCTCAGCTACGAAGATGCTGTCGTGGAGCTCGATACCTTCTACTCGAAGATCAAGCCCAAGACACGTGAAGCACGCCTGGATGTAGGAATTGACGACAGCTCAGTTGCCTCAAGTTTGGCAAGTATCGACACTTTTCCGATTACCGTTAAGGGCAAGGGAGAGATCAACATCGAGATTGCCGCTGCAACTGAATTCTCAGCTAATGCGCCCGATGACTGGCTTAATGTGGTGGCCGAAAGGTTTAACCGCAGTGGTCAGACTATTAACGGCAAGACAGTAACCGTATCCGTACGTAAAATTACCTCGGGCGAAGTTGTGACATATATCACCGATGGCGAGTATCGCCCGGAGTGCTATATTCCGTCCAATGACGCATGGGGTCAGATGCTTGATGCGAAAGGCTACAAGACTATTACGGTTGCCAATCGCATCGCCGGCAACACGGCCGGAATTCTCATGAAAAAGACAACAAACGACAGCTTTGTCGCTAAGTACGGCGAGGTAAACGTCGAAAACGTGCTCCAGGCTGCGATTGCAGGCGATCTCGTTTTCGCATACACGAATCCCTATACGTCATCGACGGGACTCAATATCCTGTCGGCGATGCTGTATTCGTTCGACAACGAAAATCCGCTGTCCGATACTGCTACTAATAAGCTGATCGAATATCAGCTGAACGCACCGACCGCCGCCTATACAACGTCAGTTTTGAAGAACTCTGCTGCTAAGGGCATTATTGATGCCATGGTAATGGAGGAACAGGCGTACATCAATACGCCCGAACTGCGCGATTATGTTTTCGCTCCGGCTGGAATCCGTCACGATCATCCGGTCTATACCTTCGAGTATGTGAGCGAGGAAGATAGGCAGGCCGTCAAACTCTTTGCGGACTACTGCCTGAGCAAGGAAAACCAGGATCTGGCTACAGAAAAGGGCTTCAATCGCCACGATGAATATGTTTCTCAGCCGAACGGTATGGATGGCAATGGCTATCTGGCCGCTCAGCGAGTCTGGAAGCAGAATAAGAATGGCGGCCGCCCGGTAGTCGCCGTCTTCGTAGCCGATATCAGTGGCTCGATGGATGGATCCAGGATTAACTCGCTCAAAGAGTCCCTTCTCAATACTATGCAGTATATCGACAGCTCAAACTATGTCGGACTCGTCAGCTATGATGACGAGGTTTATATCAACCTGCCGATTCGTCAGTTTGACGATAAACAGCGCGCCTATTTCAGCGGCGCCGTCAAGGATCTGCAGACTGGCGGAAACACAGCAACATACGACGCTACATTGGTCGGTATGAAGATGCTGCTCGAGGCCAGCAAGGAGATTCCTGATGCTAAACTGATGCTCTTCGTGCTGAGTGATGGAGCCCAGAATTGCGGCTACAAACTCAATCGCGTGACGCCTATCGTGGGCGGATTGTCGATACCGGTCTATACGATTGGATACGAGATGTCCTCTGGCGATAAAGCGGAGCTTCAGAAGCTTTCGGCCGTTAATGAGGCTGCCTGCATCGATGCCGACGTCGAAGGAATCGTCAACGATCTTCGCAACCTGTTCAATGTCAACATGTAAGCAGTAATTGCGTGAACACACACGGGGCGCTCCCCTCAAGGAGCGCCCCTTTTTGTAACGTAAAACCACCAGCTAGGCTGGTGGTTCCGTTTAGGTTTACCGATGAGTCAAAAAACTCCTTTTTGTTATGCTTTTCATATAGCCTGTCAGATAGATAAATATACAAAAAGGAGTTTTATGTCCGTTAACGATATAAATAGTTTAAGCCATACGAAGTGGAATTGTAAATATCACCTAGTTTTTGCGCCGAAATATCGGCGCCTTGTTTTTTACAAAAATAAAAAGATATTTA
>JAIKZA010000024.1 GCA_024682595.1 Candidatus Saccharimonadota bacterium | reverse complement strand
GGCCAAGTGGATAGGCTGCGGATTATTGAGAATGTCAGAGATGAGATTTTCGGCAATAATTTCGGGTTTGATGCCCGAATCGAGTAATTCTTGTAACTGCGTACGAATGCGATTGATGTCGCCAGCAGCGTAGCCGTTAAGAATGTTAGTGATGGCCTCGTTTTGAGGGAGGCCGAGTGCTCTGCTAATTAGATCGGCGTCAATTTTGTCGTCGCTAAGAGTTGAGATTTGGTCGAGTAGGCTGAGTGAATCGCGAAAGGAACCGCCACCGCGTTTGACGACGATTTCTAGGGCCTCGTCGGTGATGTTGATTTTTTCTTGTTTGGCAATCTTTTTAAGATGATCAAGCATAATGCTGGGGTTGGCCAGCTTGAAGGTATAGACTTGGCTGCGCGAGGTGATGGTGATGGGCACTTTATAGGCATCAGTGGTGGCCATAATAAAGACGACGTGCTTGGGCGGCTCTTCGAGTGTTTTGAGAAGAGCGTTGAAAGCAGATTTGGAGAGCATATGCACTTCATCAATAATATAAACTTTATATTTACCTTTTGTTGGGGCGATGATGGCCTTTTCGCGTAAGTCGCGAATATTATCGACACCTGTGTTGGATGCGGCATCAATTTCGATAATGTCTAGGTAATCATCTTCGAGTTCGTATGGAAAATTATTAATCTCATGTGCGAGGATGCGCGCTACGGATGTTTTACCCGTACCGCGTGGACCAATAAAAAGATAGGCATGCGCAAGTTTGCCGTTCTTGAGAGAATTTTGAAGAACGGTGGTAATTTGTTCTTGCCCGACTACCTCGCTTAGCGTTTTGGGACGATATCTTCGATATAACGCTTTCATCAGATATATTGTAGCAAATTTTTAGAGATAAGGTATAACTGCGAGAGGTGCGCACAAAAAAGGCGCCCACGAAGAGCGCCTATGATGACTGGCTATTTTTCGTTGAGTGCTTTATAAGCAAACGCGGCTAATGCTGCGCCGACAGGAGGCGCAATGATAAATACCCAAACTTGAGCCAAGGCTTCGCCGCCCAATATTAGTGCAGGCGCAAAGCTACGAGCTGGGTTGACGGACGTACCGGTTAGGCAAATGCCAAAAATATGTACAAAAGCAAGTGCTAGACCGATAACGATACCGGCGATATGCGCTTTGTTTTTGTCGCTCGTAACTCCAATAATCGTATAAACGAAGACGAAGGTTAGGATTATTTCTATTAACATAGACCCCCAAGCACCTCCAGTCTCGGTGGAGATAAATGAGTTAGCGCCAAGTCCAACTTCGGCAATATCTGTGCCGCTAAGCGTGATAATCACCCATAGCAGTAAGGAACCACAGATTGCGCCGAGAAATTGCGCTACAACGTAGCCGCAAAGATCTTTGGCCTTTAGCTTTTTGGTAATAAACATAGCAAGCGATACGGCTGGGTTGACGTGACATCCAGACACGTCGCCGATTGCGTATGCTAACGCAACGATAGCTAAACCAAATGCTAACGCAGTTGGAACAATTTCGCCGCTGGTAACGACGGCAGTTCCGCAGCCGAACAGCACTAAAACGGCCGTGCCGATAAACTCGGCAATATATTTTTTGAGTTCTTTACTCATATACACCCTCTTTGTTTAATAATAACTAAATTGTAACACGACTTAAATTATTAGCATAAGTATGTTATAAATAAAGAGTGACTAAGGCGCAAAAACTAAAAGAACGAAATAAACTGTTAAATATATTGGTTATCGTGATAGATACGGTTGTTTTTGTGCGTGTAATTTTTAATCTTGCCTTGACTCTGAATGGCAATTGGGATGACCTTAGTACGTCGTCGATTATGGTTTTAGTTTCTTCTGCAATGGTAGCGTTGTTCTTTGCTTTGTTGAATAATTACAAATATAAGGGGCATCCAAGCTACGTGTTGGCGTCTGTCCTCGTTTTGGGGATGGCGGCATTGTTCTTTATGTATGTTTTAATTGCGGCATCGTATGTCAAATTGATGGGAGTATAACTTATGAATCCGAATCAACCAATTTCAATGATAGAGCCAAGCCATGTTGTAGCTCAGGGCGTACCGGGCAATTATCAACAACCTGGAAAGATTGCAAAGAATAAAACTCTGATTATTGTAATTGCGGCAAGTGTTATTTTTTTAGTAGTCTTAGCCGTTGTGTTAATGGTGTTGCGGGGCAATCAGTCTGGTATGGCGTATGGGATTGATTATAAAAAGACTTATCTTTGCGCAGTCGACCAGTATGAATACTTGATTGATAATCCAGAGTTGTCGATTCAGATAAAAGATGATAATACTTATCGTCTAGGGTTACTAGATGATGAATACTCGACCGGTTCTTGGAGACAGACCGATTTGACGCGAGCTAATAGCGAGGATGGCGCAAATGAGGTTAATTATCATTTAACGTTGCGTCATGAAAAAGATTTCATCGGTGACGTAGAGACGACCGAAGAGGCTGGGTATGAGAGTGAATACATTTTTAGCTTTAACGAGAAAAGCAAAGTAGTCGTTGTTACCGATAAGGATAGCGAATCGGTATTCTATTGTAATGTAGAGAAATAAAAAAGCCTCCCTTGTGGGAGGTTTTTTGAAGCATTTATTATAGGCTAGCTTCGACGGCCGCCCAAGTGGCATCGTCATTATCGGCCGGAATTACAACCGTGACCTGATCGCCAACTTTTAGGCGGAAATATGTGACAGATGCATAGAGGATTTTGAATTCCTTGCCGTTTACTTCAACGAAATATTGGTCATCGTGGCTAGTAAGCGTACCAATGACAGTCTTGCGCTCGACGGGGCCAATCTGCTTGTACATGAATTTGCCACTTTCGCCGATAGTAAGTTTCAGGATATCGCCCTCGACGAGCTTAGACTTCGAGGCATAGTTTGCGGGGACTGGATAGTTTTTGCCGTCTGGACCAATCATAATCTGGCCATCAAAAACACCCTCGACAATCTTGCCTTCTGGGCTGTCGATAACCGTGCTAGCTGGCGCTGTAATAATATCGCCATCGCCAAGCATCGACGTTAATAATTCTTTTGCTGCGGATAAATTAGTCTCTGCTTCCGTAAGAAGACTGCGCAACCTTTTTATTTGTTTTTCTGATATTTCAGACATACCTCGCATCCTGCCTGTGTTAGTTTTACTAGTTATATATTATATTTTTAGCTAGTACTTGTCAATGTAGTAAATCGTGGGTTTTCCACAGAATTTACAGAGGTGGACGTCAAATTGTTGTATTTTTTACCATTGACTTTTTGTTTATGCTTTTATTTGGTTGTATATAATGCCAACAACATAGCTGCACGGTCACCGAAGAAAAATTCAAGAACGGAGAGTATAGCGAATACTAGGGCGACTGCGGCCATATGAGTGCCGTTGGCGGCAGTGGCGGTAGTAATTGTTAAAAATACGATATATATCAGTGTATTGATTAAGGTGCTTTTTATTGAAACGTAAATTTTGTAACGATTTATGAATGAATAATGGATAGACGCGCCTATGGCGGCACCAAGAATTGGGCCGATGAAACCGCCCGTAATTGGAATCTGCGAGAATAAGCCAATAAAAATGAGTCGTAGTAAAAAGCCCGGGATGAATGTTGCAAAAACAAATTGTTGACCTTGATCTGATGGAACTCGGCGAAGCTTTGTCTTGTCGGCTGCTCTATGCAAAGCCAAGACCGTATACGCGATTGCGACCGAACAGATGACGTTAAAAACCATGAAATCTAATATTCTACTCCCAAGGCTTGCGAAGATTCCGCATACCATAATAATGGTCGAGATGATTTGAATTATAAAAGCGGCGATGATTGCTTGCTTGAGGTCTGCATCTTCGACGTCCTCGATTTTTGCTCGGCCAGCAATTTGAGCTCCCTTTTCGGTGCGGCTGCGCCAGAGCTCGTCCTCGATTTCTTGGGTGATGGGCTTGGCATCTGGGTACAACTGATTATTATTCTCTGCGGCAATTTCTTCTTTGATTCTGTCGCGGAGTTCTGTATCGTCGAGAGTTTGAGACTCTTGAAGCTTTTTAGCAATTTCTTCTTTACGTTCGGCGCGTTTCTTCTGCTCTTCCTCGGCGGCTTCTTTTTCTTTAGCCTTACGTTCGGCGAGCTCTTTCTTTGTGCGTTCGTGCATTTCGGTGGCAAAGTCGGCGTCGATTTGGAAATTTTTTGGGCCAGTTGTATCTTTAGCGGTGGCCTGCTCAGTGTTTTTATCATCGCCAAAAAGAACTCCTTTGGCGACCCGTTGTTCGATGGCAGGACGATCATCTGTTTCTGCCAAGTCGTACATACTTGAAGAGACATTCATGGCTGCTGGCTGTTTTTCGTCCTCGAGTTGGGCGGTGGTCTTTTCTTCTGTCTCTGTCGGTTCTGGAGTAGTGAGTAGCCTGCCTTTTGTCATACTGCTTATAGTTTAGCATACGAATACACCAAAAAAGCGACCTCTTTGATAAAGTCGCTTTTGGTAACATTTTGGCTATAATAGTTTGAACTTAAGCGAGTTCGACGGTTGCGCCGGCGTCTTCGAGGGCTTTCTTCATAGCCTCGGCTTCGTCCTTTGCAACTTTTTCTTTTACGGTAGCTGGAGCGCCATCGACGATAGCCTTAGCTTCGCCAAGACCAAGACCGGTAGCTTCCTTGACAGCCTTGATAACTGCAATCTTTTGTGCGCCAGCATCTTTAAGAACGACGTTGTATTCGCTCTTCTCTTCAGCGGCGGCGGCACCAGCATCAGCTGGACCAGCGGCTACAGCAACAGCGGCAGCAGCAGGCTCAATGCCATATTCATCCTTAAGGATAGTTTTTAGCTCGTTAACTTCGAGGACGGTGAGCTTAACCAATTCCTCTGCTAGTTTTTTAACATCAGCAGCCATGTTAGACTCCTTTATTCGTTATTGGTTGATAAATATACGCGATAGCGTGATTAATTGGTTGCTTTGTCGGCAATGCCGTCGAGCAAAGCGTGCAAGTTGCCGGAAAGACCGTTGGTAACATCGTTGACTGGGCTGAGGAGCATATCCACAACTTGGCCAATGAGTTGGTCTTTGCTTGGAAGATCGGCAAGTGCTTTTACTTCTGTCTCGCCAAGAGCGGCACCTTCGCCACTGAATGCGCCTTTTAGCTCGAGGGCGTTATGTTCCTTCGCAAACTTTGCGAGGACCTGAGCTGGAGCGACTTCGTCGTCGTTAGAAACGGCGTAAAGTAGCTGACCTTCGAGAGCGCTAGTGTCGGTGTCTTTGTAGACCGCAATATTGCCCATAGCGACACGGACAAGACGGTTCTTGACGATTTTAATTTTGACATTATTCTCACGCGCAGCTTTGCGAAGTTCTTGCATTTCCGCGACCGTAAGGCCTTGATACTTTGCAAAAACGGTCATCTTAGCGTCGCTGAGAAGCTCGTTTAAGTCGGCAACCAATTGTTGTTTCTTATCTTTGCTAATTGCCATAGATAGAAATCTCCTTTTGGTATTAATTTGGTAGCCAAAATGTTAAGGTTTTCGTCACCAATAATACAAGAAAATGAATCTCCTCGGCGGCATTATTAAACCCGTCTGGGTCGCCGCTGTCTTTGGTAACTAGATGTATTATAGCAATTTTTTGCGGATTTTACAAGTGCTCTATGCGTGCTTGCGCTTTCTCTTTTTGCCTATTCGAAGTTGTCCAAGATTTTTGTATAACAATTTTCTTGTTGGACTCATGCTTTTAGTGCTGTTGGTGATGTTTTAACGTGTTGATATGTTTAATCATAATGGTGAGATTTATATTAGTGGTCGTGCGATTTGTGATGCATTGGGTATTTCGCGCCAGCAATTTAATTATTATTGTCAGAAGTATTTAGGAACCCCATTGATGCGACGAGTTTGAGGATATACCAACGTACGTATTGGTAAAAGATGGCGAAAAAAGTACGCACATCATTATTCGGTGCTTTTCTTTTTGATGATCGCTTTTCGCACTAATTCCCCGCGTGCGCAGACTTTTCTAAAGCTATTTTACGAGCATTTTATGCGTACAAGAAAGTATGACAAAAATATCCTGATCGACGAGGCGGAACTACTGTTTATGCTGTAAAAATATTTTATACAACGTGGCATGGTTGCGAGAGAAAAGTGAGAGTACGGCATGACGGACTATTACGGGTGGGGTTGCAGAATTAATGAAAAAACAAGTAAAATTGGTTCAATGATTAAGATTATTGCGGGTGGTAAGAAGCATGCGAGCTGGTTAAAAGAAGCTTGCGATGAATATGAGAAGCGTCTTCGGAAACCATGGACAATTGAGTGGCAATTTATAGACGAAGAAAAGCTGACGGAGCGCGTAGCGCGCTTTAATAAAGACGACTTTGTTGTATTGCTAGACGAGAATGGCGAGATGATGAGTTCGCCGAGATTAAGTCAATCATTGAAGGTTCAGCTAGAGAATGGACGCGATGTGATAATTGTGATTGGCGGTGCATTTGGGCATTTTGCGCCAGAAGTGAAGGCTCGGGCAAACTTGATTTGGAGTCTATCGAAATTAGTCTTTCCGCATCAAATTTGCCGCCTAATTGTCGCGGAGCAGATTTATCGGGCGCAAGAAATATATCTAGGGCATGCGTATCACCATGAATAAAGATGATGTTTTGATCTCGTATAAGGATATTAATCGCAAGAAAGACGCGTTGTGGCGATTGTTAGAGGAGGAGGCTCCGCTTGCCGACATTAATAAATTTTTGATTGATAATTTTCGGGTTGTTTTTGATGTGAATTTCTTGATTGGTTTCAAGGCGTACGATAATTATAAGAAATTATTCAAAGATTTCGATGATGAAGTGAAGCTAGAATTATTACGGCCACTTTCGCGACGGCAATCGCAGTGCGCCGAGGCGCTATTTAGCGGTCTTGTGGACGCGAGAGAAAAGATTGGGCGTTTTTGGGATTTTCTGGACGACAATGAGCGATGCGGAACAAAACATTACCTAAGTGTGGCAGAAATTGGCGTATTGTCGGCAATCTATGAGAGGGCGTTGATAGCGACAAGTTGAAATAATTATTGTATAATATGGAAATATGGCGAATATTTTTGATTATGTAGAGAAATATGGCAACTTGCGTTTTGAGGATAAAGCTTTTACTGAGGTTGATAATCTAGTTTTTTCGCAGTTGGCATATTTGGATTTTACGCATACTAGAATTAATGAGAACTGTCATACTCTTGAGGAGATTGGTCGAGAATATTTGCGTCGGACTTCGTATAAAGATGCGCGTCGATTGGGAATTGCGATTGGCGTTGCTTATCAGCTGATGAATGC
>JAIKZA010000014.1 GCA_024682595.1 Candidatus Saccharimonadota bacterium | reverse complement strand
TATTTAGAAAGTGAATCGTTAGACGCGCTCAATATGCGCATCTCTAATTATCTTGACTATTACAACAACAAGCGTATACATTTAGGACTAAAGTATATGACGCCTGCGCAAATGTTGCAAAGGTGCTGAGTTAATACGTATTGTTTGCGGAACACTAATTTTTATGTTAAAATATAGCCATATTTCGAAAGGGGGGTATTATAAATGGGAATCGCACTTAAACTTAACAATAGAGTTCTACAATTTCGCATGCCCGGCATGTTCGGCGTCTTCTTTTCGCCGCATCCAAAAATCACTGGCTTCGGAGGAGAAAAGGATCCCAAAAAGAAGAAAGGATTTTTCGATCGTCTCGGCGAAATCCTATACAAACTCTTCGGTTAAACACTTGCGCTCGGCATCTCGTCGGGCGCTTTTTCGGCTACTACGAGTACAACATAGCAATCGCCAATCTCCTAACAAAAAACTGGCATCTCGCCAGTCTTTTGATTAAAAACAATAATTTCTTTGGTGGCTCCGGTCGGACTTGAACCAACGACACAAGGCTCTTCAGGCCTCTGCTCTACCAACTGAGCTACAGAGCCACAATGAATGTAGTATAACATATCTGTTTTAAAAAAGCGATAAAAAGCCAAATTTATACAGAACATTGCTATTTTGGCGTAATAAGCAATGCTAAAATTAATCTATGAACGCAGAACAAAATGCATCGCCGTTTTTGATGGAAAACGACACAAATACCCCAAAAAGCAAAGCTCCACTCATTATTGCTATTTCGTTGATAGCGATAGTTGTCATTGCCACTGTCGTAGCCACACTCGTCATCATCAATAGCCCCAAAAACCCAGATCTAGAGGCTACCAATAACACCCCCGACACCGCCAGCTTCGATGATTCTTTCAAATATATCGATGGATCCCGCCTAAAGCAAACTGAATATACATTCGAAGACATAAACAAGGGTTTTAGTTATGCAAGCATATCATTCACAGGAACTAAAGATATTACAATAAAACATGTGCCCAAGCAGAATCCATATAACTATTTCGGCGACAACTTCAGTTTTCGCGTTAATTTTGATCATAATGGAGAGAAAATCCCAGTTCTCATCGAGTCCACAAACGCCAAAGACGCAAATAAGACTATCGAGACCATCAATCAAGACTGCGAAAATGACGAAAACTGCCACAGCGACTATCTGTCAGGGGCAAAGACTCTGCTTATCACAAAAAGTTCCGTATGGACATTTTATAGTAGCACCAAGAGCGGACAGCTTATCTCCTACACTATTAATCCATTCGTTTCAGAAGACATCGACATACGCGACGATAGCGCTGCGCGTAACATATTAGCAAAAGTTGCTATGACTATTAGCGATGACAACGGTAGTCCATATATTGAAGATATGGCCACTCGCCTGAGATACCCAAATGGAAAATACATTAAAGATTAAGCCATATCAACGAAATCGGCGAAAATTACGTCAAACTCCATAATCGCACAAACACTGATGGAGAAGCCGTTTACATTACCGTCATCCAAACGCCCATTACTGGCATCTCCGCAAAAAGCATATCCACGAATCCGAAAATCGAATCATTCCAGCACGAAAACTACGACTACTGTTACACGCAGAATCAGACATATTTTCGCGTATATAATAACAAAAGCGCTATAGATATTTGCGCATACAACACAGACGGCGAAAAACTCTAACGCAATTAGTGATTACGACAAAATAAAAAAATACCTCTACGCAATTTAATGCGCAGTCAAGATTGCTAACAGATAGCTATATGTTAAAATATAGCCATGAAGAAATATAATACGTCGCCACTTTCTGGCATGCAAGAACTACTACCAACCGAGCAGGCAGTTTTTGACCAGCTCAAGCAAAACATCAGCGACGTATATCATCATTACGGTTTTTTGAGTATCGAAACGCCGATTATTGAACGTACCGACATTCTACTTGCCAAAGCCGGCGGCGACACCGAAAAGCAGATTTACATGGTTAGCAAGACCGCCGAGTCGGCCGATTCCGCCGATCAAGCTCTTCGTTTTGATCACACCGTACCGCTCGCACGTTACGTTGTCGAACACAATAATGATTTAGCTTTCCCATTCCAGGTTACTCAAATTAATCGTAATTTCCGCGGCGAACGCGCACAGCGTGGTCGCTTTCGCGAATTTTACCAATGCGATGCCGATATTATTGGTCGCGAAAAACTACCGATCGCCTACGACGCCAAAGTCATCGCCTGCATTTATGACGCTCTCGAAACTTTCAAGCTACCAAAAATGCTCATCCGCATTAGTAATCGTAAAGTCTTAGCCGGCTTCCTAAAATCACTAAACTTGTCCGAAAAAACTAGCGAGATTTCCAACATTATTGACCACGCCGAAAAAGTGCCCGTAGAAAAAAGTACTGCAGCCCTTCGCGAGCTTGGCCTCAGCGATGGCCAAGTCGACAAAGTTACCGCATTTATGTTCACGCGTGGAAACTACGAAGAAATCGAAGCAAAGCTTAAAGAAATCATGGGCAATACCGAATCGGTCACCGATGGTCTCTCTGAGCTCAAAATCGTCTTTGATATTCTCGCCAAGAAGGGAACTGGTAACTGCATTGTTGATTTCATGATTATTCGCGGCCTCGATTATTACACTGGCACTGTGTTCGAAATTATGCTCGAAGATTATCGCGAAATCGGCAGCATTTCCGGTGGCGGACGCTACGAAAATCTTGCCAGCAACTTTACCGATCAAAAATTCCCAGGCGTCGGCGGTTCAATCGGCCTCACGCGCCTATTCTTCGTATTGCGCGAGTATAACCTCATTAATATTGAGACTAAGCAACCCGTCGATTATGTCATTTTGCCAATTAGTAAAAACGAATACGAAGCTAGTTTTGAGCTTGCAGACAAACTCCGCGAACAGGGTAAAACCGTAGATGTAGACCTATCCGATCGCAAGCTTGGCGACAAATTTAATCGCGCCAGCAAAATCGCCAAATATGCCGCCGTAATCGGCAACGACGAAGTGCTCAGTGGCAATTATCAAGCCAAGAATCTCAAAACTGGCGAGCAAACACCGCTTATGCTACCATAATAGTTATGGATAATACCTCTAGCCCCCAAAATACGAACCAACCGACACAAGAAACAAACATCTTCAACGAACCAATCTCAACACCTAGTTCTGCACCAACCACGCCCACAGCAACTACGGCTAAAAAGTCCCACAAGGGCATCATCGCTGCCGTCGTCATTGTCATTATTCTCATTGCCGGCATCGTAGCGCTAATCTTTTTGCCGCCAAAACTGTTCAATCAGAACGAACAGATTGACGATAATATTAGCGTCGCTGAGCCCGCCAAAGAAACCTTAAACGTTTACGACAATCTAGCTATCGACTACAAAAGCGGAAGCATTGATATTGCAGAATATTTCAAGCAACTTGTCTATCTCGAAATCGACAGCAGCAAAGCAGACAAAGGCTACCAAACCGAATACGACCATCCCGGAATCAGTCATCGCGACGAAATTCTGCGCATCATCGAAGAAAACTCTAGCGAACTGGATAAAGATCTCATCAAACAATACATCCTTACGTTAACTCAAAAAAGTTTCGCCTACGGCGCCGAAAGCAAGACAACATCAAGCGCGAACGACGTCATACTTGCCGACAGCGAAGAGGAAGAACGCTCATACAAAATGCATTATTTTGACCGCGCGAGACTATCCAAAAATAAGCATTTCGTCATTTGGTATACCGAAAAAGGCGAAGATAAAGCCACTCAATCCCAAATCGACACTATCGACGATACGCTCGAAAACACCGTTAGTGCATACAGTAATACTTTTGGCGAAAAATACCGTTTCGACCCCGAAATAACCACCGCAAGTCCACTACTAGCAAACAGTGCAAACAAAATCCTTCGCGCAAACGGCATTCCTGAAAATACCTGGAAAAACACTATGAATGTTTATGTATATGACACAAAAAGCGAATCCGTGCTAGGATACTGGCTGGTCGGCAAAGCTAACACGGACAATATTATCTCACGTTTCATCGTCGATACTGCAATGAAAGAAGATTTTCTCACTCGACCGTATGTAGTTCTAAACAAACGGCTCCTAAATAATACGGTCGACTTCAAACAGGTCGTAAGTCATGAGCTATTCCATCACTACCAATATAGTTATTGTATAGCTAAAATAAATGACGCCTGCTCAGATAATCAAGATTTCTCGTATACAGAAATGACTGCCAATTACGCCAGCGCTACAATCCATGGCTACTCTGAAGATTCTTTCCTATCAAACTGGAGCAATAAACATCGTGAAGGAATTCATAATGGCCTTCTAAATATAACTAGTGGCGGCGCAACCGGATATGGTAGTTTTCCGTATCTGGCAGCCTATACAAAATACGGCTCAAACCAAACCGTCATGGCCGCTCATTCGCACTCGAATCCACTCGCATACCTCGAAGAAAAGGCTGGCGCATCCAATATGCAAAAAATCGCCGCCGCAAGCGCGTACTACACTATCTCAAATAGTTACGACAGCGTAAATGCTAGCAGCGACGAGTCGGCTCAGCCAGTTATTAACGAATTTGAACTTGAAGGCGAGACTGCAATTTCGCTCGAACCTGGCGCCATCAGCTTCTATAAACTCGACCAAAACGCCACCGTCAAACTAAACGGCACCAAGGCAGTCTACGTTCTTATCGGCCAAAAAGGAAATAGTTACCAAAAAATTAACGAATATTACGACTCTAGCCAAAGCGTCCAAACTGAAGAATGCGCCAAAAACCACGACACATGCTATCTGGCCGTCGCGAACCCATCCCTCACTAGCGCAACAACCATTGAAGCCGACTATGACAATCTCGACAATAACGGCAAGATTTTCCGTACGCGCTACCAAAACTACAAGACCAAAATTGTTCTCAATTTGAGCATGAACGGGATTGACGCTAGTACTACCGCTGAAGGCGTTGTTGACGAGCTGCATCAGCGCCAACACCTCAATCAAAAAGTAAACGCCGGCATTGGCGGCGTCTCTATGGATTGCGAACTCTACGCCGACTTTTATCACGGCGTCTCATACATGTCACGACCAAAACTCGGATTCGAAGGCATAGCCGGCCTCGATATTCCATCCAACATGATGCCCGAATGGACAAAGAGCGAAGACGTAAGCGCGCAAACCAACCTCGGCATTCTTGCGCAAAAGCTCGAAAAAGGCGACAATGTCGAGAAGATCGACGATGCTCACTATAAGCTCAAAATTAGCGCCGCCGACCTGAAAAGCTATATATCCATGAATGGCGACAGCACAAGCAAAATCTCCCTCCCCAAAGATGGCATACCAGCCGAAATTAGCGTCGAAAACGGCTATATTACTAATGTCAAATACGACTTCAGCGGTATTGCCGGCATCGATAAATTCACAGCCAACGTATCATTCTCCGATTACAACAAAAACGGATCCGTGCATATTCCATTCAGCGTCATTCGCAACGCGAAAACAGAATAAATACACATTTCTCCCCATTGATATTAAACTAATTATCAAAAGGAGGAATTATGGCAGAACTATCGCCGAGTTAGACTATGACAGCAAAAACAATATCGACAAACACAAATCGCCAAGTGTGCAACCATAATCGGTAACGACGAAGTCCTCAGCCAAAAATTCACCGCCAAAAACCTTCAGACCGGCAAAATTATCGAGCTATAAAATGCCGCCCCAAACAGGGGCGGCCCATACCGGCATCATGCTTGCTCGGAACGCTGACTAATCACATATTGTTGCGCTTCCTGAAGCGTCATCGAGTACCATTTCATATAGTAGTTAACGCGCTCTCTTTCAGAACCAGGCAGAATCACTCCACAACTCGTCTCTTTTATCCCGTTCCGCATACTCACGATAACCAAAATCTATCGCTATTTTCAACAGATCAGGATTGACTTCGTCCGCACCGAAAAATTTCCAAGCCCCCTCTCCAATAGATGCCCGAAAAGCGCCGACCTTATCAATTGCGCCCGACATATCCAAAGGTGGCGACTCAAGCGCGCCCAGTTCTTCTTTTGTTATCACATGAGAATCGTCCCCAAAAAGATCAACTCGCTGCTCAATTACCTCCGTGCGGGCACCATCTTCCGACATCCCGTGCCCCATCAAAAAGCTAATCATACCATCTTCGTACTCGCTAAACTCTGCCATAAAACACCCCCTTTTCTAAAGAACACTTTTTCCAGTTAAAAATATTTTAGCGCGAAAAATCACCAAAGACAATCGCTGTGCGATCATCGTTCTTGCGCGCACTCGCAATTAAATTTTTTGAGGCTTCTAGCGCATCAGTAGAACGACTCATAATAAAGCCAAGTTCGCGATCGCTCATTATGTCACTGCCATAATCACCCGTAATGCCGTCCGAACAAAGCACAACCCGATCACCTTGATGCAGTTCGACTTCACCATATTGCTCCGTGCGACTACTACCTTGCACAAAATCTTCTTCTCTTCTTACTCCAATCGCATTCCAAATAACGCTACCTTCACCCTCATCGTGCGTAATTTGTCGTACATTATTATTCTTATCGACTATGTAAATTCGCGAATCGCCAACCGATGCATATGCTAATTTCGTCCGCCCTTCATGCTGTATGACTTTTACCAATACTGCCGTCGAGGCGCCAGCATTTTCATCGTTCAAAACGCGCTCGTCGGCCACATTTAATACATATGCCAAGTTTGCTCCGGATTCCAAAATATAGTTATCGCTAAATTCGCGCACAACGTTCTCGACTAGCTGCGATGCCGCACGTCCGCCCCGCATACCACCGGCTCCATCAAACACGCCGTACATTTGTTGATCTGGGCGAACAAAGTAACTATCCTCACATCGCTCGTCCGCCCACAAACCTTTACTGATATTTTCTTTCGTAACTTGTCTCTCATACGCCTGCTTGCGCGACGTCTGCCAATAGCCGACCTCTCCCGGCAGCCACTCCGCACTTCGCTCTCCTTCAAAGCTTCGATAGGAGTCAGAACGCTGAGGCGCACCTCCGCCATTTCGACGAATTGCCGCCTCTTCCTCTAAGGATTTGATGTTTTGCCAATATTCATCACGTTTACCGTATACTTTTTGGTAGAAATCTCGCATCGCCCGTTCATATTCCTGTCGTTTCTGCAGACCGCTCCCACCTTCTATGCTGTCCAAAAACGAATTCGCCCTATTATCAAAATCCATCGGCGTTGGATAGCTACGCAAGAAGCTCGACAAATCACTTTCGGTTACATTTTGCCAATTATCAAACCCTGCTTGCGTCATTTCTGCTAATATACGTCTTTCATGCTTCGAACTTAATCCCGAATAGACATCACCCAAACCATTCTCAAAGTCAGAAGGACGCGAAATTCTTTCGAGTAAATTCCTCTTATCAGTCTCCGTAATTAGACCGTTAGCCAACTCGTCTAATACTCTGTTACGTTCTTCCTCGCTTACGACAACATCTGGCGCACTTAAATATGCATCAATAATATTATCGCTACCATAACGATTACCAAAAATAGCAATTATTTTACGTTGCTGGCGTGCATTATTATATTGCTCAGCCGTTGCTAAGCTATCGCCGTTCGCAACCACAGAACCAGGCGGCAAATTCATATTCTCCCAACCATTCGGATTGGCATCGTTATTGTCTCCGCCCCGTAATCCTCGTTTTTCGAATGGTCCCATACTTAAATATTAGCATAATTCTCATCATGTTATTTTTAGTGCTAAACTATTAATACTAAGGAGAGGTATGGCACAACTATATTTCAGGTATGGGGCAATGGGGTGTGGCAAGACAATGCAACTATTACAGGTTGCGTTTAATTACGAAGAACGCGGACAAAAAGTCTGCGTTATTAAACCTGCAACCGACACAAAAAATGGCACAAAACTACTCACTCGCATTGGCCCAGAAAGAGAAACTGATTTCTGCTTCAATCGGCGCACAAACCTTTTTAGCCGTATTGCTAAAAAATATGCAGGCGTAGACTGCATACTGGTCGACGAAGCGCAATTCTTAACACCAAAGCAAGCCGATCAACTCATGGAAGTGGTCGTAAAACTAAACATTCCCGTCATTTGTTTTGGTCTTCGCCTCAACTTCCGCCTCAAAGATGGCGGCTTTGAGGGCTCGACGCGACTTTTGCAAATTGCGCATAAAATTGAAGAGATTAAAACCATTTGCGATTGCGGTCGCAAAGCTACGCTTAATACGCGTTGGCTAAACGGTAAATTAGTCACTGATGGACCAGATATCCTAATCGACGACGGCACGAATGAGATAAAATACCGCGCCATCTGCGCGCACTGTTATTATAAATACAAGGAGATGTAATAAATGTTTATTGTCATCGAAGGACAAGACGCTACTGGCAAAGATGCCCAGGCGGCAAAATTTGCCGATTATTTTCGCGCGCAGGGCAAGAACGTCGTTCATTACGCCGAATCTGGAACCGCATCCAAGAACGACTTCGTCCGTACAATTGCCGAACTGAATTATGGCAGCAAAAACGACATCGATAAGCGCACGCGCGCTTTGCTATACCTTGTAAATCGTTACGAGCAATTCAAAAAATACGCCGAACCAGCCCTCGTAAATAATGACATCGTTATTATTACGCGTTATTGGTTCTCTACTTACATTTACGAAGGATACGGTATGGGCGTGAGCCGTACACTGATTAAACGCCTACATCGATTAATTATGCCTGAACATTATTTTCAGCCCGACAAGATTGTCATTCTCACCCAATCGGACGAGAACCGCCAAAAGCGCATGGCGTTACAAGGGAAACGCACGCAAGAATTCTTCAAGTCGCAAGACGATATTTTTGGCAAGAAAATTAATAACGCCTATCTCAAAGTAGTCAAGGAATTCAACGTGCCAGTTCTAGACGCCTCGGGCACACCGGACGAAGTATTTGCAAATCTCAAAAAATTATGGAGTATTTAATATGCACGAGTCCTGGAAGCCAATCCTACAATCAGAATTCAACCAGCCATACTTTAAAGAGCTATCCGCTTTTCTCCACAATGCTTATACCGCAAGAACCATCTATCCACCCAAGCAACAAGTCTTTTCCGCTTTCGCAAGCGACCTAAATGACATAAAAGTAGTTATTATTGGGCAAGACCCCTACCACGGGCCGCGCCAAGCAAACGGTCTCGCTTTTTCGGTTCAAGACGGAATCCAATTCCCGCCGTCACTACGCAATATCTTCAAAGAAGTCCACGACGACGTCGGTGCTCCAATTCCCAGTTCTGGCGACCTCACGCGTTGGGCTAAACAGGGCGTAATGCTACTAAACAACACTCTAACCGTCGAAGCGCATATGGCCGGAAGTCATCGCGGCAAAGGCTGGGAGATTTTTACGGAACACATCATTAAGTACCTCAACGAGAACCGTCCACATCTAGTATTTATTTTGTGGGGCAGGGACGCGCGCGGCAAAAAGCCACTCATTGATCAATCGAAGCATTTCATTATCGAATCAGCTCACCCTTCGCCACTTTCGGCGCATAATGGCTTCTTCGGCTCAAAACCTTTCAGCAAGTGTAATCTTCAACTTGAAAAATGGAACATGCCGCCTATAGAATGGTAAAATAAGAATAAGCAAAGTCGTTCCAGGAGACATCGAATATAGGGGAAGTCATCGCAAATGGGCAACTATATTTCCAAATAAAGTAGAATAAAAACGATGGACACAGAAGATCTTCAAGTTATCGCACAAAAAGCTGGCCTCACCGCCAGTCAAGCCAAGGTCTATATTGCTCTCATCAAAGAGGATGAGCTTACGCCAGCCCAAATGGCCGACCTAACAGGAGAGTCGCGTGAGAACTGTTATAGTATCGCCAAGCGCCTCGTTGAACTAAATTTAGCCGAAAGAACAACCGAGCGAAAAACAACCTACCGCGCCCTTAACCCTAGCGCACTCCAATCGCTCGCCGAAAATCGTCGTCGCGCCATTCAGCGCAATGAGGTTTTCGTAAAACAAAATATCGAAACAATCATGCAATTGTTTTATGCAAATAGCGAGATGCCAGGAGCCCACACAATAGAGGGGATGAGCGGAATTCGCGAAGTCTATAATGACATGCTTCATTCCAAGGATGGCATCTATCTCCTTCGCACCAGCTTCGACGCCACACTCGGCAGTGCCGAAGAAGGATTCCTTCGCAACTTTCGCGAACAACGCGCCAAAAATGGCATTACCACCTATGCGCTAACGCCAGATTATCCCGAAGCGCGCAAATACGCACAGGACGGCACGGATCAGAAAATGCTTTTTAAGCGCATTTTTATGCCAGCCGATGCCTATACCGGTAAAGTAGAGATTGACGTCTATGGCAATAAAGTCGCCATGATCGCTTTTGGCGAAACCGAAATGGCTACGGTTATTACCAGCCCAGCCATCACCGAAGCAATGCGCCAAATCATCATGATGCTACGTGATTATTATCGTCTTATTTATCCGCAAGAAGAGGAGTTGTAAAAACGGTTTTTACATTTTAAGGCTTTTTCTGCCTCTGTTATTCTTGAATATATTATATGACAATTGACAAGTAACGCACTATTTTTATAATAAAGCTCGTTAATTGTCGAGGCGTGTAAGAACCAAGCATTAACGCATATTCCAAAAATCGTTTTTCCACTTTTTCGGAACTATCGTTTTGGGTGTTGAGTCAATTACGCCCGGGCGCCGCCCCAAAGGTCCTAGACCATACCGCGGGAACAAGCGTATCCAAATGGGTCCCTAACGCAATATGGGGCCAAGTAAGCCTAGCAATCAACTAGCTCGCCGCTGTCTGGGAATCCAGCAGTTGGATAGAACTAATGTCGGCGCCATGACAAAGCGTGCGCTAGTAATCTTTAAAGATTTCAGAAAACGAAATCTCCGGAATGTGGCATCCGGTAACTCGCGAAGGCAAGCGGGAAAGACCTTCCACTGGGATGGGTGGTCGACCTGGCCGCCTTCGGGCGACCAGTTTTAGCTCCAGGCTATGTCTGGTTTTAGTATCTCGCCGTTGGGAGTACTATACTAAAAGCACAAAGAAGTCGCCGGGAACGAACCGAACCGGATAAAACGACGAGTGGTCAACGGAAGCCCCCCAACGCACACTAAACAGGGGGAGTATGCGGGCATATGCTATCGCAGCGCCGCATGTCAGGATTAAACCTAAGCCGAAAGACTTCAGGGGAGTTTGCGATTGCTGGATGCGAGTAGAATGGCTTGGAAAATCATAATACGCCAGTAAGGGTCTCGCGCGGATCCGAATTCGCGCTAAAGGGTACACTATTACCTCAATGTCTCGTCTTGATCGAGCATAAAGCGGTATCCGACCGCATTAGCACCTTCTTTTAAAGGTCCGACCTCGCGTCGGGCCTATTTTTTCTTTCGTTTTTTACAAAATATGCTTGACTTCTTTGCAAATGTGTGCTATACTGTAATCATAAGGTTAACCAATACGCAGATGCATCGCTACCAAGCGATGCATTTCCGTTTTTAGACAATTTTTACCCCCATTATAATCATACTTTTCCACAGGGAGATATTTTTTATCCACAGCCTATTTGACATTTTCCACGCTATCATGCTAGAGAAAATATTCAATTTCAAGACTACCATAAGCACCAAGGCCTACATATAATATAAGTACGACATCAAACTTCGGTCACTGATTGTCGGAGTATACGCAGTCGTTCGTATTCTGTCATTGTACGGGCGGCACCGAGCCGAAATAACATGGCTCACATAAATGACTCCAAAAATCTAATCATTTAAGGAGTAATTTATGCAAAATATTAACAAAACCGTTCAAAAAGGCGAGAAAGTGGAGGCCATGGCGCTGTTTAACTACAGCCAAATCCCATGTCAACCTTTATACTTCCGCCGCCGAGGAGAGAGTGAGGTAGAAATTACCGACACCCTCAGCGAACGCATCAAATTCGTTGGCAATCACGCCAAGCACATCTTTCAATGTGTTGCGGGCAAAATGTCCTGCCAACTAGAATTCGACAGCGCATCCTTAGCCTGGACGTTGATCGAGTGCTAGGGCGTTAACTCCTCGATCGAAATATCTGTCGCTTTATTGCGACAGATATTTTTTGTTCGCAATAACGCCAGTTGTGGCTATACCTAGGATAAATAGAGAAGTGGTCAATTCGGACATAGATAGTCCTGTCTGAACCGGCTCAATATTAATCTCTTCCGGAGGGTCCTTTTCTTCGATGTCTAACTTCGTCCATTCTCCGACCATGTAATCCTTATCCAGCCAAGCCACTTCCAAGGTCACATCAGTACTTTCTATATCATCTATCACGCCCGACAACTCAGCCACCGGCACGAAGTCTAAATCAACCCCATCAATACGCACCAATATATACTTGGCCATATATGGCCAATTCTGAATCCAATCCAGCTGAATTTCACCATCTGTATGACCCGCAGACACATTTTGTGGCGCTGGTATCTGATACGGTTCACCCTCATCTTCGTGAGTGATAATCTTTACTGTAGTTTCGGCCATCTGGCCAATATCGTCTACTACGCGCAAGACAATCGTTTCTTTTTCGGGAAAATATACCGTACGCGAAAGTTTCGGATTATTGCCTGTAGACTCAAACGCGCGCCCATTGACACTCCAAAGATATTCTATAATTTCATGCCCAGAACTAAAGCTTTCCGAAGCATCTAACTCCACAGTCCCATTCATCATAATTCTATATTGATCCGTCGGAAGATGTGCTTGTATGCTGTCGGGGATATCCTCTTCGTCGCTACTATCCTCAGCGCTCGCTAATGCAATCATTCTTTGCCTTTTCTTTAGCTTTTGGTCAACCTTTTCTGACATCCAAGTCAACTCGCCAAAGTCCGCATAATGCGAATGGCCTGCCATATCAAAGAGTAGCTTCGTGCTACCACATATGTAATCCTGCCGATTACACCATAAGCCATACTTACCCTCTAGGCCACTGGCTTCATATGGATTACTCGCGCCTAACGAGCCAGAGTGAGTCTTACATTCTGGCACATGCACTCGATATGCGGAAAGCCCCCTACCTTTACAAGCTTTCGGCGACAAGCCTTTACCTTCTGGCAAATAAGTCCAAGGATCACCAAATAGGCCAACATATACAACCTGTGCCGGGGCAAAACTTTTTACCGCTCGCGCCGCTACTAATGCACCTTGAGAGTACCCACCGAGCACCCAAAGCGTAGCAGGGCAGCTCCTCATTGTACTATTGTAATAATCCTGCAAGTTCCTAACGCCAGAAGTTACACTTCGTCCAAACGCAAAGGCCTTACCGCCGCCAATTTTTGCCCCAACTGCATTTATAGGATTTTTTACCGTAACTGCCGGATAGTCCAAATCTGTTATCCGATACGAATACCCTCTGCGTTTTGCCACCTTAGCCATCGCGGACTTAAACTGCCTTCATTCATTAGTATCATTACGTGCCGTACCAGAACCGCGTACGTAGACAAACTCAATATCCCGGCAGCTAGAATTATACTCGACACCAACATCGCTAGCAAAAGTCGGTGTCGACAAAGAACAGATTCACATTATGCAAATTAAACCAAATAATACTTTTTTCATGCCCATATAATCCCAAATTATGTCGCCCAATTAAAGCACGAGCTCAATAAAAATGGTAGAATAGGCTTAACTATGGCTTATGATACAGGAAACATTATTGAAGTTAAAAATTTCGGCATATCTTTCGCTGGCAAGACTGTCATAAAAAGTCTGTCATTCAACGTAAAACGAGGAGAAACTTTCGGGCTTCTCGGTAGCAACGGCAGCGGCAAAACCACTACAATTCGCGCCTTGCTTGGACTATATCAACCAGACGCAGGAAAACTACTAATTAACGGTAAGCCATTCGACCCAAACGGCGAAACGAAAATCGGTTACCTCCCTGAAGAACGTGGTCTGTATAAAAAAGAAAACGTCATCGACACGATGGTCTACTTCGGCAGATTAAAGAACGTCAAAAAGCCACGCGAATGGTCAATGAGCTATTTAAAACGCGTCGGCCTAGAAGATTTCGCTAAAACCAAAATCGAAAAGCTTTCGCAGGGTATGCAGCAAAAAGTCCAGCTAGGCATTACGGTCATGAACGAGCCAGACATTCTTATACTCGACGAGCCAACCAAAGGATTCGACCCCATAAACCGTCGTCTGTTGATGGAAATTATCGAGGAATTACATCAAAAAGGAAGCACCATTATCCTTATCACTCATTACATGGACGAGGTCGAAAAACTATGCGACCATATCCTATTACTAAAGGATGGCGTAGCGCGCGCAAGCGGCACAATCTCAGAAGTGCGACGCAAATTTCATAAAAACTCTCTAGATCAAATATTTATAGATATTTATGGCGAACAGGAGGAGCAATACAATGCATAAAACTATGCAAGTTATCCGTTTCGAAATCGTACGCAGTCTCAAAAAGCCTTCTTTTTGGCTAGCCGCATTATTAGTGCCAATCCTGCTTGGCTTTTATATTTTTATCGCCGCCATGTCCGGCTATAATGCCGGCGAAGCGCTCGAAGCGGGCGTAGACACCTCGGATATGTCCCTTGGCATTTTTGATGAAGCTAAATATTTAGCTACCAAAACCGTCATCAACCAAGACAACAAAGAGCAGACACTACGTGAGTACAAAACAAAAGAATCCGGTGTTAATGATATTAAAGAAAACAAGCTCGACGTTTTCTATTATCTGCCCGCTAGCTTCGAAAAAGATCACCGGGTCGAAATCTACGTCAAACCAGACTCAATTGGCATATTCGACGACTATGCCAACCCTATTCGCGGACTCCTATCCGCCACTGCGCTCGCCGAAACTTCAGAAATAAATTACGCAATCATCACCGATGCAATTGATTACAGCACAACAACATTTTCCGCCGAAGACGACCACGTAGTAGACATGGCTGAGTTAGTTTCGAAAGTAGCAATCCCGGCCATCGGCCTAGCTATGTTCTATATCTTGATCGTCGTACTTGGCAACCGTCTAACTGCTGCAATGGTTGAAGAAAAAGAGAATCGCATCAGCGAATTAATCCTAACTAGCATCAAACCCATCCATTTAATCGTCGGCAAAATCATCTCACTTATGGCTCTGGGGATTATCCAGCTAGCCGTCCTCATCATTCCGCTGGTCATAGCCTACTTTGTTGCCAAAAAATACGACGCCATTCCTTTCAATATCACAATTAATTTTGATCCAGTACTTATTTTGGAATATGGCGTTCTGCTGATCATGTCATATTTCCTATTCACGTCATTATGTGTTCTGATTGGCACGCTCACTTCGAGCGCAAAAGACGCCAACTCATTCATGTCCGTAATTATTATCCTAACAATCCTGCCAATCTTTTTCATGAGCTCGTTCGCCAATCACGACGTTCAACCGCTCGCATACTTCTTATCATATTTTCCGCCAAGCGCACCACTCGCATTGATGATGCGTGGATTATTTGGCACATTACCAACTTGGGAACTATTTATCGGCATTATCGACATAGCAATCGTCGGCCTCATTTCTTCCCGACTCGCCACATACATTTTCTGCCATAACGCCATCGCGTCCACATCAAAAATCGACTTCAAAAAATTACTTGGAGCTCCACGAAAGACATGGAAAAACTAAGCATAATTATTGGTAAAAGTATTCAGGCAATTTCGCGCCTTCGTGGTGGCGGCGGTTCGGCACTACCTGGACTCGTTATCGAACGAATCAGTCCGAAGTTTATTAAACAGATCCTTTCCAAACTACCGCTTGGAGTAGTAGTGGTCTCTGGGACTAACGGGAAAACCACCACGACAAAAATCATCAGCGAATTATTTGAAAAACAAGGCTTAAAAGTCTTCACGAACAACACCGGCAGCAACTTCGTACGCGGAGTTATATCGGCTATATTGCAGAATATCAAAATAACCGGGAAATTCGATTATGACATTGCTGTGCTCGAATTAGACGAGGCACATGCTGTAAAATTCACCGAGGTCGCGCCCATCGATTACTCATTGTTATTAAATATACAACGCGACCAGCTCGACCGTTTCGGCGAAATTGATTACACAGCAAGTCTACTACAGAAAGTTGCCGATGCAACGCGAAATACTGTCGTATTGAATCGCGAAGATCCGCGCGTCGGGAAGATAAAAGCCAAAAATATTAAGTATTACGGACTATCCAACTCGCTAATCAAGAAGTTTCCGTCCGACGACGACTTGATAGTAACCAGCAACACAAAAAGCTCTAACAAAAACGCTGACGTAATTTTCGAACACCTCGAAGGGCAACGGGCGACATATTCAATAGATAAAAAGAATTACACCATTAACCTGAAGCTGAAGGGTATTTATAATGCCTACAACGTAGCCGGCGCACTTGCGCTTTGCCATACCGTCATGCCAGACGCTAAAGTTCAACGATTTGTCGACGATATTTCAACAATCGAATCCGCTTTCGGACGTGGCGAAAGTTTCATAATTGACGGCAAAGAAGTAGAAATTCTCCTAGTCAAAAACCCTTCCGCCTTTCAACTAAGCATCGCCTCATTTGCCGACGACAGCCACGATTACATGATTGCCATCAACGATAAAATTGCCGATGGGCGCGATATTTCATGGCTATGGAATGTAAACTTCGATAAACTCGACAATAACATCAAGCTAGTATCTGGCATCCGCGCTTACGATATGGCCTTGCGCCTAAAGTACGACAACATTGCAGTAGACCGTATCATAGAAAATCTAGAAGAAGCCGTAGACGCTTTCGTCTCCGACGGAGAAAAGCCGAAACGTATCTTCGCAACCTATACGGCCATGCTAGAAATACGCAAAATTATTTCCGGAAAGAGCATTCTATGAAAATGAAAATCCTCCATTTATACCCAAAGGAAATGAACCTCTATGGCGACCACGGCAACGTGTTAGCTATCAAGCGACGCTGCGAATGGCGCGGTATCGATGTCGAAGTTGTCGAGCACGAACCAGGCAACAAAATCCCTGACGATATCGACATTATCTTTGGCGGTGGCGGTCAAGATTCGGGGCAGGGCAAAATTGAAGACGACCTGCAAGCAATCGCGCCAAAGCTTAAAGACCTCATCGACAATAATACTCCTTGCTTAGTTATCTGCGGCGTCTATCAATTATTCGGCAAATACTACAAAACCGGCTCCGGTAAAACCATCAAAGGCATTAATGTTTTCGATGTCACTACGGACGCAGGAAAGGAACGTTACATCGGCAATGTCACAATCAAGTCTAATGAATTTGGCGAAATAGTCGGCTACGAAAACCATTCCGGCCTCACAAAGCTTGGCGAAAATATGAAGCCACTTGGTGAAGTAATCGTCGGCGCCGGCAACAATGCAAAAGACAAAACCGAAGGATGCCGCTACAAAAACTGCATTGGTACCTATCTGCACGGACCAGTTCTACCAAAAAATCCAAAACTAACCGATTTCTTCATCGCCAAGGCGCTAGAGCGCAAAACCGGGCAAAAAACCAAACTGGATAAGCTAGACGACATAGTCGAGAATAAAGCTCGCATAGTAGCCGCAAAACGCCCCCGATAAAGAAAAATACCCTCCAGGGAAACCCGGAGGGATTTAAAAATGTGCATGCTTTAATAGAGAAGAGCAATGAGCCGATCAAAGAGGCGCCCAAGCGCGTTTCTTGCCTTCACTGCTTCATATGCCACGGACTCGTCTCCCGCTTCGCTACACCCCACATATGGAAGAGTCCCTTCTTCGTGACCTTGTATATAGCCCCGTTCTTCAGAAAGTAGATATCTTTCGTTCTTTCCATTTTACCCACCTAGTCGAGCTCTATTATTTTAAACAACAACCTATTAATTATAGCACAAATACGCAAAATTGTCAAGATATTCGTTATTTTTCAACCTTAAGGTTAGCCGGAATTGTCGACCAACGTAGACGTTGACCAACGGCATTCTGCTCATTCGCATCTGCCATGCGCGTGATACAGTCACCTGCCGACGTGGTTGCGTGATAGTCATATTTCCAACCGACTGTCAGCCTTGCTAATTTTGCATTTTGAATTTTTTCCAAGCAGGAGTTTTTGTCTTTTAGGCAGGCTTTTCCCAAATCATCCCACTTATCAAAATCGACATCCTTCACCTTAATGTCCGCATTTGCCTCAATCGCCGCCGAACGCGAATACTCACCGCCACTATGCTGATCGAACATAAAGTTGCCCATTGAATATACAATTAATTTATTATTATACGCCTCTGCATCTTGCACCCAGTGCGGATGATCGGCAATTACCGACTCAACGCCTGCATAATCAATCATTCTGCGGTATAAGTTTTGGCGCAACTCGTCACGCGACGGCTGATACTCGGCACCCATATGCGGCATTGCAATCGTTGGCACATATGTCGCGTATTTTTTCATATTATCAATATAATCGCTTCCAGGAACGCCAAACACGCCATGCGCAGAACAAAAGCCGAATGGCATTTGAATTTTCTTTGTCTTTTTGTTATCGTAAGTCACATTTATTGGCAAAACTACGATACCGCAATTTTCTGCCTCCGCCGTATCGCGCGTCTGCTCACTCTGAACGACTCCAGAATACTTCGGCGTACCAAAATATTGAATGCCAGCATCACTCAAATGTTTTCGCGTTTCAGCTAAACCTACCCCTCCACCTTGATTATCCGTGTGGTTATTGCCCAACAAAAATGCCGTAAAATACTTCTTCGCTTCCGGCAAATAATCCGGGTCACAATTAAAAATAAAAGAGTTATTTTCCTCGGCGTAATTGTGTTCATTATTTTCTTTTTGCACTAGTGGACATTCTAGCCCAGCGATCCATGCGTCATAGCTATCGGGTTTCAGCGTATCTAACTTAGAAAACGGATATTTTACGCCCAACTCCGACGCGCGCGCCAATTGATTTGTGCGTCGCCCCCAAAAGGTTGTGCCGGCAAGCAGTATCTTCATCTTTGCGCTTGTTGCAACCGGCTCCGGTTCTGGCTCTGGCTTCACTTCAGACGAGCTAGCGTTTGAGGCAGTAGGGCTCTGCTCCTGTTGCTTGATACTCGCCAGAATGAAGCAAGTTGCACAAGCTGTAGCCGCCACTCCAATTAATGCAAATACTGCTATACGAGTTTTACTCTCGAAACCTATCATAGTTACATTGTACAACCTTTTGCTTTTTGTGATAATCTAATAATAAGCGTAAGCCAAAAACAAACATAATATTTCAGTACGTCATCCTCCTTACTATTGAGCTAATTACACTCGTCAAAGCGAGTGATGTTTTTGTGGACGCTGCTAGCTCACTCGCTGCACATTTGCGCGTACCTAAAATGCTTGTCGCACTCACGGTTGCTGCCTTTGGCACTTGCGCACCTGAATTGGCCATATCCTTCAAATCTATGGCGACAGGGAACTACGATATGACACTAGCAAACGTTATCGAATCTAGCGTCGTAAATATCTTGCTCGTTGTAGGCATCGCCTCTATTGTCTCGCCAATTTCCGTCAAAGAGCAGACAGTAAAGAACGAGCTTCCTATCTTGGCTGCTATTACCTTGACTTTCTTTGTCTCTTTGAACGACACCGTATTTGGCGCAGCAATAAATGGACTCTCGCGAATTGACGCCATTATCCTCATGATTATGTTCGCATTCTTTTTACTGTACATTTTCGTTACCGTCCATTTCGACAAAAACCATCAGCGTCGGAAACACCATAGACGACGTCAAGCCAAATACACACTCGGCCGCTCCATCTTATATATCGTTATTACTTTATTATTAATCGCGCTCGCCAGCGACATTGCCGTAGATAACGCCGCGTATCTGGCGGAAGAATTACGCATTAGCCAAAAAATCATCTCTATGACTATAATCGTAATCGGAACATCGCTACCAGAGCTAATTATGACCGTAAATGCCTCAAAGAAAGGCGAACACGATCTCGCGGTCGGCAATATTATTGGCACTAATATATTTAATATCTGTATTGTTTTAGGCCTACCAACATTAATATTTGGTGGCTTCACCTCCGCTGTATTCAATATTATCGATACGCTCGTAGTTCTATTCGCCGCCATTATGTATTATCTCTGCAGCAGGAGCAGCAAAAAACTAACTAGAGTCGAAGGCATCATGATGGTAATGGTCTTCGCCGCCTACTACACTTACGTGCTAACCCCATAAAATTGCAACGACAGCCGAGGAATAGCTATAATATAACCATGAGCCGTAATTACGAATCCCCAGACGAAGTATCTAGCGGAATCGCTTCTCCGGAAAGCGACGACAACAAGCAACGCGCCGACAATCAACAAAAAATCGGTACAGCCTTGCTGAAATCTATTGCATACCAGGACAAAATCCCCCTAAAACTAGGAGAAGCCGAGACATCCTTTGTGAAACAAAGACACGAGAAAGACCCAAACCTATCCTCTATAAATGGCGCTGAACGCAAAATATATTTGCACTTAGATGCTATTAAACGAGCCGTAGATGCGGGCGGTGACGATGTAGAAAAATCTATCCTAGACGAAATTGTCCACGGTAGTCCAGATGCCAAAATACCTGGCATCCATATCGCGACCATGAAAGATATCCCCGAAAGCTATTGGCGAGCGCAAGAGCAAATCATGAGAGATCAAGACGGCAGACTAACAAAATTAGACGATTACGAAAAAGAAATGCTCCAAAAAGACATTGCCGAAAGACAGCGAGAATCTATCGAATCATGGCTAGACTACCTCCAAAGTGAATCTTGCCCATATCCTACCTGGTTTAAGCTATATGCACTCGACGGCGTATCTAAAATGGGCGTTTTTAACAGCAAAAGAAGACAATTTACCAAACGAGATACTGCTTCGGTCGCCCCGTATCCACACCTTGACCAAGCATCGCTAGGCAAAGTCTTTCAGGCCGTTATGAATTTCTACGACTCCAAACCGAATAACGCAAATGACAACCAAGACGCAGAGTTGTCAGCACTAGTTAAAAGTGGAAATTTTAACAAACTATACTCAAAATTCCTCCTAGAAGACCGTAACATTGTCGAAGTTCCGAAAGAAACCAAAGATATACATGGCGAGTGGATTGAATATAACCTGGGCGATGAAGAAAAACTAGCCGTCGCCGCCGATGGTACACCGTGGTGTATCGCCAGCCCCGCAGTTGGACGCAACTATTTAGAATACGGAGATTATCTTGGTGAAAACGATCCCGATGCAGACAGCAAGGCAAAGTTTATCCTCTTTCATCTCATGGATCCAAAAACCGAAATCCCCTCAGCAAGCGCCTGCGCATCTATTCGTTTAGACACGAATGGGAAGGTCGCCGAAATATCTGGCCTACAAGAAGGTCAAGCCCTAAACGATTCATTAGTACCTATAGTTGAAGAAAAAGCGAAAGAGTTTCCGGGCGGGGAAGATTTTCTAGAAGCTTTTGCAGACAAGAAGCATTTAATCGCAATCGATCGCAAATGGCAGAGCGGAGAAGATCTTAGTCAAGAAGATATTGATTTCATCAATGGCGATTTTCATACGTTAGATACATATAACAGTACCGACCCGCGCATAGTATTTATGAGAGAAATCGTTATCCCCCTCCAAAATGGCGAAGATATCAGCAGCACTGCCAAGATGCAATCTAGCAAAATCATTAATAATATCGACGGCCTTATCCGGCACAATATCAGCATTAATCAAATCATCAACTGGCTCTATTCAGATGATATCGTAGAAAACCTCGATACTCTCATTGCGCACGATGCAACCATAAATCAACTCGTCAGCAAAATTCACTCTTATCAAATTATCGAAAACCTCGACGATTTAATTGCCCGCGGCGCCACTATTGAGCAAATTCACCCCCATCTCGACTCGGCAGATATTATCGAGAACCTCGACGATTTAATTGCCCGCGGCGCCACTATTGAGCAGCTTTGCTCGCACCTCGACTCAAAAGATGTAGCCAACAACCTCGATTTTCTAATGGCCCATGGCGCCAATATTAATCAACTCGTATCGCGACTAGACGACGACGCCGTTCATTACCTCGACGCTCTCATGGTTTACGGCGCTAATATCAATCAAATCGCCTCAGGCGCAAGCTCCAAAGATATAATTGACAACTTGGACAAACTACTCACCTTCGGTGCCGACGTCAACAGCATCGCCCTCGAACTCAACCCTAAAGAAATAGCCGAATGCCTCGACATCTTCCTTACTCATAATGTCGATACTGATCGCCTAATTATAGAAATGAATATAAGCGATATCATTAAAAATCTCGACACTCTTACGGCACATGGCGCAGACATTGGCTGGATTGTCTTTAATCTGACTAATAGCGAAATTCGAGAACATTTTGACACATTAGTGGCACATGGCGCCGACCGAGAACAGCTACTGGAAGACATGGAAGCAGAATAATATAATAATCACCTATTCACGTAATTGAATGGTAATATCGAATATGCCTAAATAAAACTAGTAACGGCCCTATCGTGCCGCCACAAAATAATAAACAAGGATTCCTATGGGTGCTATATTCTTTCTAGCTATATTTTGGCCTATCGTTCTAACAGTGGGGGTATTTGCGCTCATACTGCCTTATATCCCTTACATTACATTAGCTCATGGCATTTTCTGGCTGCTAGTTGGCATATTGGCCGAATTTATTTCAACCAAATATCAACTATTCAAGAAGAGCCTTTCCCACAAGAAAACATGGGTACGTATTATTACCGACATCTTTCGCTGAATTATTTACATTGATATAGTCGCCAGCATAATCCTTATTATTGGAGCTATTATCCTAGCTGTCGTATTTATTGCTAAAGGCATTACGCCAATCCTGTCTTGATACTATTTTTTACTCAGACACCTCCTATAGGCGTATTGACATATAGCGACAAATCTTATAGAGCTATAATGAGCTCATGGATTATAAGGAGGTGGTAAAACGCATAATGAGCAAGATCTTTTCAATTGAGGGCAATTTTACGCAGAAAGGAAAATGGTCACAGCCAGACCCTTCCTTCAAAGGGGAAAATAATCGTCGAAGACGATGGGTTATTTTCTGGCTATTGCGATGAGCTATATGGCAGCATTTCTTCGGACAAAACCAGATATCTATTCGGGCACCTTGCCCAGGACGAACACGGGAAAGTGACCGGGATTGCGTTCTTTAAGTTATCTAACGATCGCAATCAAGCCCCACTCATCTACCTCGTTGCCGGCCTAAAGACGAGTCGGGTAGCACTCTGGGGATCCTTATCGCTCAGCTTCGGAACACTAGTGTCATATATGTGGCATGGCGAAGCTACCATTAATACCGAGGAAGACTCCGACTCCGACGAGGTAAGAGCTAGCATCACTAAACGCCTGAACGAATTCGAGCGAAAGGTTGTTTCGGTAAAAAGTCCAGCTTAACAGGGAGGGATAGAAAAACGAGGGGCTCGGAACTCTTCGTTTTAGGAAATCTCACATCAGTTTTCAGTTTTTCCGCATATATGTAATTCGTACTTTTGCCTCTGTAAAATTGGACTAATTCTGACAGCAAGTGGCCAAAAGCCCGAACCATATCAAAGCTTATGCTATAATCACTCCATGAACAATGACACTTTTGCGGGCAACGCAGCTCCCGCACCAACTACCACTCCACAATCGACGCCAGTACAAAGCGAGGCGCCAACTCAGTCCATTCCCCAAAAACCAAAGACTGGCTTGATTATTGGCATAATAATTGCAATTTTAGCGATTATTATCGGCGCCATAGTCCTAATTATCGTAATCGGCAATAACAACTCCAATGAAGGCGGAAAAGACGGTAGTTCAAGTGCCAGCTCAAAAGACAGTAAGGAAGACAATAACAAAGGAATTGATAATAAAAACGGCGAATTCACCATTGGAGTCGATGGTAAAACCATATTAGTGGAAAACAATGCCGAAAAGGTCGTACGGGGCTTTATTGATGCCGGTTACGACATATACTTCATTGATGCGAGTGACGGCTTCAAGAAAACTCAAATTAACAACGCCGATCTAGACACATTCTTCAAAACACCCGCGCCCACATCAAAACGATTATACTTTGAAGGCGCAAAGACTGGCAAAATGGCTATCGAAATTGAAGGAGTAGTTGGCTACTCCGTTGAACAAGGCGACAATATGAAGATTGCACGTTCTGAATTTGAGCTAGACATAATCAGCCTTAGCAACGATGGTTTCTCCTTTAATTCAAAACCATTCGAGATTAAAGAAAATAATTATGATGAGATAAAAAAGTATTTTGGTCGAGAGGCAAACGAGGTCTATAACTCAAAGAATAACGATTATTTCAGCTATAAATATAACAATATAAACGGCTTCACAATTGACGTCATTGCGAACGGAGAAAAAATCAAGGGCTTCCATATATCCCCAACGCACTAATTCATATACACATATCCCAAATAGAAAGTGAAACTATAAGAACTAGAAGAATATGCAACCAACTGATGAACTGAATAACTTGATGTCGCCCCCAATAATTGCCGGGGTTATTACCTGGCTTATAACTCAGGCCCTACTGATTGTTGTAATGATTAAACTCAAGCCCCACAAGAAAGATTATAGAATCGAAAAAGCCAAACGCCTTGGCCACGAGGTGATTGGTGTCAATAACGTAAAATACGATGCGGAAAACTACAGATTACGCGAAGACGAACGCTACCGTTGCGAATATGTGTATTCCGTCAATGGGGAGAATATGATATACCGCTATAGCGGTCGCAATTTACCGCCAAAAACGATTAAATTATATTATGTCGATAACCCCAATCGTGTTATCCCAGAAGAGAGTATTCCTACCTGGTGGCGCGACATGAAGGGGTTGTTCTGGGGCGTAATCATATACGGCGCCCCACTAGCGCTAGGCGCATGCGTAATAATAGTTTTGTCTAATCTCCAGACATAATCTATGAGCGAATTTATCACTCGGACCACTATGTCGCCCGCAGTTATTAAACGCCATTATTGGAATTACAGACAACTCTAAGCTTCCATCTAATATCCTTGTGCTTGCGCTATCTCCTTCTTCTAGGATAGAACTAGACAAAAGGAGTTATACATTATGAAACGAAAGCCTGAAACACAAAGGATCCTCGCTGTTCGGGACTACCATAAAGGCAAAAAGGTTAAAGATATCTGCAGAGAGTACGATTGCGCCAAGAGTACTTTCTACTCATGGGTGCGACCATATACCGAAAAGAAGAATAAATATGGCACCGTGAGACTGAAAGACCTCCAGCTCGCCAACGACAGGATTAAGAAGTTAGAAAACGAATTAGAATCCTGCATAATTCATCGTTCTTCCAGGAGCTCAGAATCAAGGATAAGAAACAAAAAATTGATACCCAATACGGCAAATATAGCGTCCACGAATTGTGTGACGCTTTTTCTTTGCCTACCGGCACCTACTATAACCATCTACTCCGCAATAAAAACGAAAAGGCCTGGTTCATTGAGCGTCGCGCCATGCTATCCAGTAAGATCTCGGAAATCTTCAATAATAGTCGCCAGACTTATGGCGTCAAACGCGTCCGTCACTCACTTCAAGAACAAGGGATTGCAATTAGCGAAAAGCTCGTCTCTGAGCTCATGCGCGAAATGGGCCTATTCCCAATCCAAATCGACAGCAAAGCTAACTACAAGAAGGCCATCGAGCAAAGGCGCATCGACAGACTCAGGCAAAAGTTTGACGTCCATGAGCCGAATACTGTCTGGGTCAGCGACATAACCTGCTTCGATCTAAATGGCCGACGTATGTATATCTGCGTCTACTTAGACTTATATTCCCGAAAAGTCCTAGCATATAACTACGGCAGGAACCCCAGCACCAATCTCGCCACCAGAACCATTAAAGAAGCGGTACGAAAAGAACGGCCTAGTCGCGGCCTAATTCTACATACGGACAATGGCGGAGCATATACCTCATATTCTATGAGCAGAATTGCAGCACACTTCGGCATTACGCAATCATTCTCTCATCCCGGTGCTCCTCACGATAACGCCGTCGCCGAAGCTTTCTTCCACACTTTAAAGAAAGAATGCATTTACAGGAACGGCTTCAAAAGCGAAGCCGAGTTCAGAAAAGAGCTAGACTCCTACACCTATTTCTATAACAACCAACGCGAACAGCATTACCTACGCTACCATTCGCCAGTACAGTTCGAGCTACAAATGGCCTAAAACCACATTTTAGACTTTTTGGACATTTTTAAGATAAAAGGCCTAGATTTAGGGAGTTCGGATTCTTACATTTTGAAAAAGTTCTCATAAATTTTCTCAATTCTTCACTTATGCTTAAACACAAAAAATAATCTGTTATTTTGGACTTTTCCAAGTTCAAAATTGCAGATTGCCTACGTATCTACATTTGGTGGAGCATAAGAGACTCGAACTCTTGACCTCCTGCTTGCAAAGCAGGCGCTCTAGCCAACTGAGCTAATGCCCCAAATTGTAAATATTCATTAATTCAGTTGACTAGAGCGCCGGTGGCGCGGTTTTTGACTCTACTCGGCGACAAGCGCCTCGCACATCCAACTGAGCTAATGCCCCAAATTGTAAAACACCTTAAAATAACAATAAAGGGATAAGCGGGGGGGCGCTTATCCCAACTAGATTGTAGCACAAGCATACTAAAAATGCAAACTTTTTACGACATAATAAAAACCCGGCGTTTTTAGAACGCCGGGCGAAACAGATGTTGCCTACTTGGTCTGTTACTCATC
>JAIKZA010000046.1 GCA_024682595.1 Candidatus Saccharimonadota bacterium | reverse complement strand
ATTTCTCCATTAGCGAATGCAATGTTTCAAGATGTGCCTGCTTTACGGCGTTATACTTTTCATTGTCGGATAGACCCACGCCATCCATAACGACCAGTACTACTGGGCCTTTATAATTCAACTTGCTCATATTTCCTTTTTAGCATTAGCTTTTCTTAATTTTAGCATAGCTCTAGCAGTAATCTTATCTTGACTTTTTTGCGTTTTTGTGCTATAATGAGGTGGTTATGAGGTATGTTTCGCAAAAAAGAATAGAGGATGCCAAAAAGGCCCTAAACAGGGGCGATGTTTTGGCTGTTCCAACCGAAAACTTCTATGGCTTAACCGTCAAATTAGACAATACAGTAGCTATTCGTAAACTATTAGATATTAAAAATCGCCAAATTGATAGTGCAAAAATCCTAACATTACTAGTTGCCGACGTGGATGACATCAAGAAATATGCATCCATCGACCGCAAGACGCTCAATATGGCACGACATTACTTCCCTGGCGAACTTACTTTAATCCTACCAAAGCATCGAGCATTAAAGCATCCTTATTTTGATCATTTCGAAACAATCGGAGTTAGAATCCCTGAACACAAATACCTACTAGAGCTTATACGCGCAACTGGACCGCTGTTAGCCATAGGCGCAACTCCTCACGGCGAGGCGCCTTGCCGTAGCGGCAAAGATGTTGCCGAAGTATTTCCAAAGGTCGACAGCATCGTCGAAGGCGAGTCGGACGGCAATATTCCGCCCACGGTAATAGATTGGACAGAGAGCGAACCGATGCCGATTCGCCAAGGTGGTCTATTAATCGTACGCTACGCCTAGAATACTAAAGCTCCGTTACTACAGAATCGTCTTTTAGTTTTTTATCTTTTAGTCGCGGGCTCTGTTCGTATATTAGCCGACAAACATGCATGGCGGCTTCTTTGTCGCTACTTAAACTAAAATGGCTCGTGCGATTGAAGCAATCCTCGACGACAAGCATTTTGCCGTCCGTATTATGCGCATCGCCCGTTACATACGAATTCGTAATATCCTCCAGACGCATGATAGTACTAGGATTATCTAGGTCGACAATATACCTGTAGTTGAAGCGAAATCCATCATGTTCATACGCCGCCTTGTCTTTGGCGATTTCATTGATAACTTTTGTTAATTGTTTCACGTCCTTAAAAACACGGAAAACTGGATCATTCATTACGACACTATCGTTTATAGCTGGAGCAATAAAGCGTTTCCAAATAATAAAATAATCAACGATGAAGCTTGCTATTACGCCGATTGCTAGTAGCACAATGGCAACAGCCAGTTGCTTCATTGCACCCGGTATGGCGCAAAACGTGAGTAAAAACATCGACGGCATAATTAGCATCGTTAAGGCATACGAAAAGATTTCTTTCCGATGGTTTGATCTGATTTTTTTAATAATATCTTGCTCGGTATACATAAGCTAATTATATAACAAGTGTCCGTTAGCTACGATTGTCTTCGCCGTAAAAAGAACCGAATTGCTTCGGTTCTTTTTCGCTGTTACGCGCCCACCCAGGGGCACATTGGTTTGTTTTAATCCGCTGTTTATTTTTGTTTCTAGTCTCCACACTTTCCACATTTTCAGTGGAACCCCATGAAGCGTACCAGCTTGAATCTATTAAAGCAATTTTAAGCATAAACGTCAAGGGGTTTGCGGCAAAAAGATGTTGTATTTTTACCGCTAATCGTCAAATTCGCTGAATTCATCTTCCGCGTCTGCCATCGAGTCAAGCGTAATAATCGTGTTGTGATCACCTTTTTGATAACGCTCGTGGCGCGGGCGATGCTTGCGTTCGGTTTGTTCTAGCGTGATTACTGGAATATTTTCAACTTCTTCTTCGACATCTTGCGTAGCCTCCACTTTGGATGCCTCGATTATTTGCCACAACTCACGCAATACTTCCGTAAGACCTTGATGGGCGGAAGCGGAGATCTTCATAATCTTTGCATCAGGATTTCGATCCAAAATGGATTTCATCTGCATTCCGACAATTTCCTCATCAACGCCTTCAGTCTTGGTAAGAACGACTAGTTCTGGACGCTCAGCGAGCTCGGCAGAATAATTAGCAAGTTCTGCACGGATGTCCGCGTAGGCCTTGCCGGCGTCATCATTATAGACATCTATCAGATGAAGCAGTACCTTCGTACGCTCAACATGACGCAAGAAACGATCGCCAAGGCCTTTACCTTCAGATGCGCCCTCAATCAGCCCCGGAATATCCGCAATCAAAATACCGTGGTCGTCGATTTTGGCAACACCGAGATTTGGCGTAATAGTAGTAAATGGATAATCGGCAATTTCGGGGGTAGCATTACTAACTACGGAAAGGAAAGTAGACTTGCCAGCATTTGGAAAGCCGATTAGACCAACATCGGCCAAGAGTTTTAGTTCTAACTCGGCATCGAAGGCCTCACCGGGATTACCGAGCTCGGCAATCTTTGGAACTTGGCGCGTACTGGAGCGAAAATGCCAGTTGCCATAACCGCCATCACCACCATGCGCAACGATTGCGCGCTCTTCGTCGCGAGTAAGATCGGCTACTACTTCGCCGTCGCGCTTAACGACTGTGCCAATCGGTACTTTTACGATTAAATCTTTGCCGGATTTACCGGAGGATTTCTGGCCAGAGCCAGCTTTGCCGTCTTCGGCGATTAGTTTCGGCTGGAAACGAAAGTCTATTAGGGTGTCGCAATCTTTACTGGCAACAAAAACCACGTCGCCGCCCTTGCCACCATCACCACCGTCTGGGCCTCCCTTTGGAATATAGATTTCATGGCGAAAAGAAATTGCGCCATTCCCGCCCTTGCCGGCTTTAATATAAACTTTCGCTGTATCAACAAACATAATGATTATATTTTAACATATTTTGCACTCTTTATCAAAGTGCGGCGGACTATTTGTGTTCGTAAATATAGTTATACTTGAGAGCGTCAGACCAGTTCATGGTTGACTGATAAACGTGATTAAACATACCGTTCGGTCCAGCATAGTTCATCTCTTGAATAGTAATAGATTTTCCTGTATCAACGCCTACGACAATGCCAACGTGACCATAATATCCACCCATAGACTGCATTACGGCGCCGTATTGTGGCGTACGGCCGGTCTTATAGGACCCGCCAAGAGTATAGAGCCAAGAGCTAGCGTTGCCAATAGCGCCCTTTGGAAGCCAGTAATTCGATGGCATATTATTGCGACGCCAATACCACGCAAACCAGGTACAGTTGCCAAAAGCGCCAGGGTTGCCCTGCCCAGAAGTCTTGTAGTATACCGAACTCCAATAGGCGTAACTACCAACTTCGACCATATTGTGTCGATCGCCAGAGTCGCCAGAGTATGAATAGTTATAAGTGGGCCTATAGGTTGTTACAGGTTTTGGCGCGACATATTCTGGGCGTTCTTTTTCGGGAAGTGTACCACCTGGGAGCAATACCAAGGAGCCAACCGTCAATTCCGAATCTTCAAGATCGTTGCGAGAAATCATCTCCTCTTTATTGGCCTGATATTTCTTCACGATGCCGTCGATCGTATCACCTTTTTTGACCTTATAGACGATGCCGGGAACGCTTGGAAGATATAAAGTAGCACCCTCTTTGAGGGCTTCGGTTTTGAGACCATTACTCCAGCGAACCTGGTTCTTGGTCACATTTACAAGATTATACTTCACGAGGATAGCAGTAATCGTCTCATTGGCAATTACAGTATGCTTAATGACGCCGCGCGAATAGCTGGAGGTGTCGATAATGTTTGGTTTATCAATAATTTGACTACTGGTAGTATCGGTAGTACCAGTAGTCTCATAGAGAGTGTTGACCGTAACGTAGCTCTCGTTGATAGTCGTAGTTGACGGAAGCGAAACTGAGCTAGCAATATTGGCAACCGTATAAGATTCGGAAACTTGGTCGGACGTAATCTTAAAATCCGAATTGCCAAAATTAGCCGCAATCGGCGTACGAATCGTCTCGTCCGTCATGCGCGAACCATAAATCATTACACCCAAAATCACTGCGAAAGCAATTGTGTATGGTAATAATTTCGTAATTAAAAGTTGGAATCTTTTCATAACTAAACGACGCTACCCCCACCGTAGCGAGCCTAAGCTGGCACAATATGCTTATGCTAGCTAAAAGCCTCTTCTATTATACCATAGTACTTTTTACTAGAGTATCTTGCACAGGTCGCCACAATAATTACGGATGTTCGCTTCGTGTTCCGCGGCAGTGTGCGCATAGTGCATTTTGACCTTGCCGTCGGCGTCATAACCTGAAATGAAATATAGATAGTCCGTATTACTTGGGTTAGCTACTGCTAATAATGCCGTTTTGCCTGGACTAGAAATCGGCGTAGGCGGAAGCCCTTGGCATTTGCGCGAATTCCATGGGCAAGGCGTAGTTTCTAGATATGACATATCGGACTTATCGCGATTAGGATTAGCCTGGTTGGCGTAATACGCAATAATCGCATCGGAGCCAAGCACGATATTTTTCGAAAGGCGCGTCAGAAATACTTGCGCCACAGTCTGCTGATCCGCCGCACTCATTACACCTGCTTCACTTTGCACGACCGAGGCGAGCGTAATGCCTTGATGGAGCGTGAGGCCCTTGGACTTATACTTTGCTTCAAGACCGTTATCTTCAACCACTTGATACATTTCATCAAAAGTACGCACTAGGACGTCTTCAACGGAGGCGCTAGCATAGAATTCGTAAGTATCACCATAAACATAACCTTCGAGCGATGCGCTAGCTGGTTTACTCTTTAATAACGGATGATCGTATTGTTTCTTGAAAGCCGCATCGATTTCTTCGGCCTTATAACCAGCTTCCAATAGACACTCGCGCACCGCAGTCATAGTGCCGCCAGGTAGGAAAGTAATCCGAAAAGTCTTAGCTTTTGCTCCTTCGTTGAATCTTTTGACAATTTCCTTCACGTCCATATCTTTGGATAGTGTATAAGTGCCAGTTTTCAAAGTTTGATCCGTTGCCTCGAGCTTCATATAGACGCGAAAAGCTAGAGCCGATCTAATAATGCCCTCTTGCTCTAATTTATTGGCAATACTCGTCGTAGATTCGCCTTCATCAATTACAAAGCTCGAAGTTTGGCAGTTCTCGCCGGCGCATTTTTCAGCCTCGATGGCAGTGATTTGTTTTTTATACCAAAGCACCGAGAAGATGGCCACCGCAATTGCTAACGCTAAGAAAAACAGCAAGATGAAACCAAAAATACGAAGACCTTTATGCTTCTTTTTGCCCGGTAGACTATTTTGTTCCATTTAACTCCTTTTCTAAATCATTAAAATTTACACTCTCAATAAAATCTTGCAGAATAATTGCCGCCGCTTCAGCGTCAACCTTTCCCGCTTCGCGTTCGGCACGACTAATATTATCTCCGAAATGCGCCTCGGCCATCACAGATGTAAGCGATTCGTCCTGAAATTTTACAAGAGGTTCTTTCTGCTCATGCTTGACAAAATAGTCTTTTAGTGCTATAATGAAATTATCTACTATTTTTGTCTGTTCCGTTTCTTCCCCTTGATTATTACGAGGCAATCCCGATACGATTAAGTCGGCTTTTTCAAGTCGAAATTGCTTGGCAATTTCGGCCATCTCGTTGCCATCAACTGGGATCATGCCACGCGGAATAGCAATGCGGACTTTCGTGTCCGCAAATGCTACGCCAATGCGCTTAGTGCCAATATCTAAAGCTAAAATGCGCATTATTCTACTGTTATCTCGAAGGTAACTTTATTCGGGTCGCTCGGTACGGAAGTTACCCAGAAGTATGAAGTATCAACATTCACCTCGCTAATGCCATTTATTGATTTTAGGTGTGACCGCACTTCGCCTATCTTTTTGCCGAGCGACTTGTCAGAAATCATCTGTTCGGTGACTTCTGGACCAGTTTTTACGACGGTCTTTAGCCTACCAACGTATTTGTTGTCTTCTTTCTTGAAGGAGTCGATATAGACTTTATTGTCTTCGCCGTCTTCACTCGATACGCCAGTCGAGTAGATAGTTTGCGTATCGTCGCCAATTTCTGTTTTCGCTTCAATAAATTTACTAAGATCATCACGTTTTACGGCAAAAATAGTATATTTAATTTCCTTAATGACCTTCGGTTTGATTCCGTCTTTTACTTCCTCATTAATAGATGGAGATGCGGTTATTTTGTCGCCAGTTGCCGTGAAGCTCTTCTCGATTAGTAAGTATTCGTTGCTGAATTGGCTAGCAAGCTCCTCGCGAGCATCGGATTCACCCTCACCCTCTAGGCCGGCTTCAGCCGTCTCGACGTCTTTTTGGGAAACGACTTTGACTTTTTTGCT
>JAIKZA010000040.1 GCA_024682595.1 Candidatus Saccharimonadota bacterium | reverse complement strand
GCACGCGTATGGAACCAATGACTACCTCGTGCAGGCAGTACGAGACGCACTCGCGGTCAAAATGAGTGATGAAGATATCGAAGCCAACGCTCCCGAGTTTACGGACATGATCGACTCAATGATAAACGTAACCTATATGTTTACCGAGAGCGGCCATGAGATTAAGTCGTTCTACTATCCAGTATTTGGCGAGCTAAAGCCCGTCAAGATAAATCTGGAAACATTCCTTCGGGAAGCTTTCATCTTTAAGACTGGATATCGAGGCGAACTTGACGAGTCGTCGTTTTCTCCGCACCTAAAGAAATCGATAGATGCCGTCAGGAAAGCCGCAGCCTATGGCGACGCCATAGAAAGAGATTTACTTGGCCGAGTGTTGGTTGATTTTCTCGTGGCGTTCATAAACGAGTTTAATTACAATAGTGAATATTGTATCCTGGTTCACGATCTCGCCACCGCGATAGCTGAGTCATCAGTTTTCCACACTTATTACGATAAAAGATGCGTTCCGCCATACAAACTTTCAAATGTTTGAGCTCTAATGCGAGCCGCCCCGTACTGACAAGACCAATCCCGGTTTTCCCGGGGATTTTTTAAATGCGCAAAAAGGAGCCATTATTATGGCTCCTCACGATACTTTAGTCGTCAATTTTCTTAACTTGTAAGGCATCGAGCTCGACGGCGGTTTCGCGACCAAACATCGAGACGAGTACCTTGAGTTTGCCCTTATTGGCGTCAATTTCGGAAATAGTACCCTCAAAGCCCTTGAACGGGCCGTCGGTGACCGAGACGACTTCGCCAATCTCGTAGTTGACGGTAAACTTCGGATCTTCAACGCCCATACGTTTCTTGATTTTTTCGATTTCTTTATTCGAGACTGGCGTTGGCTGTGTGCCGGTACCAACGAAGCCAGTAACGCCAGGCGTATTTCGGATGATATACCAGGTTTCGTCCGAGAGGCACATTTCCACTAATACATACCCCTGGAAGATTTTTTTATCAGCGACGCGGCGCTTGCCGTTCTTGATTTCGATTTGTTTTTCCTTTGGAACGATAGCGTCAAATATTTTATCTGCAAGATCGACGCTACCGATACGTTGTTTGATGGAATCTGCAACCTTATCTTCATAACCCGAGTAGGTACTAATAGCGTACCATGCGCGAGATCCATCATAACGGTTAACTGCCATTTTGTAAATTCTCCTAAACGTTGCTTAATATTTTACTAAAGATAAAGGTAAAGAACGCATCTAGTAGCATGATGATTGTTGCAATCAAGATAACGTATAACACTACTGACAGTGTCATTTTCCAGGTTGACTTGCGGTCCGGCCAACGTACTTGGCGCACTTCCTGGAAGGATTCTTTGATGTAATGACCGATTGCGGCAAATGGGCGGAAAAGAATAAATACTTTTTTACCTTGATTTGCGGCTTTTCTTTCGGCCTTTTTCTCGGCTCTTGCTGCTTTTTTGGCTTCCGCATTTTCTTTGGCGCGGACCTTTTTGTTCTCGCTTTTCTTGGCCTTGATGGTGACCTTGCGAGTAATTTCTGCATCATCGGACTTGTCGGCTTTATTCTTTGCGCCGTCGTCCTTCGCTTTAATTCTGGTTACGTTTGCCATTAATTACTCCCATTAAAAATAGTCCTTTCGGACTCTTGTCAAGAGTATATCAAAAAACCGGCATTTTTGCAAATACCGGTTTAGTGCTTTTTAGAACAAATAGTTCAGATAATCACGCATCATACGTGAGCCGGAACAAACGTCAAGGTATGCTTTAAGCTCTTTATGAATCCAATATTCTAGCTCCTGGTCGTTATGCCATGCTTTTGCGGCAACTTCCATCTGTTTGTAAAGGTTCTCAGTTTCTTGCTCCTCGTTCTTGCCTTCGATAGTTAGGTAGTTGTCTGAGCTACGATCCGCTACGCCGCCATCATGAGTGGAGATTAGGAGACCCATGTTTGCAATATCTTTCATCCAGCTCGTACCGCAAGCTTCAAGGCCGACGATAGGTGTATTGATTGAGCTATTGGCGCCTAGCGATAAGCCTAGGCCTAGTTCCTCATCGTAATCCGGCAAGTAGTGTACGCGCTCGCGGAGGATTGGGTGACTGTTAATTAAATGTAAAGTATTCATTAACTTACCGAACATATTCGAATCGCCCATATGTACGCGACCTGCTAGGATGTAGTGCGCATTATTGTCCTGAAGAATGCGCGCTAGGCGATCTGGATCGTTGAATGGCAGGGTTGGCCTCTTGTAATCTACGAAACGGCGCTTGAAATCGAACAAGAAGGCGTCTTCTGGAATATGAATTTGGTTTCCGTATTGATCGGTACGATGCTGCAAAATCTCATTCAATTTTTTACGACCGAGACTTTTTAGGTTGCGAATTTGTGTGGCCGTAATGGCATCAACTGCTTCTTCGAAGCCACGCGTAGCAGGAAGATCAAAACGATCAAGCACCCCATGCTCGCGATAAAAATTCATAATCTCTGGGAGTACCCAAGTGCGCATATGGATACCATTCGTGACGCTCTTGAATTTAATCTTTGCACCATTAATATCACGGTAGTTGGCGACTCTTGCATGTAGAATAGAAACACCACTACGCAATTCTGCGATCTCTACAGTCGGAGTAGAAAGTCTAATCATCCCATCGGTAAACTTATCTGATAACCATCGCTTCACCGCCACAGATTTAATATTAGGGAAGACATACTGCTCAAACTGACTGTAATGGAAAGTCGCCTCAGCCGCCTGAACGAGAGTGTGGTTAGTATACAAAGTATGCTTCCTCGTATAAACGACAGCTTCATAAAAGTCCATGCCTGAGCTAACTAACTCGTCGAGGCGTGCTACTGCTGCGAAAAATGTTGCAACTTCGTTTAGCTGAATAACGGCAGGGCGAAGGCCGACTAATTTTAATGCCTGGTAACCGCCAAAACCTAGGGCGACTTCCTGATAGAGACGATGGTCTGATCCCGATTCGCCAGAATAAAGTTCGCCAAAATTTGGCTCTGTAATACATAAGAAGCGGGAGGAACCAAGCTGTTTTTCGACAACGTCAAGCTCTACTGAGCTAGTTGATGTTTTAATACGTACCTTATCAACGTAATTAAAACCAAATTCTCGATAGTTACGCTCTTCGTGATAATCGATTTGCTCCATGTTCTGCATTTTCTGATGCGATTCCCATGGGTAAAAGGGCGTCACTAACACAAAAGGCACTTGTAACTGCTCGGCCACGCGACGCATATCGGCCGCTAGGACACCAAGGCCTCCACCACCTCTAATGCCATTAGATTTGTCGTAAGTTTCAATTGTCCAATAGCAATACGGACGATTAGGCGATAGCTTATGCGTTAGGCGTTCGCGACGGATTGCCTGGTAAAATTCCTCGACTTCCTCAACGGAATCAAGTGAATGATAGGTTTTTAGGTCTGTATTATTATGTTCCACCCTAGTTTTCCTGTTTGTAGTTCTTATGCTTTTATTCTATTCTATCATACCATATTCTGGAATAACGCTCTTTTGCATTTTTGAAATGATTGTATTAAAATAGTTAAGACCGTTGGGGATTCGCCAAGTGGTAAGGCAGTGGGTTCTGGTCCCACCATTCGGGGGTTCGAATCCCTCATCCCCAGCCATAAGGGTCGCTTAACGTCCAAAAGAAGCGTTTTAAATGGTTCTCTCGGTGTTAATTCGACTAAATTACCAGAAACTCGTAGGTTCGATAGTAGAAAACCGACGAGTCTTTTTTTATCTTCCGTTTCAGCTTGTTCGAAAATCTGATCCGCTCTCTCAAAGACATCTAACAGAGTTCCGACCGTATCATAGTAGTTCGAGTCGGCACCGTCTAGTTTCTTTTCTTTTTGTTCGATTTCGGCAAGTTCCGCTTTGTAGCGCTTATTATTTTCGTTATAAAGGTCTAGAGTAATACTCTTGTCCATTAAGGCATCGTAGGCGTTCCTTTGACGCTCTTGTAGCTTCTTCCTGCGTCTTACAAGCTCTTTTCTTTCTGCATTATAGAAATCCGTTTTCTGGTTGTGCAGTTCAGCGAGCTCTTGGCGGAGTTCTTCTATTTTTTCGTCAGGTAGCTTCAACTGCCTAAGCACTTCGCGGATAGCTTCATCGATAACTTCCTCCTTAATACACACAATCTTCTCATGTTTATGTTTGGCGTTAGTACAGTGATAATACTTGAAGTGACTAACTTTGCCTGATTTGTAGCGTTTTGTCTTGAAATCTGGGGTATAAGTACAACCGCAGTCTGCGCAAAGGATTAAGCCTCGATAAGGCGCGTCTGTTGAGCCGTCCAATCTTCGTCTCATAACTCTGTGTCCATCTAGCATATCCTGAACTGCGTCAAATAGATCGGTATCTATTAAATGTTCGTAGTTATGCGGATAATAATCGCCAGTTTTTCGATCTAAAATGTAGCCTATATAGAATCTGTTGCGAAGCCAGCATTGAACGTTGCTAGATGCGATTCTAAGCCCATATTTGCGGTTAATATATCTAGTGAGTGTCTTAACCGAATAGCTCCCACTTGCGTAGAGCCGAAAAGCTTGCTTTACGATCGTGGCGTTAGGCTCGAGTGGGACAACGGTCTTAATCTTCGGTTTTAATTGAATAACCTTATGCTCATACCCGAAAGGTGCGCTCCATGGAAGCTCGCCGCGGTCTAGTTTGGTATATTTCGTATTGACGCCGTCTTCTTTGATGCGATTCAGGTATTCCTGAGCGACGAACATCTTTACGTTCCAGTTAGTCAAGATGGCCGCTCGGCTATCTTTGCTAAGCTCTATATTCTCATCGACGCAGTGAATATGCTTGTCGTATTTTTGCATTAACTCATCGATAAGTACGGCATCGCGAAAGTTCCTGGAAATACGATCGGCACGAAAGGCGATTAGATCTGTGATTTCTTCGTGATCGCGAAAATACTCTATCATCTCATTAAAGCGCTTACGTTCCTTGTATTGTCCGCCGGTTTCGCCGACTTTGTATTCTTTGACGATATTTAAACCTTGCCTTGTGGCATAGTCTCGCATTTTCGGGAGCTGGATTTCGTCAAGAGATAAGCCTTCTTTTTCCTGCCTAGCAGTGGAGACGCGTGCGAATAGAATTGCATTCCGTTTTATTGGTGGCTCTTCTGTAAAACTTTCAGGAAAGCGTCTAGATAGCGCCATGGCGCGTGAAGTGTTATTGAACCGATATCTTGGTTCGCTCATGTTATGTACAATCATACTCTAAACCTTAAATAAGTCTAGTTGCGATTCAATGGAATCGGTGATTTTAGGATACTGTTTTGATTCCGTAAGATTCTAGGTCTATTGGTTCAAACTCTTCGATTGCTCTTGAAATAACGTCAAATGCAGAGTTTCTATGCTTAGTGAAAACTATATTGTCGATTATCTTGGTTATTCTCGACCATTGCGTTGGCGTAGCTTGAATTAAGTTCCTAATCTCGCGGCAGCCAGTGTCCTTTATAAGTTCATGAATGGCTAACGCTATCAGCTTTTGATTTGGCTTAATTTCGGGATTGTTGATGTTTAAATCTTTAATAAACTCTTCGGGTGCGGTCGCTACTGCTTCGGAAAGTCCGAGGTTAGTCTCAGCAATGCGGCCGAACTCGTATCGAAGAATCTTGCGTGCGAGCTCTATGTTAAAGAGTTCATTAAAACAGATTTTGTCTGAATCCTCGCCGACTTTCGCCAATATTGCCTTTATGGCGCGACGCGAATTGTATCTAGTTTCGATTCTTACGACCTCGAGCGGTCTGTGTCGTTCGAACAAATCTAACAGAGATAGCTGACAGTAGTTGTCGTTTTCAATTAGCGTCTTCTCGGAAACTCTACTACGCTCTAGCTCTTTCTTCTTGTTATAGATAGCAATTCCGTTAGAATTATTGAAAAAGTGTAGCGTCTCGCCGTAGTTCTTATATGTTCTTGTGTCGCTTTGCCTGCGAGTAGTAATGTTTACTTTTGCCAGTTCGCTAATAATCTCAGAAGCGGTCGTATAATTCGTTAAGACTACGTTCTTCCCGAAGTGGACGCGCGACGCTCTAGCAGTTTCTATATCTGTTTTTTGGGTAATAACGCCCATATCGCTCAGCCTTTTAGCTAGTTTTGATACTACGCTAGAAAGGTCACTATCTTTTAGCTCATCAAAATTATTGCCAAACAGGAGTTTTGGCGCTGAAAATTCTACTAGTAGATCAATTACAGCTCCGCCAGCTCTGATTGCTTTAATAAGCTTTAGTCTTGGCAAATAGCGCCCCAGTTTCTTATCTTCGCGGCTCGGATTTAGGTGGCAGCAAATTACTTTGCCGCCACCAAAATTATAGAATGGAGATTCGAATAGTCCTCTAGCATTTGGCGTGAATTTGTCGTATATCTCTTCTGCTAATCTGAACTGAGTCGAATTCAGACTGAGAACTATCGTGTCGATCATTCATTAGACTTTCATACTTTGCGACGACAGCCTCAGTAATCTTGTTCGCTATTGTCGGTTTGACGGGATAGTAGAGTCCGCGTTTAATGCCACGGTTATCGGGTTTTGTCGGATACGACAAATAATAACCGCCGCTGCGGTTAAGCTTCAGGGCGATACTATCGCAGTAAATCGTGCCGTAGAGTAGAAACGTTGCGAACGCTAGTATTCCGGCACTATGATCGCGGACTGGCGTTAGCTGAATCTCATCGATTAGTTTCATCTCGTCACCACCTCCAGCTTTGGCAAATCGTTTTTTACCATAAATTTGTTGCATATAAAACTCCTTTTATTCTTGTGGAGCTCGAACGGCTGTAGCTTACGAAAGAATTTCTTTGAAAATTCTGCTCGCTCACGTTCATTCTTTATGGTCTCAAGGCTTCTTTTAAGTGCTCTCGCTTCGTATATTTCTATATTCATGCTTTAGTCTCTCAATTCTTTCTCGACGTTTATTCTTCTCGTCGACTTCTATTAGGAGCTCAACAAAATAGAGCAAAGGGTTATTCTTTGCGGCATTCTTTGTTAGCTCGTCTAAGTTTGCCCAGGCTTCTGCTCGGGGTTGAATATAGGCGCCAGCAACGTCTGGCTCCGGTACTAGTCGGTCTTTTGAAAGGTTTCCCATTTCATTTTTTACCTCCTCATTCTTTGGGGTGGATACAAATAAAAAACGGCGACACTTTAACGCAATCACCGCAATTATTCAATCGTTATATAAACATTTTACTATATTTTTCAGATAAGCACAAGGGGGATAGTTGTAGTCTTAGATTCGACTTGCAAAATACCCATAATAAGGTTAAATACGACAAATCTAATTTGGAGTATTTATGACTAAGGACGAAAAGCTTATTTCGGCTATTAAGCTCGTGAATGAAGCAATAATAGCCGAAACGATACGACTCGAAAAAATAGCTTCAGGTAATGAACAGGATCCGATTCTAATTGAGGGTGAGACCGAAGCCGACTATTATTGTCAGCTCATGGTAGACCCAAGCGTTGTGGCGAAGATTATGCTCCGCTACGGCTATCCGACGTGTAGAGTTTTAGAGCAGGACGCTCCAGACGATATGTGGGAAGAACTCGGTCGTGAATTTGGCCTTAAAACGGTATGCTCGGTGGATTTATGATGAATAACGTTAAGACGTACCTTGCCGGCATTAGGACCACTCAAATCACACCTAAGTGCCCAAAATGCAGAAAATACTATGTAGGATATCCTGCGTTATCGCGTGAAGATAATGAGACAGAGATTTGTCCGGAGTGTGGAGTAAAGGAAGCTATTTTATGCTATTTGCGAAATCGTAAGCCTGTTTGACTAGCTTCATTATTTTCTCGATGTCATCAGTATTATAGATGTCGACCCTATAGTCTCCTTGGCCCCAATGTCCGAGATTAGAGATGTCATTGGTGATATTGTCAGGATCGTCGAGCGTTCCTTTCTTCATATTGAGCACCAATTTAATGCATTGCTTATAGAGAATTAAATAGCAAAAGCTCTTTTCTCTTGAATTTTGAAAATTGATACACTGTTTCTTTGGGACAATACTTGTATTATCTAATGCCGATATCTGGCGTTTCAATTCGCCGTACAGCATCTTTATGTCATCAGGCTTACTTTCTAGGTGATATTCTTCGGTAAATGATTCAGCCGACTTCGGCTTTCTAGACTTATGCTCGCTTGATACTGCAGTCTCTATTTGATCGTTAAGAAAAGGGTTTTCGTGACTTTCTTTTACTATCGTAATCTCGGCATCATCTAGGGTCATTGCACACTTTTCGAAAATGCTTAATGCTTTTTCTGGGGTGACGTTAAAAAACTCACGACCCTTTCGTATGCGCATGCTAGGGTTAACTAAATCAATAAGGTCATGTATTTGCTTTTCTGCCTCGTTATATTTCTCGGTCTTCATCACTGCGTAAATATCAAAAGGCAGCGGAACGGCAGTATTATCAAGCTCTTTAGAACGGACATTAACAGGCCTGGAACTCTTTCCTATTTTTACCCAATCATCCCTAAAACTAGGGTTCGTTAGAATGTATACATATCCGCTCATACTTTAATAGATATAATTATATCATAATTTGTATTTTTCACAACGATTACAGGTTAGCAGGGCTTGCTTCTTGCCTCGATTAATGGCCTTGTGGAAAACTATGCATTTCGTGATATAACTGGGGCGCCATAACACCTTAGAATTGGCCTTTTCGTGATAAAATAGATAGTAGATATTTAGGTGTAATTTAAGGAGTTAATGAATGAATAATAAAAAGGAGTCTGAACGCGCCGAACTACATCGCGCAATCTGGAATATTGCGAATGATCTTCGTGGCGCCGTTGATGGTTGGGATTTCAAGCAGTACGTGCTTGGAATGCTTTTTTATCGCTACATTTCTGAGAACCTGACCAACTACATCAATAAAGGCGAGTGGGATGCTGGCAATAAAGATTTTGACTACGCCAAGCTCTCCGACGAAGAGGCCGGCCAAGCTCGCCCAGAGCTTATTACAACCAAAGGCTTCTTTATTTTGCCGTCTCAGCTATTCTGTAATGTTCGCGCAAAAGCTCCTCATGACGAGAACCTAAATGAAACCCTCGAGAAAACTCTTAACGCTATTGAAGACTCCGCAAAAGGCACCGAGAATGAAGACGACATGAAAGGTCTCTTTGACGACTTCGACGTCAACAGTAATAAGCTCGGCGCTACAGTCGCAAAACGAAACGAGCATATCATTCAGCTTATGGATGGCGTTGGCGATATGAAGCTTGGCGACTATCAAGACAATACAATCGACGCATTTGGTGATGCTTACGAATATTTGATGGCTATGTATGCGTCAAATGCCGGCAAATCTGGCGGTGAGTTCTTTACCCCACAAGAGGTTTCAGAACTCCTAACGAAGATTGCGACTCATGGCAAAAAAGAGATCAATAAGGTTTATGATCCAGCATGTGGCTCCGGCTCGCTTCTTTTGAAGTCTGCTAAGATCCTTGGCAAAGACAATGTTCGTAACGGTTTCTTTGGTCAGGAGATTAATATTACAACTTATAACCTTTGTCGCATAAATATGTTCTTGCACGATATTGATCCAGACAAGTTTGACATCGCGCTTGGTGATACCTTGAAAGATCCTGCGCATTGGGATGAAGAACCATTTGAAGCCATTGTTTCTAATCCGCCTTATTCTATTCACTGGGAAGGCTCTGAGAATCCGGTTCTTATTAACGATCCGCGTTTTTCGCCAGCTGGCGTACTTGCTCCGTCTAGTAAAGCCGACCTCGCTTTCGTAATGCATTCACTTTCTTGGCTTGCTTCAAATGGTACGGCCGCTATCGTTTGTTTCCCGGGCGTCTTTTATCGCGGCGGTGCCGAGAAGAAGATTCGTAAGTATTTGGTAGATAATAACTTTATTGATTGTGTCATTCAGTTACCTGATAACTTATTCTTCGGTACTTCCATTGCGACTTGTATACTCGTAATGAAGAAGAACAAAACTGATAATAAAGTTCTATTTATCGACGCTTCTAAGAATTGCGTAAAAGTCACGAATAATAACAAGCTTCGCGATGCCGACATTGATAAGATTGTAGAAGAATATGCATCCCGTGAAGAAATCGAGCATGTTACACACTTAGCGACATATGAAGAAATTGAGACACAAGATTTTAATCTTTCGGTTTCTACTTACGTCGAACAGGAAGATACCCGTGAGAAGATTGATATTAAGGTGCTAAACGAAGATATCAAAAAGATAGTCGAAAAAGAGAATAAGCTTCGTGGCGAGATTGATAAGATAATCGCAGAAATCGAGGGTTAGAATGAGCAAACTTGACGACTTGATTAAAGAAAAATGTCCAAACGGGGTTAAATATGAGTGCGTCGGTTCCATAGCGGATGTCGGAACCGGCAGTAGTAATGGAAATGAAGCTATTGATAATGGAGAATATCCTTTTTTCGTGCGATCCCAAACAGTTAAGGCTAAAAATGATTATGAATACGATGAAGAAGCGATAATCATTCCGGGGGAAGGCGGTATTGGCGATATTTATCATTATGTTAATGGCAAATATGCGTTACATCAAAGGGTGTATCGAATTCACTTTAAAGATGATAGAATCAATACTCGTTTTATGTATTATTGTTTTTCTGCGTTTTTTAAGCGCTTTATTCTCAAAAAGGCCGTTAGTGCTACGGTCACTTCTATACGTAAACCAATGATCGAAAAATTTGAAGTTCCAATTCCGCCATTAGAAGTTCAAAACGAAATTGTCCAGATATTAGACAATTTCGCGGAGCTTACAGCGGAACTTACAGCGGAACTTAGCAACCGCAAAAAGCAATACGAATACTATCGCGACTTGCTTCTCGACTTTGACGAAAATGAGCAGAGAGAGAGAGGAGTAAGATGGGTTTCTATAGAAGATATATGCGAGATTTCGCGAGGTTTCGTTATGTCTAAGGACTTTATTAGGGATAATGCCGGTGAATACCCAGTCTATTCTTCTCAGACTGAGAATAATGGTATGCTTGGCTGTATAAATACGTACAAATACGACGGAGATTATTTGACTTGGACGACAGACGGCGCAAACGCCGGTACCGTTTTTAGGCGGTCGGGCAAGTTTAGCGTAACAAATGTTTGCGGGCTGTTAAAAGTCAAAGATTCGACTGTTAGTAATGATTATCTTTATTATATTCTTTCTAATACAGCCAAGAATTACGTAAACAGTGGTATGGGTAACCCAAAGTTAATGAGTAATGTAATGGCTAGAATTAAGGTTCCAATACCAGATAACAAAGAGCAGCAAAGAATAGTTGACGTTTTGGATAGATTCGATAAACTCACATCCGATATTTCCGAAGGTCTCCCGGCCGAAATTGAAGCGCGTGAAAAACAGTATGCATACTATAGGGACAAGCTTCTTTTGTTTAAAGAACTAGAAACGGAGATGAAGAATGCCTAATCCTATTGATTTCTTACATGACACAAGCGATAGTGCATATCCGATAAACCCTGGCAGAATACAACAGCAGATAGTCGTATTGCTTGATAAGAAAGATAAGCAATGGTCGGAGGACGATCATATGCGTTTTTCTCTTTTGAATAGGCTTATTTGGTGCATTTCTATTCTCGACACGATAGATCACTATAAAGAATATACGGAAGTTGATATTCATACTTTCTTTATGGCATGCGACATGTTTATTGATATACTACAAAAATTCAAGCACCATAAAGGCATTGCTGATGAGAGTAATCAAATTTTCAAGAAAACCATAGAAGATCTTAATTTCCCTAATGGAACTATAAAAGATGATGCTGATTATAAGTTCTTCCGTTTCGTAAGGTCATTAATAATAGCTCATACGTCTGGCACGAATAGTGGCGATGGATTTCTTGGTGGCGATATCAGCTTCGTATTGAATAGCGTTGATTTGCGTAGTGCTCAGCCAACAAATAAAGATTTAAAAAATGAACCCGAAGTATTTTATGTACATGCATTACTAAATAACAATCATCAACATGTTCCGATTATTTTTTAAGATATACATAGAGGAGCTCAAAAAATATCTTCAAACTGTTTTTAGGAACAGAGTTTTTGATTCTCTAGCGAATGAGGAGTTAAGAAAATGAGTAGATTTAATATCGTCGTCGAAAGCAGCGAGGCTACAGTGGTAGCCGAATATACCCCGTCTCCAAGAAAAGCCGATTCATATCAAAGTGAGGCGGAGCTCGAAAAAGAATTTATACATAATCTCCAGGAGCAAGGCTATGAGTATATCAAAATCGGCTCCGAGGCTGACCTTATTGGGAACCTTAGAGTTCAAATCGAGAAGCTAAATGACTTCACGTTCAGCCAAGGCGAATGGTTCCGTTTCTTCAATGAATACATTGCTCGCCCTGGCGATTCTATTGAAGATAAGACTAATCGTATCCAGGTGGATAATGTTTGTAGCTTCCGCCTAGATAATGGCTCTACGAAGAATATTAAGATTATCGACAAGAAGAATATCCATAACAATTCACTCCAGGTTGTCAACCAATACGTCGAGGAGTCTGGAGCGCGCGACGTGCGCTATGACGTTACAATACTAGTAAATGGTCTACCTATGGTCCACACCGAGCTTAAACGCCGCGGAGTGGCCTTAAAAGAGGCATTCAATCAGATTAAGCGCTACGACCGTGATTCATTCTGGGCCGGTTCTGGTTTATATAACTACGTTCAGGTGTTCGTGATCTCGAACGGCACCGAAACCAAGTATTATTCCAATACCACGCGTAGCTCGCATATTAAGGAGCTGTCTGGCGAGGGTCGCAAGAAGAGCAAGCGCACTAGTAATAGTTTTGAGTTTACGTCATACTGGGCGGACGGCAATAATAAGATTATTCCTGATCTAATAGATTTCACAAAAACGTTCTTCAGTAAGCATACGCTTCTCAATATCTTGACGCGTTATTGCGTCTTTGATTCCGACCAGAAACTCCTAGTAATGCGCCCATACCAGATTGTCGCAACTGAGCGCATCTTAAATCGTATCGAGATTTCTACTAATTATAAGACGCTTGGCTCAACTGATGCTGGCGGCTATATTTGGCACACGACTGGTTCTGGCAAAACTTTGACTAGTTTCAAGACCGCGCTTCTTGCAACTCAGCTTCCTTATATCGATAAGGTTTTGTTTGTCGTGGATCGTAAGGACCTAGATTATCAGACAATGAAGGAATACGACCGCTTCGAGAAAGGCGCGGCCAATGGTAACAACAACACCCATATTCTGCAGTGTCAGCTTGAGAATAAAGACCCTAAGACCGGCGCTACTCGCGATTATAAGATTATCGTTACTACTATTCAGAAACTTAGCGTTTTCATTAAGAAAAACCCTCAGCACGAAGTCTATAACAAGCATTGCGTAATTATCTTTGATGAATGTCATCGCTCGCAATTTGGCGACATGCACATGGATATTACTAAGCACTTCAAGAATTACAACCTCTTTGGCTTTACTGGCACTCCTATCTTTGCCGAAAATGCCGGCTCTAGCTCGAATCCGCAACTCAGAACAACCGAGCAGGCCTTTGGTGATAAGTTACATACCTATACTATTGTCGATGCTATTAATGACAAGAACGTATTGCCGTTCCGCATTGATTATCTTCAGATGATGCATTCTAAGGAAGGTATTGCTGACGCTGATATTCCGGCTATTGATCGTGAGCGTGCAATGATGGATCCTCGTCGTATTACCGAGGTTACTAAGTATGTTCTTGACCACTTCGACCAAAAGACTAAGCGTAGTTTCTATTACGATTATCGTAAAGTTGCGAATATTTCTGAAAGTATCATGCATCGCGGCGTCGAAGAAAAGATTACGACCAAGCTAAATGGCTTCAACTCTATCTTTGCGACGTCGTCTATTGATATGGCAAAGCTTTACTATAACGAGTTCAAGAAGCAACTCGCTGAGAGCGGCAGAAAGCTTAAGATCGCTACCATATTCAGCTTTGCGGCCAATGAAGATTTAGACGATGCTAGTGGCTTTATGGGTGATGAAGATGTAGATACCCCTACGCTCGACCAGTCTTCGCGCGACTTCTTGGATTCCGCTATCGCTGATTACAATAAGATGTTCAGCGTAGATTACGATACTTCTTCTGATAAGTTCCAGAACTATTACAAAGACGTCTCAATGCGTATGAAGAACCGCGAGCTAGATCTTCTTATCGTCGTCAATATGTTCTTGACCGGTTTTGATGCTACGACTCTTAATACTTTGTGGGTTGATAAAGATTTGAAGATGCACGGGCTTATTCAGGCATTTTCTCGCACGAACCGTATTTTGAACTCAATTAAGACCTACGGTAACATTATTTGTTTCCGTAATCTTCAAGATAAGGTAGACGACGCAGTTGCTTTGTTCGGCGACAAAGAAGCTAGTGGCATTGTGCTTCTGAAGACCTTTGGTGAATACTTTAATGGCTACGACGAATCTGACGGCAAGCACGTTGATGGTTATACCGACTTAATCAATAAGCTTAGTGAAAACTATCCAGTGGGAGAGCGTCCAATTGGTGAAGAAAACCAAAAAGAGTTCATTAAGCTATTTGGCAAGATTTTGCGTCTTCGCAATATCTTGCAGTCATTTGACGAGTTTGCCGAGCAAGATATCTTAACGCCGCGCGATTTGCAGGACTATCAGTCCGTTTATCTTAATCTTCGTGACGAGTTACGTCCAGAGACTCCCGATAAAGAAGTTATCAACGATGATCTCGTGTTCGAAGTTGAACTTATCCGCCAGACCGAGGTTAATGTCGATTACATTCTCGCTCTCGTCGTTAAATATCATGATAGCCATTGTGAAAATAAGGAAATCCTTGTTGATATCGACAAGGCTGTTAGCTCCAGCCTTGAGCTTCGTAGTAAGAAGGAGCTTATTCATGAGTTTATTAGAACCTACACTAACACCGGCGAAGAGATTCGCGATACATGGCAGAAGTTCGTTAATGTTGAGCGCGAAAAAGAACTTAACTCTATTATTGAAGAAGAAAACCTTAACTCTGACGAGACTAAAAGACTTATCTTGAATGCATTCCGCGACGGCGTCATGAAAACATCTGGAACTGACGTCGATCGTATTATGCCAAAAATGAGCCGTTTTGGTGCCGCTGGCGCTCAACGTAACGAGAAAAGGAACGGCATTATCGCTAAGCTCGTGTCATTCTTCGACAAGTATTTCGGCGCATACTAGGATACTTTTTACCTTCTCGTGTCAAGAAAAAATCCCACCCCTATTTTCTGCACAATAACTTTCAAAACCCGATTGTGTCCAAGTGGATGCTATCTATTGACTAAATGATAGAATGTTTTGTTAGAATCGTTGCCATAATGGTTAATATCTTCCGGCTCGGCCCAAAGTGAAAGCTTGTGGACGCGCCACTTACCTATGAAAAACATCTGAACTATCGCGTCATTCACGTCGCGTTTATTTAGCGCGCGTGGAATGTATGCGAGGGAAAAGTAGTACCATTTGTCATCTTCGGCATCTAACCGTGCAAAAACGCGCTTACCGCGCCCCAAAAGGCGCACATCGAAGCGCTGTGCTAGTGTTTCTAGGGAATAAGTCTTTAATTCGTGGATCGCGTCGCGGACGGGCGATTCTGTAAGCTCCATGCGTTCGAACGTGTCGTAATCGCGCGAGTTAAACTTTCCATTATGTTCGAGCATGAAGCTTTCAAGCTGTCGAGCGGTTACTGGTATTGGCTCGCCCGGTTTAGTTTTCTTGAATGTGTGGCGTTTTGCCATGATAACCTCGTTCTTTAGAGGTTGCGCTCATTGGCGGTGGTAGCTAGAATGGAACTTCATCAAGATCAAATGGAGATTCTGGTTTCTTTTCCGGATGGTTCTTATTGATTTCGTTGGCAACGGATTGTTTGATTTGGTCTAGATATAAGTC
>JAIKZA010000012.1 GCA_024682595.1 Candidatus Saccharimonadota bacterium | reverse complement strand
GGCGAGGATAGCGGAGTATATTCAAAACCAACTCAAAGAAGACAAGCTTGGTCAACAATTGACACTGGATAACAGCGGGATATTTTCTAAGAAATAGCGTAAGTTGCGCAGCTGACAGGCTGCTCACGCGTTCCACGCGTCAGCGAGGAACGAAAGGGCTACGCCCGCACAAGAAAAACCACCGGCTAGGCCGGTGGATGTTTATTAATCTGAAAATCTATTTGACAATCAGGGGTAGACTGTGATAAAATACATCACGTATATTATCAACGTAACGGTCGCATTGGCGCAAGAGGTACTGGTCCGTCAATTGACGGAGACCACTCATAAGCCAATCGATTTTAATGGGAAAGGACGCCCACAGATGAAAATCATCCTCGGCACCAAGATTGGTATGACCCAGATCATCGGTGAAGATGGCGTAGTTACACCTGTAACTATCCTCCAAGCCGGCCCGTGCACGGTGACTCAGACTAAGTCTGTCGAAAAAGACGGCTATAGCGCTGTGCAATTGGCATATGGTCAGGGTAAGAATCTGAGCAAGGCCGTGTCCGGACACGTCAAAAAATCCGGAAAAGATATCAACCCTAAACACATCCGTGAATTCCGCGTCGAGAACATCCCAGAAGATGTCACGCTTGGTAGCGAAATCACCGTCGCTAGCTTTACGCTTGGCGATAAGGTCCAAGTTACAGGTACGAGCAAAGGTAAGGGCTTTGCCGGTACCGTTAAGCGCCACAACTTCCTGGAATCTCGTAACACGCACGGTTTCAAAGGCGACATTCGCAAGGTTGGTTCCATTGGTTCCATGTATCCCCAGAAGGTCTTCAAGGGCAAGAAGATGGCTGGTCGCATGGGTCATGACCGTGTAACCGTCAAAAACCTCGTTGTCTCCTATATCGACACCGACCACAACCTTATTGGCCTCAAAGGCGCAGTGCCTGGTCCAAATAAAGGTCTCGTAATGGTGGAGGGAAAGGACTAATATGGCAGAAGCAAAATTGAATAAAGACGTATTTGGTCTTTCCGTCGATAATCATGAGCTCGTCAAACTAGCTTATGATACCTATCTTGCAAACTCTCGCAGCTCTCACGCTAAGACTCTTAAGCGTGGCGAAGTCCGCGGTGGCGGCAAGAAGCCATGGAAGCAAAAAGGCACCGGTCGTGCTCGCTTTGGTAGCACCCGCAACCCAATTTGGCGCCATGGTGGTGTAGCTTTCGGTCGCACTGGCGAAGAAAACTTCACTAAGAAAATCAGCAAGAGCAGCAAGCTTCTCGCTGTACGTCAGGCACTCAGTATGCAAAATACTGACAAGGCCGTCGTAACGATTGCAAAGTTTGACGCCAAGAGCGGCAAAACTAAAGACGCAGTCAAAGAACTAAAATTAGAAGCTGGTAAGAACTACCTCCTTGTAGTTCCTGAGAAAACCGACGAGATTCTTCGCGCTACTAATAATATCGCCAATCTCAAGGTCGTCCGCCCAACTTATCTAAACGTTTTCGATATTCTAAACGCTGGTCAAATCATCATCGTTGAAGCTGCTCTCGAGCAAATCGAAAACTGGCTTATCGGAAAGGAGAACGCATAATGTTAATTCGTCCTATCGCAACCGAAAAAGCCTATCATGAGCAAACCAAGCGTGGCTATATGTTCGTCGTTCCTAACGATGCTAGCAAACAAGCCGTCGCAAAACAGGTTTCCGAACAATTTAACGTAACAGTCACTTCCGTTCGTATCAGCGTGCGCAAAGGTAAAGCAACTCGCTTCAGCCGTGGTAAGCATGCCTATCCTGGTACAACTTATCGTCAAGACAAGAAAATCGCTTTTGTTACCTTGAAGGATGGCGATAAAATCAAAATCTTCGACGAGGAGCCAGTAGCAGAAGCTGACGACAAGAAATCCGACAAGAAAGGGGATAAATAATGGCTATTAAAGCATATCGCCCAACTACGCCGGCTCAACGTCAGAAAACAACCCAAGATTTTGATCAGATTACAACCCGTAAGCCACTCAAAAGCTTGGTAAAGAGCAAAAAACAACAAGCCGGTAAAAACAACTCCGGTCGCATTACGGTCCGCCATCGTGGCGGCGGCGTCAAACGCCACTATCGTATCTTGACTCACAATCTTCCAGCGGGTCTTACCCTAAGGATTGAAGAGATCGAATACGATCCAAACCGTAGCGCGCGTATTGCTCGCGTCAAAGACCAGAACGGTGTATACTACTATATTCTCGCCGATACCAACATGGCAAAAGGTGCCGAGATTAAAACCGGCGACGAAGCTCCAATTGAAGCTTCCAACCGTATGTCTCTTGAGCAAATCCCAGTTGGTACTCAGGTTTACGCAATTGAATTAACCCCAGGCAAAGGTGCCCAAATGGTCCGCGCCGCTGGTGCTTCCGCTCAGCTCATGGCAAAAGAAAATGGCTATGCTACTCTTCGTATGCCATCCGGTGAGGTCCGCAAAGTGTTAACTACTTGCGAAGCAAGCATCGGTACCGTAGGTAACGTTCAACACCAAAATATCAAGATTGGTTCAGCTGGCCGCAAACGCCGCAAAGGTATTCGTCCAACCGTCCGCGGTGTTGTCATGAACGCCTGCGATCACCCTCACGGTGGTGGTGACGGCGGTCGTCACGGTTCAGGTAAAGCTCCACGCACACCATGGGGCCAACTCACCTTGGGTTATCGTACTCGTCACAATAAGAAAACTAACAAGATGATTGTCCGCAGTCGTCATGAAGGAAAGAGGAAATAGTCTATGTCTAGATCTCTCAAGAAGGGCCTTTATGTGGACGCTAAGCTTCAGAAAAAAATCGAAGCGCTTTCCGCTGAAGACCGCACTATTATCAAGACCTGGGCTCGCGAATCTACTATCAGCCCAGAGATGGTTGGTCGCACTATTGCCGCCCATAACGGTCGCGTCCATGTACCAGTGTTCGTAACTGAGAACATGGTTGGCCATAAGCTCGGCGAATTTGCGCCAACTCGTAAATTTAAGCGCCATGGCGGCAAGAAAGCCGCTGAAGCTGCAGCAAAGAAGGGGGCATAATCTATGGCCACTAAAACTGCACATGCATATATTAAAGGCGTAGACAGCCAACCGCGCAAAGTTAGCATTGTTGCTAGCTTAGTCCGCGATCGCTATGTTGCCGATGCTGTGATTATTCTCGAGAATACTCCACGTCGCGCCGCAAAGGCTGTTCGCAAAGCAATCGAATCCGCCACAGCTAACCTATTGCAAAGTGGTAGCATCGACTCCAAGACTATCGCTATCAACCGTATTTCGGTGGCGGCCGGTACTCGTATGCGCCGCTATGTTCCAGCTAGCCGCGGTCGCGCATTGCCTTATGAAAAGATTTCATCCAACATCTTCGTTGAGGTCGTAGGCGAAGAAAAAGTAAAGAAGACTGCTGAGAAAAAAGCTGATTCAAAGGCAGACAAGAAAGAAGAAAAGGAGAAAAAGTAAATGGGTCAGAAAGTAAACCCAGTAAGCTACCGCCTCCAGGTCAACAAGAACTGGAGTAGTAAGTGGTTCTCCCGTAAAGCTGACTTCAAGAATTGGCTCATCGAAGATGTCAAAATCCGTGAAGTTATCGAGAACCGCTTCAAGAGCCGCCCAACTATCGATCGTATCGGTATTGAGCGCAGCCCAAACCTTACTACTATTACCATTCGCACCGCCAAAGCTGGTGCCGTAATCGGTAAGCAAGGTGCCGGCATCAATGAGCTCAAGAAAGAACTCGAAAAAGTTACTAGCGCTCCTCTTCGCATTAACGTCGAGGAAGTAAAAAAGCCAGAACTCAGCGCAAAGCTCGTTGCTGAAAACATCGGTTTTCAGCTTGGTAAGCGTATGAACTTCCGCCGCGCCGTCAAAATGGCATGTTCATCTACCATGAATGCAGGTGCCAAAGGAATTCGCGTTGAGGTAGCTGGTCGTTTGAATGGTGCAGAAATGTCGCGCCGTGAGAAATTTATTGAAGGTTCAGTTCCTCTACATACTCTCCGCGCCGATATTGATTTCTACGTCGAGCACGCTCAGACCATCGCTGGTATCGTAGGTGTTAAAGTTTGGGTCTATAAGGGGGAGAAATAAATTATGGCACTTAGTCAACCACGCAAAGAAGCGCACCGCAAGGTTCGCAAAGGCAAGAATGAAGGTAAGGCTAGCCGCTGCAATTATGTAGCATTTGGCGAATTTGGCCTCATGAGCATTGATAATGAGCGCATTAACGGCCGCCAAATCGAGGCAGCCCGCCAGGCGATTACTCGCTACGTTAAACGTGGTGGTAAAATCTGGATTCGCATCTTCCCGCACACCCCGGTCACCAAGAAACCACTTGATGTCAAGATGGGTAGCGGCAAGGGTGAACCGCAGTTCCACGTTGCTAAGGTAAAAGCTGGTACCGTTATGTTCGAAATAGCAGACGTTACTGAAGCACAAGCACGCGAAGCTCTTCGCCTCGCCTCTCATAAGCTTCCAGTTCGCTGTAAAATCGTAAAGAAGGGGGAACTCTAAAATGGCAGACAAGAAAACCGTCAAAGAAGCAAAGACTGTTAGCAAGCTTCCATTGGATGAGCAACTAAAAGCAAAACGCGAAGAACTTCTTATCGCACAGCAGGGCCTTGGTTCGACACTTCAGAACCCACACCGTATTAAAGCTATTAAGAAAGAAATCGCTCGCATATTAACGCAAATTAACGCCACGGAAGGAGATAAGTAATGGCACGCACACTTACAGGAGTAGTGTCCTCCGACAAGCGCGATAAGACAATTACTGTCGAAATCACCTCTCGTGAGACGCATCCACTTTACAAGAAGCAGTACTCCAAAACCCGTAAGTATACCGCTCACGATGAAAAGAATGCTGCTCATGAAGGCGATATCGTCATGATTGCCGAAAGTCGCCCAATCAGCAAGACCAAAACTTGGACTCTCGTAAAAGTTATCGAGAAGAGCCATGGTAAAGTTGAGCTTAAAGAAGAAGTCACTCAGGTCGAAAGTGACGAGAAAGAGGAGAAATAATAAATGATTCAACAAGAAACCCGTTTGAAAGTTGCCGACAACAGCGGCGCTAAGGAACTTGGCGTTATCCGCGTTCTCGGCGGCACTCGCGCTCGATATGCGCACGTGGGCGACATTGTAACTTGCTCAGTTAAGGAAGCATCCCCAACTGGCAACGTCAAGAAAAAAGCCGTCGTTCGTGCTGTGATTGTTCGTACGCGCGCAACCATTCGCCGTCCTGATGGATCAACGATCCGCTTTGATGACAATGCGGCCGTTCTCGTCAACGACGACAAAACACCAAAAGGTACCCGCGTCTTTGGTCCAGTTCCACGCGAACTACGCGACCTTGGATACGCAAAGATTATTAGCTTAGCTCCGGAGGTACTATAATGGGTGTACGTATTAAAACTGGCGACACTGTAAAAATTATATCCGGCGCCAACAAAGGTACGACCGGTAAGGTTGTTAAGGTCGAACCATCAAACAATAAAGTATATATTGAAGGTGTAGGCAACCGCACCCGCCACATGCGCGCAAATATGTATCGCCAAAGTGGCAAAAAAGATATTCAAGTCGGCATCGATGCAAGTAATGTCGCGCTCGTAATTGACGCAAAGTCTGGCGATACCAGTCGCGTCGGCTACGGCAAAGACAAGGATGGCAAGACCGTCCGCATCGCCCGCCAAGCAAATAATCGGGAGATTAAATAATGGCCGAAACTAAATATGAAGCACGCCTCAAGACTCTTTACAATAAAGAGATTGCAAAGGCGCTACAAAAAGAATTAGGTCTCGAAAACATCAACCAAGTACCAAAACTAGAAAAAGTAATGGTTACCTCTGGTGTTGGTAAAAAACGTGAAGATAAACGCTTCACGGAGACCGTCGAGCTTACCTTAACTAAGATTACGGGTCAAGCAGTAACAAGCCGTTTGGCTAAAAAATCAATCGCTCAATTCAAAATTCGTAAAGGCATGGGCGCACCAGTTGGCTATATGACCACTTTGCGCAATGATAAAATGTACGAATTTGTTGATCGTCTAATCAATATTGCATTGCCACATGTGCGCGATTTCCACGGCGTCAGCCGCAAGGCCTTCGATGCTCAGGGCAACTATAACCTTGGTCTCAAAGAGCAGACCGTCTTCCCAGAAATTTCTTTTGAAGACGCAGCTGTCCTTCATGGCCTTGAAATCACATTTGTAATTAAAAACGGTTCACGCGAAGGGAGCATGAAATTGTTAGAAAAATTCGGCATGCCGTTTGAGAAGGAGGCAAAGTAGTATGGCTAAGAAGTCTGCCGTCCTTCGTGACGAAAAACGCCGCAAAATGTACGAAAAATACGCTGAAAAGCGCGCAGAGCTTAAGGCTGCTGGCGACCTCGAAGGTCTACAAAAGTTGCCACGCAACTCCAGCCCAACTCGCCTTAAGAATCGCGATATGCTAGACGGCCGCCCGCGTGGCTACATGCGCCGTTTCGGCCTCAGCCGTATTAATTTCCGCGAAAAAGCAAGCAAGGGTGAAATCCCTGGCGTAACAAAGAGTAGTTGGTAGGAAAGGAGAAGATATGTCTATTCAAACAACCGATCCTGTAGCTGACTTGCTTACCCGTATCCGTAACGCAATCGCAGTCGGCAAGACCGAAATTCGTGTCCCTACCAGCAAACTCAAATTTGCTGTTGCCGACAAGCTGCAGAAGATTAATTATCTCGAAAAAGTCGAAATCGAAGAAGCTCAACCGCGCGGCATCCTCCATATCGTTATTAATAACGAAGGCGAAAACGCTCGCATCAATGAGATTTCCAAGGTTTCTACTCCAGGTCGCCGTATCTATACTGGCGTGAACGAGATTCCGAAAGTCAAATCTGGTCGCGGTACCGTTTTGATTTCAACCAGCAAGGGTATTATGACCGGACAAGAGGCCGTCAAGAATAAACTTGGTGGCGAAATACTTGTCCGAGTCTGGTAATATTACGACCTGAATGCAAAAATATCCCCCACGGGGGTATTTTTGTTGTTATGGAAACATGTTCAAATATATACACCTTTGCATAATCTTATGGTAAAATCATGTAAGAAAGGAGGTCAAAAATAACGATGCTATCATTTTGCGATAGCTAAAAGGTATAAAAAACATTACGTCATGAACAACGTTATAGCTGGAATAAAAGATAGCGAGCTTAATGATCTTAGCCTTGAAGTGATAAAGTATCGTGATAGAATTTCCGATTTATTCGAGAAAGTCGATGCTTGCATGGAGAGACTGCAGTCGTGCTACGTGGGCGAGCCAAGCAGAAGAATCGCCAACTATGCCGAAAACTTGCATATTTCTTTTTCAACGGCTAAAGATAATATTAAGTCATACGCGGACGATTTCACTACTTTGATTAGTAAAATGCACGAGAATGACCAATATTTATCAAGTTTGCTCTTAGAATCCACAGAAGAACAACAAACTAAAAATAATAATAACGATTTTTCAGTATAAAAAATAGGAGAATTTATTAATATGGCATTAGATATAGAAGGCGCAACGACCGGATATGATTCGGCCGGAATCGCATCTCTACTAGAGATTATTCATGCTGATGTAATTCAGTCGGCGTCCGATAAACTAACATCCGACAAAGCTAACTTAGATACAGCTCTTGACGCTATCTGGCAAGGTAAATCCGAACTTATATTCAAGAGCAATCTAGAAGCGGACGTTAAGAAAATTTGCAAAGGTCTAGAGGATGCATACAAGACCTTAGAGTCGGAAGTAAGCCAGACTGGTCAGCAAATGGGAAAAGTAGACGAAAATTTAGTGGAAAAGAAATAGGAAAGGATAAATAAATTATGAGCATTAATGATGCTACTGGCGCAATCCAACACAATGTACCAGATGCTTTCGAGAATATAGAAACCGCAAGTGCCGCCGTACAATCTCAAGTTGGTGATCCAGCAGGCTCTTTCTTTGGAGGGACTGCTTCATATGGCGCAGACTTTGCAGGTATAGCTTCTGATAAGCTTGAGGATTTTAATACAGCTGTCGATACTTATAGAGATGCAGCAATCGAAATCCTCAACGGCTTTGACACACAGAAGGCAAATATTGAAAAAGCATTCAAAGGATCGGCTGCCGATTCACTACAAAAGTTCTTCACATCAATTAAGAATCTATGTAACGCATATGTCACCGCAATAAATACGGAAAAAACATACCTACTAGAAGTTAACCAGAACTGGATAAGCACCACTGCGCAAATATCCTCAGATATTGAGACTGACGCTGGTGTAGTCGACGCCCAAAAAGATACAATTAATCTACAGTAAGGGAAACTTGAAATATGGCTTCAATTGGAGAATATCGAAACGATATAAAAAGATATCGCGCACTAAAAGAAAAAATAGCGTATATTATCGGCGAGTTAAATTCGGGCTCCGAAAATGCAAATAAGCTTAGCAATGAAGTTGCAAGTAGTTTTAAAATTAACAACATTCCAGCTAAGGTTACCGGGCGTATCGATATTCTCAATCGAAGCATGGCGGAAACTGCAAACTACTTAAAGGATACTATATTACCGAGTTTAGACAGGGCTATTGATAATGCTTATGATGATATTGAAAGGCTTGAGGAGGAAGACTAAAATGAAAGCAATTTCATATGCGGAAACATCAGAAATCGAAAGCATATCGGACAAGCTCCTTGTTCTAGCAAATGATATTAATTTAGAATTTAACTCTCTATTTGAACGTCTTGCAGAAGTACCAAGGGGAACACAAGAATGGATTGGCGGTCAAGCCGACATATACTTCCGCATTATCGCAACCGAAAGAGCTCAATACATCAATTTAACAAATGTTATAAGAAATATCAGCAAAGAACTAAAGATCGAGTCGACAGAACTAGATAACGCTATAGATAGAAACAATAAGGATTAAAGAAATGAGCAAAATAAACTACCCCGAAAAAGGTCTTATGATCACCACCAAATCGCTGATTGAAGATTGTTCCAATTCTATCTCAAATGCAAGATCTCATGCTGATTTAGATGTTCCGCATCGCTACTCAAGAAGAGATTATTTGAAAGATTTAGACAATAAAATTGATGATTTTAAAAAACAGCTAGTTGATATTCAGCACGAAATAGAACAAGCAGACCGAGATTTTGGCGAGGTGTGTGAAAATGCTGTAAAAAGAATCGTGAAGATGAATGCGCCTAATATAATAAAACGTATTAGGCGAGTAGTATAGGGGCTAAATGGATAATACTGAAATATACCTGCGACACGATAATGGCAGAAGCGATAAGGTAGAACAAGAAGAGCCGTCTACTGCTAGCGGAAATTCAGAAAATGACGACGAATCTACTGCAGATAATGCCGAAACAACGCAAGGCGAGAATACCAGACTAGTAGAGGCTGCCGATGAAACATTTAGGGTCAACCATGAAGAACTTGAGCCGGGAGAAATCGATATAGTGCCGGCAGAAGTCGCAGAAGAAAAACCGCTAGAAATGATTGGGGGCGACTCGAGTTATCCACTTCCGACGCCAGAAATTGGAGATATGCCCCCTCCAGCACCACCAAAACACAATAATGGCGACGGAAACATAGAAAAATCCCCAGCCTGACGGCTGGGGATGAGTGGTTTTTAGGGAAAATACCTGCCTGCCTCGATTACTGGGCGTATACCGTATAAGTGCCATACTCGCACTCGTACGTGCCGACCTCTTTGGCTGATGCCATAGCGGCTTTGGCAAGTGCCCAAGTGTTTGTTCTGCTCGGCATAACGTAAACTTTGGCACCACCCCAGGCTAACTCGAAGTCCCCGGCAGTATCCCCCTCGCAGAAGAAAGCGGGCCCATCGGACGTGGGAATGGCCGACCCCTTGAGGGCAGCTTCAAGCCCGCGACACCAACTGGAGTCGTCGCCAATATTCTGGCCGACCCACTTCGCATCTTCGGATTCGAATGCATACCCGATGCTATTCATTTCCATGAAGACGACATAGCCCTTCAGGGCGTAATCTTCATCGGACATCGCGGCAGAAGCTTCAGTTGAGCCTTCATTCTGTCCATCGTCAACGAAGGAATCGGGAGTTTCTGTCCGATCTACCTCGGCGTCTGTGCGAACGTCGACCGCTTCAGGGGCAGTAGCTTCTGTACGATCTGTCTCCGCTTCAGCAGGCTGCTCGACATCCTCAGTAGCAGGAGCCTCGACTTCTGTCTCGGTTACCTGCGTCACTGCGGGCTCAGCCTGAGTCTGACCACGACGACCGCCGAAGCTTACTCCGACAAGCATGATGGCGGCGCCGACGATGATGCAAATGATCACGATGGCAACATTTTTTAATTTTTCCATAAAATAACCTCCTTTAAAGAACTATATGTTTTTCAACAAGTACAATAACATTATAGCACGTCTGCATAGAATTGTCAAGCATAACGTATTAACTCAGCACCTTTGCAACATTTGTGCAGGCGTCATATACTTCAGTCCTAAATGTATACGCTTGTTGTTGTAGTAGTCAAGATAATCAGAGACGCGCATATTGAGCGCCTCTATTGTTTCGGTGGCAAGAAAATATGACCCAGTACATTCTTCCTGGATGGTGCGGTTAAAGCGTTCAATATGCGCATTGTCGTTAGGACGATGTAATCTCGTGTGGCGGATTTGTATTTTCTTAGCCTCTAACCTCTCGGCGAAATGTTTTCCGAACTCTGGCCCGTTGTCTGCTTGAACGGTTTTAAAGTTGAAAGCAAATTGCATTTGAGCCTCTAAGATAGTTCGTATG
>JAIKZA010000057.1 GCA_024682595.1 Candidatus Saccharimonadota bacterium | reverse complement strand
AACTTCCTGGCATTCTTCTATTAATTTCTTTTCCAGCTCAACCTTGTATTCTTTATCGTTAAGAATGCGTGTCGAGACTTGGTGCCCTTCCGCCAAAATAATATCCGGAATCTTATCTCTTACCAGCTTATTGTGTTTCATCAATGCTCCATTAAGTAATATGTTACATCATCAATACGCGGCAAATCCCTCCCCCGCCACATCTGCAACATCTTGCCATCATCATTCATCGCTAAGATGGTCGGATATTCCACTACATCGTACGCTCTGCACAAACTTTCGCCTTCTGGCTCGTCTGGCGATAAGCTTTCTGGCGCCACGCCCACTCGGCGTTCACAGTCATGCAACCATTCAATTACCGAACGCGCATAATCCGTTTCCTCGCGCCAAATTACTACCACCCTCATATCTTTATTGCTCCTTTTCTTTTCGCTGCTTCATGCGCTCACGCTGTTCTGCGATACTGCGCTCTAGATCGTCAAGAGATTTAAACTCTTTAAACACGCTCGCAAAGCGAACATAAGCCATCTCATTCTTTTCAGATAGCACTTCCAAGATCGTCTCGCCAATCAAGCTAGATGGGATTTCATCCTTACCCTGGTCGTATATTAAATCTTCCACCTTATCTACAATATCTTGGACATCTAAATCGCTGTTAAAATACTTGCCTACACTATTGCGAATCGCTCCAGCAAGCTTGTCGCGGTCAAAAGCCTCGCGCGAACCACTACGCTTGCGCACCATCATTCCAGGTCTCTCAATTCGCTCATATGTAGTAAAACGATGCTTCCCATCCAAAGATACACGACGACGACGAATCATTGTTCCATCCTGAGACTCCCGACTCTCGATGACTTTACTCTCGCCAATTTTTAGATGGCTCATGAAAGTCCTCCTAATCTTTGTTCTTCTTGCGACGCCTTAAAATGGCCGGAATGTCGCTGTCGTCACTACTATTGTCGGTGCGAATATTATCCCACATATTAACCGTAGAAGGCTCGGCAAAATCAGCACTCTGAGTCTCTACTTCCGTTTTCTCGACGTGATGCTCTGCTTCTTTAACCGGATCTGCCATTGTCTGGCTAGGCTCCGTCAAAGGCTCATTCATTGTGCTTGCGGCAGAGACCGGAGCATCGATACCATTATGGCCATACTCCTGCGCGCGTGGATCGTCACGATAATACTCCGAATCAAAACCTGTCGCCACCACTGTAACAATCATTTCATCTTCAAGCTCTGGACGCACTGAAGCACCCCAAATAATATTTGCATCTGGGCTAACGCTAGCCGTAATTAGCTCTGCGGCTTCCTGCATCTCACTCATCGTCACATCGTAACCGCCCGCAATCGAAAAGAGTACGCCACGAGCACCATCAATCGAAACTTCAATTAGTGGTGACTCAATCGCCTGCTGAGCGGCGATGCTTGCGCGATTCTCACCAGAAGCACGACCGATGCCCATCAGGGCCGAGCCGGCATCTTTCATGATAGCCTTTACGTCAGCAAAATCCAAGTTAATCAAGCTGTGCTCGGTAATTAACTCCGAAATGCCCTGAACACCTTGGCGAAGCACTTCGTCAGCAATCTTAAAAGTCTCAAGAATCGGCGTGCGCTGATCAATTGTCTGCAATAAACGATCGTTTGGAATCGTAATCAATGCATCGACATTGCGCGCCAAATGTTCTATTGCCCAATCCGCATTCGCTTTTCGCTTTGCGCCTTCAAACGAGAATGGCTTTGTAACTACGCCAACAGCAAGAATATCTTGCTTGCGCGCCTCTTCTGCTACGATATAACCAGCACCAGAACCAGTACCGCCACCAGCACCAAAGGTAATAAAGGCCATATCTGCACCAGCCAACGCGTTCTTGATCTCTTCACGGCTTTCATCGGCTGCACGCTCACCGACTGTCGGGTCAGCACCGGCGCCAAGCCCATTCGTAGTCTCATGCCCAAGATGCACCTTTACGTCGGCTTTTGAATTATGCAAAGCCTGCGCATCAGTATTCATCGCAATCAACTCGACACCACTCAAACCTGCTTCGCGCATACGATTTACGGCAGAGCCACCAGCCCCACCAACGCCAATTACTTTAATACTAGCTGTGCTCTCCACCTCACTTGGCTTTACTTCAGGCATGTATTAACTCCTCACTTTTCTTCAATTCTTATCTTATAGTAACATTTGAACAATTTTTTTGCTAGACTTCTCTCATCTGGCCTATTTAAACTTCTTCAGAATTTTCGCAAACCAGCCATCTCCCTTGACGGCCTTTTTCTTTTTGCCAACAAACATATCTTGCACACTACGCGCTTCCTCGCCCTCTTGGAATTCCGCATCTGCATACATTAAACCTATTGCTGTCGCATATTCTGGCCTCTTGATCTCTTCGGAAACACCCAAAACATCTTCCGGCTTCGCCAAGCGTACTGCTAATTCTACTTGATCGCGTGCATACGTATCGATGTCTCGCAACTTCGAACCGCCGCCCACTAGTACTAGGCCTTCTGGCAATCGCTTGTCGTATCCAGCATGTTTCAATAACTTGCGTACGCCCTCAAAAATCTCCTCAAGACGCGCCTCGACCACTTCATCAACCTCCTTGCGGCTGAATCGATATTCCTCGCGTCCACGCTTAATCACGATGTCCTTGTCAGTCTCTCCGAATTTTGCCGAGGCAAAGCGCAATTTTATCTCTTCCGCTATCTCTGGAACTGTCTTCAATACCGTAGCGAGATCGTTCGTAATATCATTGCTACCAATTGGCACCACGCCCGTAAACTGTAGTTCACCCTCGTCAAAGATTGCTAAGCCGGTCGTAGCGCTGCCCATATCAAGCAAACCTACGCCGTTTTCTTTTTGACTATTCGTTACCACGGCCCTTGCCGCCGCCAATACAGACGGTTCTAGCGCCCGCGCACGCAAATTTGCCGCATCGCAAACTTTACGCACATTATCACAATCTGGCGTCAAGGCAGAAATTACATTCGCGCGAAGCTCTAAACGCGCGCCATGCATGCCAAATGGCTCCCTAATACCACCTTGACCATCTAAAATATATTCATATGGAACTAAAGAAAGAATCTCGCGATTTGCCGGAATCTTACCAGCAATTGCCGCATCAGAAATGCGATTAATGTCTTCGTTGTCAATCTCGTGATCAGCTACGCCAACCGCAATCATGCCGTCTACTTTTGTGCTACCAATATGTGAGCCGTTTATATTTACCGTAGCATCGTTTACCTCAATGCCACTCATTCCTTCCACGGCGCGTAAGCACATGTCAATCACACGCGGAGGAGACATCAGCTCCTTTACAATACCACGACGTAGCCCTTCAGAAGGAACTTCGCCATAGCCTACAACCGATATCTTGCCATCACGACCAATGGTGCCCATGACGGCCCGGGTCGTGCTGGTACCAACATCTAACCCTACTGCAAAGCGAGCTTTTTCTTCCATAAGCTTATTGTAGCATATCTTATATTACTGGGTTAAGATTTCATAACCGTCTTCGGTCACGAGAATCGTATGTTCAAAATGACAAGCCAACGACCCATCCTTAAGACAAACCGTCCAACCGTCATCATCTTCTACGACCATATTGTCCGGTTTCCCTAGGCTAGACATCGGTTCAATACAAATCGTATCGCCCACTTTCAGTTCGTACCCATGGCCACGTTTGCCGTAGTTCGGCACTTCTGGAGGCATATGCATACTTTTACCAATCCCGTGCCCCACATAATTACGCACGACACCCAATTTTCCTTTTTCGAGCTGTTTTTCTACGGCATAACCGATATCGCCCAACTTTGCGCCCGGCTTAACCTGTTCTATACCCTCATATAATGCCGACTCCGTGAAACTCAGTAAATGCTTTTGCGCCGCCGTCGGTTTTCCGCCCACAATCATCGTAAACGCCGCGTCGACGTAATAGCCCTGATATTTTATAACCAAGTCGTAGCTAACTTTATCGCCCACCTCCAGCTCGATATCTTTCGGAATACCGTGAACTAATTCTTCGTTTACTGAAATACAAATTGACCCAGGAAAATTAACTTCTGGCTCATAGTAAGCAACACCACAACCATAGTCGGTAATTTTTTTCGCCACCCATGCGTCAATTTCTTTTCCAGTCATACCGGGCTGGGTATAATCTTTTAACTCGGCAAGAATCTTTGCCATTATTTTGCCCCCCGCTCGCATTGCACTTATTTTTTTCTGATCCATTTATTCGTTCTGACTTTCTTGAACATTAATTATATTCCAATCGCGTAAAACATTCTCAATTCGCTGCGTAATTTCCTCAACTGCACCTTCGCCATTCACATGCGCCATCTTCACGCCCGCCCCCTGAAGTATCTCTATCATTGAATAAATATTTTGTTCAACAATCGCCCAGCGTATCTCGATTGCTTCGCGCGTATCATCTGCTCGGCCACGAGCTTCTAGGCGACGCCAAAGCTCGTCGCGTCCAACGTCCAATATTATCGCGCCATCTATATACTTATCATCGCCATGTTTCACTATCCAGTCCGCTTGCCATTGGTCACGCGGGTAACCATCCAATATCGCATTTCGTCCTAGTTTGACTTCCTTCGCCATCTCGCCATGCATTAAATTTACTACTAACTCATCTGGCACCAGTTCGCCTCGATTTTGAATTGCCGTGATTTCCGGATCATTCAAATCGCGCAATAGTTGCCCTATCGACATCCAACGCCAACCGTATTTATCGGCTAACGTCTGCCCCTGAAGGCTCTTACCGCTACCCGCCAATCCAAATAAAACTATCATTTTTTGCTCCTTTTTCTTTTCGTAAAAAATACCCCGCCTTAAGGGGGTATTTCCTATTTAAGACCTAATTTCATGCGTTCTGCCTTTTCAGCTTTGCGCTTGTCGCGCAAAATAGCTTTTAGGCGGCGTTCGCGCTTTGAAATTGGCTTCGAGAAACGTAGGCTTTCCTTCGCAGTCGCCATCACGCCACTCTGTAGAACCTTACGATTGAAGCGACGAATAATGTTCTCGTTGGCCTCATTCTGGTCTTTTCTAGTTACTTTGATTGCCATACTGTCGCTTATTTTAGCATATCTCCTCTAATCTTTCAAGAGACAATATATTTCCCTCGATTGAGACTCTTCCATGCCATTCATTTTTCGTTAAAGTAAACTGCACACGCGCTCTAGTATTATTCTCAAGTCCCTTCCACTCCTCTGGAGCATAAAATGCCATCATCTTCATCTCGCGCCCACTCTCATCGCGCAACATAATCGACAGGTGCTTGTCTTTTAATACTCGCGGACTGCGCACGTAGCCATCAAACTCAAACACCGGCTCTGCATTGCCGTCGCCGAACGGCTCCAACATACTTATTTCCGCAAATAATTCCTCCGTTAGGCCACCCAAATCCGGCAACTTTAAATCACTCTTGCTACGCAAAAATCTTTCTTGGTCGCGCAAGTTTAGACTCTTATAATAGCCGTTAATCTCTTCGCGAAACTTTTCTAAGTTTTCTTTCTCGAGACTAACTCCACATGCTCCAGCATGGCCGCCACCAGCCAAGAGCAATCCGTCACTACAGCTTTGCAATGCTTTTGCTAAAGAAAAATCACCGAAGCTCCTTCCTGACCCTTTTAGGCGCCCGTCCGCCAACTTCGTCAAAGCAAAAGCCGGCTTCTCATATAACTCCACCAAACGTCCCGCGATTATCCCCAAAATTCCCTCCAGCCAATCGCCGCACGCTACGATTACCGCATCCTTATCAGATACCTCTATTTCTCCTACCGCTTTTTCTTGCGCTTTTCGACGCTCCCCATTCAATACATCTAACTCCTCCGCCAACGAGAGCGCCTTCGATCGGCTTTTTGACGTCATCAAATCTAATGCCAAATCCGCACTCTTCATTCTACCTGCCGCATTTATGCGCGGCCCTAGCTGAAAACCAATCGCGTGCGTATTCAGCTTTTGCAAATCTACACCCGCCACTCGCGCAAGTTCTTTAATGCCTGGGCGACGCGTTTTTTCTAGCACCTTCATTCCAAAATAGGTCAAGATTCGGTTTTCTTCGCGTAATTCCATTGAATCGCAAATTGTGCCAATCACTACCAGGTCCAATAACCATTTTTCTTGACCGTCGCATTTGCCCCCATTCATATCCATATTTAAAGCTCGCGCTAGCGTGAATGCTACCCCTACGCCAGCCATACGTACGCCATCTCTATCCCCCTGCTTCGGGTTTACTACCGCTACCGCCGACTTCGGCACGCTCGGTATCTCGTGATGATCAGTCACAATCGTATCTATGCCACGCCGCTTCAGCTCTGCAATTACATCCTCTGAACCAGAACCGCAGTCCACCGTCACTATCAGAGTTGCATTTTTCTTTGCTATCGTTTCTACAGCTGGCATATTCAGACCATAACCATCAATAAACCGATTCGGCAATATGATTTCAACCTTCTTGCATCCATAGCTCTTTAAGGCATCGTTTAGTAAAGTACTCGAAGTAATACCGTCCGCGTCATAATCGCCATAAATTATGATTTTCTCTCCCCCTTCTTTCGCCTTACGAATACGCCTTACGGCCGCCTCGACCCCCTTAATCTCTAATGGGTTAAAAAGATTCTCATACTTGGGGCACAAAAAACTCTCATCCAGCCCACGTTGCCGCAGAAGCTGCTTGAATAAATCCGTCATCCGATAATCTTGCTAGGCGTCTTTTTTGCGTCTTCTAGTTGTTGACTTTTAATGACGATACTCTGAAGCTCTTTTAGTATTGGGAACTGTTTATTTGTCTGATAGATGCTAGTATTCCCCTTTTTAGTCGCTACCAAAAAGCCACCTTTAGTTAAGCGACGCAATTCGCGCTGAATATTTCCGGGATCTTCCTTGATCAACTTCGACAAGCCACGCACGTGTGTTTTAAAATCTGGATACTTAGCAAAAACTACAATAATCTTCCGCCGCACCCGACTTGTTACGAAAACGTCTAACACTTAACCTCCTTACTGGAATAATTTTAGCTATTTTTTGTAAAATCTACAACATCACGAGATGCATTTTTCTAGCGTGTTAAAATCACATTATGAATTACTACCTTATCGCGCCCGCCAAAACCTTTCATGATAGCGACAATACTCTTACTTACGCATCTGTCGAACCGCTTGAGATTGGCCATATTGTTGAAATTCCACTCGGCAAAAAGACCACTGTCGGCATTGTCTCCGCCAAGACATCGCAGCCAGATTTTGAAACTAAAGAAGTCCTTCGCCTTCTCTATCCCGAGTCGCTCCCTAAACATCTCATGAAAGCACTATTCTGGCTCAGCGATTATTACCGTTGCCCATTGTCCGCTGCGGTACAAGCCATCCTGCCTCGTGGTATCACCAAAAAACGCCGCGTTGTAAAAAATACCACAGATAGCATATTGCCCCAAAAGGCTTCTTCTAATCCACTAAACGCCGCTCAAAAAGACGCACTCAAAAAAATCAACCAATGTACCGCTAATACTATTATGCTTCATGGCATCACTGGTAGCGGTAAGACTAACATTTACATCGAACTCGCCAAACAAACTCTTGCCCAAAATCAATCCGTTATCTTGCTTGTGCCCGAAATCGCCCTAACCTCCCAACTAGTGCGAAATTTTCAAGCACATTTTTCCGACATCATTCTGCTCCACTCCGCTCAAACCGAAGCCGTCCGCCATCAACTCTGGCAAAAAGCCCTTCAGACTACTACTCCACTGGTCGTCATCGGACCACGTTCGGCTCTTTTTGCGCCAGTTTTGAATTTGGGAATGATTCTCATCGACGAGGCACATGAACCAGCCTATCAACAAGACCAGAATCCCAAGTACTCCGCCCTGCGCTTAGCCGCCATTATGTCAAAAACCATCCTCGGCTCCGCCACCCCCCTAGTCTCCGATTATTATATCTGCAAACAGCACAAGGCCATCATAGAGCTTAATGAGCTAGCCATTAAGAGCAATCGTCAAACCGAAATCACTCTTATCGACCTGAAGAATCGCCCTAATTTTACCCGAAGCCGCCTCTTAAGCAACCAGCTGATTGATTCTATCCAAGATTCCATCAATAACCACACTCAGTCCATGATCTTCCATAATCGTCGCGGCACCGCGCCCCTAACAATCTGCGACCATTGCGGCTGGCAGGCCCTTTGTGAGAATTGCCTCTTGCCACTAGTTCTCCATGCCGATAAATACCAAATGCGCTGCCATACTTGCGGTCGCAATTACCCCGTACCTACCGCCTGCCCAGAATGCAATAATGCCACCATTCACCACAAAGGATTCGGCACCAAGATGCTAGAAGAAGAGCTACATCGACTCTTTCCTCAAGCTCACATTGCCCGCTTTGACGCCGATACGGAGACTAGTCAGCGGCTCTCGCAAATCTACGACCAAGTACACGACGGAAATTACGACATTATTGTGGGTACTCAAATGATCGCAAAAGGCTTCGATTTTCCAAAGCTCAGCACGCTCGGCATTGCTCAAGCCGATGCTGGATTGAGCCTTCCAGACTATTCATCCGAAGAACGAACATTTCAATTAATCACTCAAGTCATTGGCCGCGCCAAGCGTGGACACCAAAATAGTCACATTTTCATTCAATCTTTTCAGCCTAATCACCCCATAATATCCCACGCCGTACAAGCAGACTTTACTGGTTTATACAATTATTTAATCCAAAAAAGACGTCAAAGTAGCCTACCGCCGTATAGTTTTTTACTCAAACTCTCACTGTCTTACAAAACCGAACGCGCCGCCATTTCAAACGTTCAAAAATTGAACAAAAAAATTATACAATATATACACCAACACTCTCTCGAGCAGGTCTCTGTCACGCCTCCTATGCCAGCCTTTCATGAACATACCGCATCTGGTTATACCTGGCAAATCATCGTCAAGGCCAAATCTCGCAAGGACCTTCTTGCTATTTTCGACGCTATCGAAAAAAATCCCCATCTTCATTACTGCTTTGATCCAATTTCCCTGCTCTAGTCATGCTTAGCCATAACGCTTATGCTCGCCACAAAACTGTTATTATGTTAAAATTTACCCCAATAAAGAGGAGTAAAATGGCCAGCAAAAAGGAAGTTATCACAACACCAGACCCGCGTTTGCGCAAAAAATCTACCAAAGCAAAAGTCGGCGACTCAGAAGTAGAAAAAATCATTCGGGAAATGATCCAGTCTTGCATCGACTGGGAAAACGCTCACGAATTCGAGCTTTCTGCTGCCATGGCCGCGCCACAGCTTGGTTACAACAAACGTATCATCGTCGTACGTGAAGATATGAATAACAAAGATAACGCCACTTTTGTTCCACTCCTCAATCCAGAAGTCATCAAAACCGAAGGAAAAACTCTTTATGACTATGAGGGTTGTCTTTCCGTGCCAACAATCTACGGAAAAGTTCCCCGCCCCGCTAAAGCTCGCATTAAGGCGCAACTCGAAGATGGTACCGAGGTCCGTCTCAAGGCTACTGGTTTTCTAGCTCGCACCCTTCTACACGAAATCGACCACCTAAATGGCATTCTCTTTATCGATCATATTAAAGGCGTTAAAGACGCCTTCTATAAGCTCAACGACAAGGGCGATCTTGTGCCACTCGATTACGATAAAAACATTAAAGGCAATAAGGAGCTTTATCCCGATGGCGACGAAGACTAAAGTCATCTTCTTCGGCAATGAGCAGCTCGCTCAAGGCATCAAAGCCAAGACCCCCATATTCGAAGCTCTACTCGCAGATCAAAACATCGACATCTGCGCCCTTGTATTACCAAAAGCGCACGTACGCAAGCCGTTCCCTATTTCAATCTTAGCTAAGAAACACGGCATTGAAATAATAGAAGTTCAGAAAGCCTCGGAACTTTTACCAATTGTCGAACGACTCAAACCCGATCTCGGCGCACTAGCCGCCTTCGGAAAACTCATCCCCGAAACCGTAATAAACGCGATTCCCGCCGGCATCTTAAATATCCACCCCTCGCTTCTGCCAAAATATCGCGGCACTACCCCTATCGAAACCGCCCTCCTAAACGGCGACACTGAAACCGGCGTATCCATCATGCGCCTCACTAAAGAGATGGATTCAGGCAATATTCTTGCACAAACAAAAGTCGCCATTACTGCAGAAACTACCAAACAGTCACTCTACGAAGAACTCGCCGCGCTTGGCGCAAAACTACTTTTAGACGCAATACCTGGAGCCCTAGCCAGAAATGCCTCTGAGACCGCACAGAATGGCGCAGGAGCCACTCTTACGTCAAAACTTACCAAAGACCTTGCGCTTTTAAAACCAGCCGAGAAAGCCGCCCAGACGCTCTACAATGAGGTTCGCGCTTATGCTGGTTTTCCAAAATCCAAGACAACCCTACTCAACATCCCCTGCGCCGTCACTCAAGCACATGTTGCCAGTCAGGCCTCAACCGAACTTGATCTGCTCTGCGCCGATGGTAATTACCTCATTATCGACCGCCTGCTTCCAGAAAATTCCAAAGAAATGGACGCCAAAAGCTTCCTTAACGGGCACAAAAAGACCTACTGATCTTGAAAAAAGCTCGACCTGTAGCCGAGCTTTGATTGTTTTTACGGAAGATACTTTTTGTAGCTTACTTCTCCAGGCACAAATTGACGAGCTTTTTGATATGGACCTGCGTGGAATCAATGAGCGGCACGCCGACATCACCTTCCTTTCTAATGTGCAAGCTCCAACAGTTTCGAGAGTTCAACGATAACCATATAATAAATCCTCCCCTTTCTCAAGAGGAGGATTAAAGAGTATTCCGCAAATAAATAATATCGCTAACTATTCCGCCGCTAAAATAGCATCTTTTTGCTCGCGAATTTCATTCTGTAGATCCGTCAAGCTTTCTTTAATAATCTGCTGATATTGCGGACAGTTCTGATTAAGCCATTTTGCAGTTACAAAATCTGAAAGAAGATTAGCGTCGCCATCTTGTGCACCAGTGTTACGCTTTAAGGTCTGATAAATCTCATCATTTTGGTAGTCGCCGTACGAATCTAGCAACCCCTGAAGCGTAGCGGGATCGTTATCGATAATGCGCTCAAATTCGCTAAGCTGGTCGTCATTGAGGCTCTCGCTCATACTTTCGCCAATGCGAATTTCTAGCTGATCTTGCGCATACTGCAAGAAAGCCTCCTTTTGCGAATCTGGAAGATCGGCCAATCCGACGCTATCCAAGAACCTATTATCAAATTTAAACATTGCGTTACTCTCCTATTTACCACCATTTTAGCACAAAAACGCTAATGATTATTATATTACAAAATCTTTTTCTTCTTGTACTCGCGCACGAAGAACTTCAAAGTATCACCAATTTCTAGCTGAATCTTCTTGCTAGTCTTTAGAGACAGACCGCCAATTTCACCCTCAGCAAGCGACGGCACATTAATTTTGCCCTCTTGTGTGCTAATCACCTCAAACTCACCCAATTCGACTTTCTTACGATAAGCATGACCAAGCATACCTGGCGCTACACGCCCCTTCTTGACCTGTCCACCAGTAATAATCTCTGTTTTTTCAGTGCGGAACACGCCCTTTACTTCCAGCTCGCCGGTCTCGGTTTCTACCACTTCCGCATCAAGCATTTCTTCCATATCATGCTTTGCGTCATCTAGTAATTCATAAATCACTCGGAATACACGCACCGGCACGCCGTTGCGCTCTGCCATTTTCGCAATCGCATTCGGAACCGTCACATTAAAACCGTAAATCACTGTTTTGCCACCCGACGCCATATAGACATCATTCTCAGAAATTGCGCCAACACCCGTCGATACGATATTTAGAGTAATTTCACCTTGCGTGTCTATCATACGTAAAGAATCAACTACAGATGTAACCGATCCGGCCACATCGCCTTTCACGATCACGTTGAATGTCTTCGTATTATCTGCCACATTCATCATGCGCAGCATATCCGTTGCGGTCACATTTGTGTTCGCGCTGTCATTCGCTTCGGCTTGCGCATTTAATAGTGCCATCTTGCGCGCGGTTTTTTCATCGGAAACTTCTTCAAACTTATCGCCAAAATTAGGCAACTCCTTAAAACCTGTCACTACTACTGGCGTCGAGGGCGTAGCTTTCCCTTTTGGCTTATTCTTCCAATCGACCATCGTGCGTACCTTTGCATAAGTCTTACCAGCTACAACAAAATCACCTGTCTTCAGCTCGCCGCCAGTTATCAATAAGTTCACTACTGAGCCTTTCCCAATCTCCATATGGCTCTCAATTACGAGGCCTTCGGCTGGAATATTAGTATCCGCTTTTAGCTCATCAATGTCAGCCGTCAATAAAATCATATCTAGCAATTTCTCGACATTTTCGCCAGTTTTTGCGGAAATCGGCACCATAATCGTATCGCCGCCCCACTCTTCAGGATTAAGATTGAAATCCGTCGCCAACTGCGCCTTCGTTCGGTCAATATTAGCACCTTCTTTGTCAATCTTATTGATCGCAACAATAATCTTTGCATTTGCAGCCTCAGCAAACTTAATCGCCTCCGCCGTCTGAGGCTTTACGCCATCATCGGCAGCCACCACGATAATTACAATATCCGTAAGCATTGCGCCATGCTGACGAATTGCCGCAAAAGCTTCGTGGCCCGGCGTATCCAAGAACGTAATCTTGCGCTCTTTATACTCCATCTGATAAGCCGAGATATGCTGCGTAATGCCGCCCGCCTCGTCGTCAACAGTTTTCTTCTTCAGCAAAGTATCAAGCAAAGTAGTCTTGCCGTGATCAACGTGCCCCATTACTGCTACCACTGGTGGACGCAATTTTGCATCCTTCGACAACTCGCGTTTTACGCCAGGAATCTTTGCCGAATTTTCTTTCTTCTCAAAGCGTACATTCGTAAAACCAAGCTCCTCGGTCATAATCTGAGCGGTCTCCGCATCTAGGCGCTGATTAATCGTGGCCATAATGCCATTCTTGAATAACTCACCAATCAGATGCGTGACAGATACACCCAATGCACTTGCTAGCTCGTCTACCGTAATCGAGCCAGAAATTTGTATTACTTTTTCTTCCATTTTCTAGCTCCTTTCGTTAAAAGTAATAATAAAAAATCCGCCCCCAGCAACTTCCACTATTTTACCATATTTAAAATAAAATATCAAAAATCTGCGCACAGATTGACAAAAACCGCTTTATGATGTATAATAAATGACACGATTTGGGTACTTTAGGAGGTGACTAATGAAGAAAGTGATGATAATCGCGATTACTATCGTCGCATTGTTAGCGTGTGGCTGCTCCGGCGGCATAAAGGAAAAAACTGCTACTGAGTCTACAGCAACATCTGGGGATCAGTGTGTTTTCGCAGAAATCCCAGGCGAGACCGACTTGGTTTACGTCATTAAAACAAATGGCGTATACATATACTGGACAAGTACCACTCACGGCGGTTTCCATGTAGACGGTATGGCTCCCTTTACGCCAAAATACGGGTATAGCGGAATTCACGTTTACTATTTGCCGGAAGAGAACAAACTAGTAAACGAAAACGGCGAAGAAGTTCCGGGCATAAAACGAGATGTCGGTGACCGACCAGAGTTTTAATCGCACGGCCGCCAACAGAAAACACCAACCCAGATCGCACAAAACCTAAACTGCCGACTTAGTCGGCAGCTTTTTCTTTTTTGTCAAAACCCAGCTTATAATATCAACGTGGTTTTGATGCATCCCCAAATATTTATTTAACTTTTTCAGAAAGAATCTCTCCTGAATCGACTACTTTGCCGTATTGTATCGGAAAAGTATAGTCCAATAATATCTTTTGCATATCTTGGCGTATCGGCAAATCCGTCGTCTCAACCAAATCGCGCGGAATTATGAAGTTATAACCCTTGCTAAAACCGCTAATAATACTAGATAGCACGCATCCGTCCGTAAATACGCCGCAAATAACTAAATCCGTAATCCCTCTTCGTTCTAAATAATCAACCAGCTCAGAGCTAGCAAAGCAATCATAGGTATTCTTTTTTACTACAAAATCTGTCTCCGCCGGCACGACATGATAATACTCCTCCTCAAAGCCCTCCTCGCCAAAATAGGTCGCCTCTGGGTTCTCGTCGTATAGTCGGATAATATTCTCTGGCAAATAATCACGCGTCCACGGCTGCAATCCCATCATAATTACATTCTTGTTTATCCGATTACGATACGCATCCACAAACTTCAGCAGCCTCTCGTCTACCATCTTGCGAATCTTGTTATAGGTAATCCCGATCGATGGATCCTCGCACTCTTCATGACAACAAGAATTAACTATATCAATCACCAACAAAGCGGTCTTATCTGGATATTTCAAAGTCTCACTCATTATATCTCTATTTTAGAGGCTATATAGCCAATCCGTCAAAACGTTCGCCCCAATCGCAGACAGTATCACACCAATCACTACAATCACAATCAGTACCACCAACGCGACAACACTAATCGGCTCTTTTTCGTAACGTCCCCGCTGACGCCTACGTTGTACTTTTACTAGCGATAATCCCGCCAAGCTCGCCAAGACCGATGGCGCCACAAATAAAGCAATCGTTAAGCCTTTCCCTGCTATGTCAATAATACCTTCGCAGCTCAACTTTGCTACTATAATCACCGCCTCTATTAGGAATGAGAAGAAAATATATTCAATTGCTTTTTTGATATATTCCCACATGCTCTCAATATATCATAAAAATCTATCAGCCTAACGCATATCCACCGAACAAAACAAGGCCCAACTTTCGTTGGGTCTTGTTTTTTATTGGAGCAAAGATGTTATTTCTTAGCTTTCTTGTCGGCAAAACTCAAAGAAATCTTGCGACCTTCTTTGTCGATATCAAGCACCTTAAATTCCTTGCGCTCATTGAGCGTAAAGATCTTCTCTGGGTCAACATCGCTGCCTTCGCCAAGCTCTGATACGTGAACCAAAGCTTCAACGGCTGGCGAGATTTGCACAAAAGCGCCAAATGGTGTGATGCGAGTAATCGTACCTTCAACCTTGTCACCCTTATTAAAGTTTGCAATCTCAGAAAGCCATGGATCTTCTTGAAGCTGCTTCATCGAGAGGCTCAAACGATCTTTGTCGATAGCAATAATCTTTGCCTCAACCGTATCGCCGACCTTTACGTAGTCGGCCGGGCTATTTACACGTTCCCAAGAAATCTCAGAAATGTGCACCAAGCCTTCGATACCATCTACGTTTACAAAGATACCAAAATCTACTACGCCAGTGACAACACCTTTTACGATATCGCCAACGGCAAGCTTTGCAAAGCGCTCAGCGAGACCATCTTTGATTGCTTCCTTCTCAGAAAGAATCAACTTATTGGTCTTGCGGTCGGCATCAAGGATGCGAACGCGAATATCTTTACCAACTAGCGCATTAAGACGCTGAAGGATCTCATCCTTGTCAGAACCACCAACGCGTGGATAATGCTCTGCCGAAAGTTGCGAAACTGGCAAGAAGCCACGAATACCCTCGTACTCGACCAAGAGGCCGCCACGGTTGGCATCGTATGGTTGAACTTCGATGATTTCGCCAGCATCAAGCTTAGCAGCAATCTCATCCCAGCCCTTTTCTTTTACAGCTTTGCGAAGAGATAGCAATACCATGCCGTCTTCCATTTCGGTATCGATAACGCTAGCCGAAACAGCATCACCTTCCTTTAATTGGCGCCCAAAGGCAACCTCGCGACGTGGCACAAGACCAACACCGCGCGCGCCGAGATCAATCAAAATCTCGTGCTTCTTGACAGACATAACCGTACCTTCGATCGTGTCGCCAAGAATGATTGGTTGGATATCTTCTCCCGCAAGGAGTTCATCCATTGTAATTTTAGCTTTTGTAGCCATTTATTGTATTTTCCTTTCGCTGGAACTACTCATCATCCTTCGTGCGGTCCACAAAAAACAATGAGTAGCTCCATGCTACCCATTATTTTAACCTATTTTACAGATTAGGTAAAGCACAAGCTAAACAGATTGCTTCTTTACGAACGAAACGTTTAGCGCAACCAAATATGCAATCACCGCAAAAGCGACAACTGATACTAATGAATCGACTGGGCCAGTATGCGGCAAATTGTTAGATTTTTGCGCCGCTTCTCGCTCAGCTTTCTCTTGGGCAGCCTTCTCTGCCGCTTCTCTCTCGGCCTTCTCGCGAGCGACTTTTTCTTCCGCCGCCTTCTTTTCGGCTTCCGCCTTTGCCTTCTTTTCTTCTTCAGCTTTTTGCTGAGCCTCTTTCTCGGCATCAGATTGGCCATCAGAGTCAATCTTATCGCCAATACTACCGTCATTTGTATTATTAGAGCCATTATTGCCCGTAGAGGCAATCGACTCGTTTGTAGTATTTGGCTTCGGCGAAGACGACATCGAGATTGCCACAATTAAGCCGGCAATCAAAATCACGCCAATCAGCCCTATTACTGCGCCCCACCCCCAACGCCTATATTTCGCATTTACATCCATCACTCAAACTCCATCTAAGATTAGCCTAACTATACCACTATTCCACAGGTGTCACAAGCATAACCAGCATAATTTTGCAAGATGATGTTATACTATTTTCATGTATCTTTGTATAGATATCGGAGGAACAAAAACTATCGTAGCCCTTGTCGACAGCAAAGGTAGACTTCTCCACTCCGTCAAATTCCTAACCAATAACAACCAAACAAAGTTTTACGAAGCACTTACGCAACAAATCCGCGTCAATTTTGTCATATCTAGCATCAAGGCTATTTCCGTCGCTATGCCCGGCCTCGTCAAGCACAACCGTGCCGTTTGGCTTGGCAATCTCCCCTGGCATGATATAGATATTGCCAAAATGCTCAAAGCCGACTTTGGCTTACCTGTCTACGTAGAAAACGATGCCAATCTCGCCGCTCTCGCCGAAGCGCGTAGCGCCAAGGGCCGTTCCCTATATTTCACCTTCTCTACTGGTATTGGCGGTGGCGTAGTCGAAAATGGCGCCCTATCCAAACGGTATTCAGACTTTGAGCCCGGACATGTCGAATTTATCTACGACGGCGAAAAATCCGAATGGGAAGATCTTGCCGCCGCTAGCGCGATCAACGCCAAATACAACAAGCTCGTCAACGACATCACCGACCCTGCCGACTGGAGTGAGATCGTCAACCGTATGCTCCTAGGTATCGTGCCACTTACCACTTCTATCAAACCAGACCGCATCATCTTTGGTGGCCCACTCGGCTTAATGCTTAATCATTATCGCACCGAGCTTCGCACGAAGCTCACCGCCCAGCTCCCTCCTAAAATCGCCACACCGCGGCTATTTGTTGCTAAATACGGCAGCTTTTCTGTAATCTACGGATGCTATCATTATGCCAAGCTTAAAGAAGCTCGTCGCTAAAATATCCGCCGATTATCCAGAACTCCAAATCGCCCCAGGCGAGCGCTTCCGTTTTTCGCCCCCAAATCACCTCTATTATCAGACTGTCGGCCATCCGCTCGAGCTCCTGCACGAACTCGGCCACTATCTTATCAATAAATCCAACTACACTTCCGATATTGAACTCGTCGAAATCGAATCCCAAGCCTGGGCAAAGGTTCGCGAAATTTGCGAACGCTACGGCATAAAGTACGACGAAGATTTCGCCGAAGATCACCTCGACAGCTACCGCAATTGGCTTCATCTAACTTCTCTTTGCAAAAACTGCAATCTTTCCGGCTACCAAGATTCTTCTCTGCTTTACCATTGCCCCCTTTGTGGATCCACTTGGCATTCCCGTATTACACCAGAATAAACCAATAAAAAAGCCGCCTCCTTTACGGAAACGGCACCCAGCTGCTATCTGGGCAAGGGATATCTACCCCGCGATACTTTCTTACGAGCTCAGGAAGAATACCCGGGAACACCCGCCATTCTGCGATTGTCGCCTTTGTCCCATACTCACAAGTACACCCCATTCCAAACTGAGGATCAACCGGCCTTAACAGCTTGCCGCCAGCAGGACGCTGTTCCCAATCAAACATACATCCGCCTTCTTCGCGCCATGCTACGCACGCCCCTGCTCCAGCGCATCTTCCATCGAAATCGATTATGGCCGACTCTCCAGAATTACGCATTCGCACTAACGTGCCAAAACCCGACAGCCAGTAATCCGAAAGATCGACTATCTCTATTGTTAAATAGCCTTTCTTTAGTTCTCGCTCCACCAACTCCAGGGTTGGCGGAGTTCCAAACCACTTTTCGAAATCGTCTGGACTCACGAAACATCCACATCTTTTGCAACATTTTCCGCCACAAGTTTTGCAGAGCTCGGGGTTCTTTAAGGTTGCCTCATCGTAATTCTTCGGATACGGGCTAGGCGTTATTTCGCCCTTCAACTCATTTACAATCCTTAAAATCATCGGACTAAAGTTGATACCATGCACTATACTCAACACAAATCACCTCCAATCTGGCCAGTATCCTACGTAAAATAATACATTTCTCACAAACACGCAAGCATAACCATAAAAAATCAGACACGCTTTTGCGTGCCTGACTTCTATAATAATTTCTATTTTTTAGTTTTCTTTTTTAGCTTTACCGCGCTTAGAAATACGGCCACCTTTTGCGCCAGCAATCTTTGCTAACTCAGGATTTGCAGCGAAACCGCCAGTGTGACCATTGCGACCACCCTTGCGACCGATCTCGGCATAAAAATCTTTGCCATATTTGTTCTTATTAGTTGCGGCAGCTTTTTGGCCACCAGCCTTAGTTCCAGCCATTTCTAGCTCCATTTCCGCCCACCATATAACTTTATAATTGCCACCCCTTTACGATGACCAACTCAAAACCGAGGCGCCATCTCAGGTGCTTATGCCTATTCTAGCATAAAGCTTCTGTTTTGTCAATATGTTTTTGCTTAGAAATATGTCATAATATCCGAACACGATAATTCAAAAAAATCTTGACAATATATCACAAACGGTATAGTATCAGAGTTAATTGAAGTTGCTAAAAACTGCGAGGGCCTTCAATTAAAAATACCTCCGAATTCCAATTCAGGAGGTATTTTTATGCGTCTTTTTCGTCAGACCGGCCTTAGAACGCATTTTATGCGGTCATCCATTTTTGGCCTCTGTTATTTGTTGATCATTCCCCTCAATTTATTTGCCGCATTGTCAACTATGCCGCTCGCCAGTGCGCTAGCTACAGCTTCGTAGATTTTATTCGCAATGCCTTCATCGATTTTGAGCTTTTCTACTAAAGTCTTAACAATATCATCCTTATTTTTATGGCCCACAAACGACTTACCATCCAACAAATCTCCAGCCTTCGCAATTACATCGTCCGGCAAATCAACTTTTTCTTTAATTGCTGCAACTATTTTACCTCTATCCATCTATCGCTCCTTTTTCTCATTATAAAACAAAAAATCACCCACAGGTGATCCGAGAAAAATGGTGGAGTAGATTAGACCGAAGCCTAATCATACCCCACGTAACTTCCATTATATCACGCTGAAGCCAAATCGTCCAAAAACGCCCATCCGTCATTGACAAATGGTAATACTTATTGCAAAATCAAAATAGTAGCTCTTTTATATCCTATAGGCGGCAGCCTTTAAAATGCGGAGGTGAAAAATGAATATGCCCCTTATTCGTAAAACGTATTTTGAATGCGAAGAAGACCGCGAAGCTAATTCTATCGTACTCGACGCCATATTCAAAAAAATATTAAAAGTAGAGTATAATCCAGTAACTGCCAGCTTCGCCAGTTCCCTTCTTGATGGTCCATGGGCCATCCATATTTCGGATTGGCACGACGGCGAAAAGAAGCCCCACTACGAGTTGGAAGTCGGAAGCGACTTATCGAGCGAGCCCGATGATTTCGAGACATATTGCGCCTTTCTCGTAAAGTACTGCGACTACAACTCTACTCTGGAGGGCGGACCGTCTATTGATCTGGCCCCTGGCCATTATTCTATCGAAGTCCGGCTCAGCGCCAAAGAAGAAGACGCTCTGGCGAACTTAATCGCGAAAGACATCAATCGAGCCTACCTGGCCTCATTAAGGAAAGCCTTTCCGTGCCTGTACGTCTTAGCCTCCGACCTTATGCCGATTCTGTAGAGCTAAGATACTGCCATCCCCCAGCCGTACGCTGGGGGATTTTTATTCATGGCATTCGGATGTATTGACAAACATAACTATACTGTATCATTAAAAAATCGGCCTAAACGCCGTTTTTCACTTCTCTGGTGGGGATATGTGGACTTGAACCACAGACCTCGTCATTATCAGTGACGCGCTCTAACCAGCTGAGCTATATCCCCAATACAAGCTATTCTACTAAATATCCCTCAAAAACGCAAGTCACCCACACATAAAGCGCCCCACGTATGTTACAATATGCTTATGGAAGGATACAATATCGGTTACCTTTTCGGAGGAATCGCACTCTTAGTTGCCGGCATTTTAATCGTCGTTTTTCATCAGAAAATTGCCGACAATCTAGCTGGTGGTTTTAATAGCTATAACAAAGTTAAACTGTTTGGGCTTGGCGCCTGCGCACTTGGCATTATCTTCATTGCTAATCTTCATATTTTCATTCTCAATTTCCTACTCCACCTCATTATGCCAAATATCTTTAAATAACCTCTATATTTGACATACCGCTAAATTATATGATATAATATACCTACATAGTTTTTAGGCGCATCTTAAGGCGTCTTGTATTTTACAAAGGAGGAAAAAAGAAGATGGGTAACGATGATATCATGAATGCCGTTATGAGAGGCGACAGAGCAAGCATTGTTAAGATATTCCAGGAGATCGGCCCGAGTATCACCGGCAAATTCTACGATGATAAAATTCCTAACTACTGCATCTATCGCGACGATATTGATAAAGTTCGTATCATATTGAAAACCATCGCGGTCAAAGCATGCGTCATGAAAATCGATCAGGAAACAACGGATACGTTAATCGCCTGCACGGCCGGAGCCGTTAACATGTCTATGTTCGCCAGAGATATATTGCTGGCGCATTTCATCGACATCGACGCACTGAAGAGCAAATCGTTCTCGGCAGTAGCAGTAGGCATCAAGAAGGAAGAGTTCGACTCCAACGCCTGGAACTGTATCGTAGGAATGGATGACGGTACATTCCAAGATCTCCTCGGAGCCATCGCCCGCAAAGAGATCATGGTACGACACGCCGCAATCAAAGCATGCGTCCTGCGCAAGTGTGCGGACTACTACATCAATGATCGCGCCGTTCCGCAGTCGGTCTTCTGGCTTTTGCTCTATGCAAACCTCAAACTGCGGTATCACGAAGAGCCCGAAGTCGAATACGTGGACTATTATTGAGGCTTAATGCCTCCCCTCCTAAAAACCGTCCGTCTCACGCCGAGGCGGACACTTTTTTATTCTGCCAATTCCGATCGGTATTGACCCGTATCACGCAAGAAAATGCCGTGCGCCTCATAGAACTTGATTGCATTTTCCTTGTTTTCTCGGCTCGTTGATGTAAATTCCAATCTCTGACAGTTCTTTTTGTGCCCCCACTCTTTTACTGCCTCCAACAAATCGCCACCAATTCCCTCGCCCCGACGACCCTCATCAACTACCAAATCTTCCATATAGACATTGCGGCGCGTCGTCATCATGACCACCGAGACCACCACCATACCTACAATCTGATTGCCATCTAGGGCCAACAAAATATCATGATAAGGAGACTCAATAATCTCTTCAATCAGCTCACGCGGTATTGGCGCTCCATCATATTTAGTGCTTAATTGTCGGCGCAACTTCCCCATTGTTGCTGCAACATCGCCATCGTACTCTGTTAAGGCTGAAATATCTATCATGCCCCAATCTCCTTTTCTATTATTTTTACTAAAATCTCGCCGTGCTTCTCTACTAGGTCAACATCTTCACCCTCCACCAAGATACGCAACTTGTTCTCCGTGCCAGAATAGCGACAAAACACTCGCCCCATTCCCGCAAACTCATCTTCGGCCTTTTTTACAGCTTCGTTAAAACCGTCTACTTCATCTAACGGTCGCTTTTCACTCACTTTTATCCCCCACTGTTTTGACGGCATATACTCATAATCTGCCCACAAGTCCGCCAAACGTTTGCCTTTTTCCTGCATAATTTTCAAGATAAACAGAGTCATAAAAGTACCATCCGACGCTTCAAACCATGGCCGGTAAATAATATGTCCTGCCAATTCGCTACCCAAGTTCGCCCCCAATTCACGCATCTTTTGCGCTACAAAACGATCGCCTACCACCACTTTTTCTACTTTCACCCCCATCTTCTCAAGATGTTTCACTGTCGCGTAATTACTATATTCCGTTACTACTACAGTATTATTTGGCAACTGCTTTTTCTCACGCAAATAAGTCGTCAATAATATATTGATTCGATCACCGTCCCAAAGTCGCCCTTCTTCGTCCGCAACAACGATACGGTCCGCATCGCCATCAAGCGCAACCCCCATTACGCCACGCTTTTTTGTTTTGGCGGCCATTTTCTCCGGAGAAGTTGCGCCAAATCCGTCATTAATATTTTTCCCATCCGGTTCAGGATCAATCTGTTCTATATCTAAACCAAACCCCTCAAGTACTGCTCGACTAAATTCGTATCCAGCGCCAGATGCAGTATCCAACACGATTTTCCTACCAGCCAAACTATCCCCCAACTTCAATTCATCGTCTACCATTTTACTGTACGCATCTATCGCATCTTCACGCGTAATCAGCCTGAAATCTACTTTAGACACATCCACATCATCATCTAGCTCGTCCTTAAAGAATTCCGCCTCTATTTCCAGCTCTTCCTCGTCCGGTAGCTTGTCGCCATCTGCCGCAAATACCTTCACACCATTGTCGGTTGCCGGATTATGCGATGCCGTCAGCATTATCCCGCATGACACATCATCGCGCGCTGCAACAATCTTTTGCACTGCCGGAGTTGGTAATATTTCAAGGTCTTCGACTTCTGCACCGCATTCCTTCAACCCATCAATAACGCATTCTCGCATCCACTCACCGCTTTCGCGCGTATCGTGCCCCAATAGTGCTAATCCACCTTTAAAATGCTTCGCAATTGCACGGCCCAAGTTATGCATCATATTCGGCCGAAGCGGCTTTTTGCCTACCTCACCACGTATCCCATCCGTCGCCCCAAAAATTAACTTTTCCATAACGTCATTCTAACAGCTTTACAGCCACTATGCCAAATTATGAACCTGTAAAAATAATGCGCACAAAATCGCATTGTAGTAAATTTTACACGCGCTACCCCTGTTAATTTTGCATAAAATATTTATACAAAATCTATTGACAAGTATTCGTAACCCGCTTATACTAAAAATAGCTTTTGTGATTATTCGCAGATTACAAAAGCCGCACTATTCTTCAAAAACAAAAATTATCTACCAAAAAACAAAAAACACAACCAGAAAACTCCGATTCGAGCGTGACATTATTTCTCTCAAGGTCACAGCACAACTGAATTCGGAGTTTTTTGTCGACCTCGTCAACCAATCGGCAGAACTCGCGACTATTTTTCCACCGCCATCACCATCCCGACCGCAATTACCTTACTAATCTATTTATGTAAAAAATACATAAACAGATTAATAACTATCTAACTACTCGCTAGCAACAAAACTGCTATAATAGCACTAGTTATGTCTACCCATGAAAAGCCAAATAATCGCGATTTTTCTTTTCCAATGACATGGAATTTTGTACAAAATCACGCTTTCGAAGATAAACAAAAATCGACCGAAACGTTTAGCGACTACGAGACCGCCACATTCGACGTAGCAGCTTTTAAGACTGAAAATCTCCCCGATTATGATCCAAGTCCCGTTGACGAAGAAGAATTATACTATAAGTTAGCAAACCTACCCAGCTCTGATATTAAAGCTCTAATCGCCCAATCGAAGCCAATCGACCAAGCAAAATATCTGTCCGTGCTTCTCCATCACGCAATTGATGCTGGCTATTACGACTTTGGCGGCGGAAAACTCGACCCACTCGACACTTCGGGCATTTTTCAAATGATAAAAAATACCCCAGATCAAAAAGTCGCCCCTTTAATTAAAATATTTGCGGAAGATTTTGAGTTATATATCGAGCAGCCAAACACCGGTAATGGCACCGTAGGATACTACGAGGAATACTCCCCTCAACCATCCTATAATATCGACACCAGCGGCCTAGACCAAGAGAGCACCTACCTACTCGAAGTAATATACGATGACTCTTTTCCTGATATTAAACCTTTAATCGAACAAAAAATTGGCAACATCGACCTCGCTAATTTGTCTATTGACGCGCAAGTTCAACTTCTAAAGTATATGACGGAAGCAGACAGTAAACGTTTTAACTACCTAAGCCAAACTATGCAAGAAATAGACAGCGACCTGCGCCCCATATTGGCCGAGAGTTATTTGGCGGCAAATTTTGGCGAAGATTTTGGCGACGCGCTATTAGACATTGCTAATTCTAAAATACTAAACACGGAACAAGTTAAAGAAATATTATTAAAAATAAATAAGTGCCGAGAGTCAATTAGCGGCATTGCTAGCATGTTTGACAATTTCGATAATGGCATCTTTTCTAGCCAATACTCAAGAGCCGCAAACGAAAGGCTCACTGATGCCTTGACCGTATTTAGACAAATTGCCAAAGACGGTACTGCAAAAGCGGACCTAGATTGGGCTGGACGCCCAGAATTCACTTTCGATTCCGCCATGGAAGCTCTATCATACGAGACAAAGTCTCTCGAAGTAATAAACGGAACCCTGCAAGACATTTCTACTGGAAAGAATGGAGCATTCATTGAACTCATTCTTAAACCAGATCGCGATAGCGCAAAAAATAACCGCTCCGTATACAATCTATATTCGCCCGACTATGGCTATACCCTCCTCTATACTCGCCCAGAAGGCTCGCATTCTTTTAATCCAGCATTAGAATATGGTAAAAAAAGAAGCCGCTACGTTTTCGAAAGTAATAATGCCGGCGTAGAGGCATCGATAAGCTTTATAACCAACCCAGCCGATCCTTTTTCTCTTCCCAACCCATTCAGACCCGGTAATAGATTGCGACAAGACGACCCCGCAAAGCTTAATAAAGTCAGTGCCATTCGCCTCGATCGCGAAGGGCGAACCTTAAAAATGCCTCCTGACGATCCGAATCGCGATGCGGTTAATCCAGAAGGCATTTGTTCAATTGACCTAGCCGCCATCGGCGACTCGGCGGACACTCCATCCGGTAAAATTGCTCGCCTACTCAGCGTTGGCGGCGAAATTCGCGCTGAGACAAACGGCACAGAGTCATCGCTCAACCATAACACAAAATGGTTCAATCAGGCACAATACGGCTCCGCTGAAGGTTTTTACAAATTAGTAGCCTATATAGACGGCATTGTTACTGATTGGTGTAACGAACATAGTCCAGACAAAAACGACACTCACAGCTTCGCATACCGAACAAAACTAACCATGGGACAGCAAACAAGACGCATCTCGAAAAAAATTGCATAAAAATCCCCCGGAACTTCCGCTCCAGGGGTAATCTATATAAAAGGACTGTTTTAAAAGATACTGAAGGTCGCACCAGTCCATTTGTCGCGAAATCCTACCTTCAACTCGGGAGTTGCCAGTTCCTCGGCGTACGCCTTTATCAGCGTCGCATCTCCTGGTACGAAATCGCACGAAGCAATTTCGTTGTACTTTCGCAAAGTCCAGAAGACGCCACCGTTACGGCGAGCTACGTCAAGCAACATAGCGCGTATAGCCAGCAGCTCTTCACGGGGCGTGTCGCCAAACACGCACGTACGCGCGTCCACCAGGACGCCAGCCGCAGTCAGTGTCTCAATCACACCTAACGCGCGCTCAACGCGCCCATGCCCAGACTTCAAATCGGCGCGACGTGCCAGACTCTCGTCTGTTGCCCCCTTCACATCGATTGCCGCGTAGTCAAGATAGGGCAGCAGCTCCTCAACGAGAGCCGGCGAAGAACCGTTATGAGCAATCGAAATCTTTTGCCCATACTCGTTCCATACATATTCCGCAATCCGCAAGGACTGCTTTGGGAACATACAGGGGTCACCGCCAGACAGCCGAACCCTCTGCCCTGCCGTAACAGCTCGATCGAGATGAGCCTTAATCTCACTCCATGCATAGGTCTGCGCGCGCAGGATCTGATTATCATCTCCCTTAAACTGTCCGTCTCTCTTGCAGTACGGACAGTTATAGTTGCAAGCACCGAAGGAGAAAATTGCCATACTCTCCTCCGCGCGACCAAAAGCCTTCAGGAAATATGCCTTTCTGATTTCAGGCTCAATGAAAGGCAGCATTGTGAAAGTATCCATCATATGTTTTCTCCCTCCGTTAAAAAGAGCGGACAAAGTCCGCCCTCTCGATAGGTTTTTAAAGGTACGTGCCTAAAATCACCAGAGGCCGCGAGATATACAAACCGGCAAAGAAGTATATCTTTCAATGCGAAGCTCTCTGGCGGGACTCATCGTCCAATATTCAGTTGGAACCCAGCTTTTACCTGGGAGAGGCTATGCCTCTTTTTTTCTCAGCCATGAGCTGCAACAAGAACCTTGTTGCCGCGGCCATCGTCGTAATAGACGCGTGCAAAAGCATGCACAACGGCGTGAAAGACCACGAGGTAAGCCCAGACAGCCATGGGGCCAGTCAGGACAACCTCGCCGCGATCACTCGCCGCCTCCACGAGAGCGGAAACGTTGCGGCCGACGATGTTTACCGCCTGATCCACGGGCGTGGTGAGGTTGAGCCTTCCGGCGACCTCTTCGATTTCACATCCCGCATACAGGGCGTTATTTTTCAGGCTAAGATCGATAATTGTCATACTACCACCTTTCTGCGACGCTCTCGGCGTCGCTGAGACATGTCGAAAGCTCTATGCTGACGACCTAAGAAGCCCGGATATCCATTTTGGGCTTCCCAGATCGCCAAACGTAGGCGCAGAAAGGTTAAGCTATTATTTGTAAATGTTCCTTCTACAATCTCCCAAATGACTTTCGCCATATTTTTTGATTGTTGCTAGCATTATAGCAAGTTTTTTGCTTTTTGTCAATAATATGTCGTCAAATATTCCCCCTAACAGGGGTGAAAATATACTAATAAATGTCGAAATGCCATCGACAAATTATAAATTCCCTGCTATAATCCACGTCATGGATACGAATCTACTCACACAAATTGGTCTCTCCGAGGTCCAATCAAAGATATATCTCTACCTTATCGAGCACGGTCAAAGCACCCCTTCGCAAATTGCCACAGATATCAACGAAAATCGTACTACTGTCTATTCCGCCCTCGACAAGCTCGAAAAACTATCAATAATTGCTCAAAAAAATAAAGGCAAAATCTCTGCCTTTATTCCGAAACATCCATCCGTGCTAGAATCTATTGCCGAAAAACGTCTCCGTATTGCTACGCGCCAAATACGCAACCTAGAGAGCAATCTGCCCTCACTCATTAATTACTATAACGAGCATCAAAATACCCCTGGCGCAATTACCTTTTATGGCCGAGAGGGCATTAAGACTATCTGGAACAAAGTTATTGCGACCAAACAGCCATACTACTTCGTTCGTAGCCAATATGATGAAATTAACGACGAACAAGCTCTTGAAGAGTTTAAGCAGGCTCGCATTAGCGCAGGAATTATTGCCGAAAATATCACCCCTTCAGAATTTACCGATTACAGTGATGAAAAAGCCGCTGAATGGCTACTTACCCGCACTTTTCTCCCCCCAAACGAATATAGCTCTCCTGTAGAAATTGATATCTTCGGAGACAACGTCGCATTCATCAACTACGGCAAAGACGGCATGTCCACCCTCATCGAGTCTCCAGAAATCGCCGACGCTATGCGCCAGATGTTTCTCTTTGCTAAAAAATACATCCGCAAAGCCACAAAAACCGACAAGACTACTCCGCCGAAGGCTGATTAATCTCTTTAATTAATTCATCCACGTCGTCCGCCGTCATGCCACCTACCTCTTCTGTCTTCTCGACTCTATCGGGGCTCTCTTTCAACGAATCCCTATACTCCTCTAACATCGCCACAGCATTACCATTCCCCTCTTCGCCGTTCTTTGGCGCTGCATTTACGCCGAACACCAAGCTCGCCGCCGCAGCTACCGCTAACACTTTTGCAAATACTCTCCGCGTCTTCACATCGTTCGCTATTTTTTCGAATAAATTCCGATTTGCCTTTTCTTCCTCAACGACCTTTTGATACAGTTCTTCCAACCTTCTCTGCTGCGCCTCTGTTGGCCTTTCTTCATCGTAGTAACCATACCCCGGCACATCAAGAAAACGACCAAGCGCACTAATAATCCAATCATGAAGCACCTCTACCGAAGCATTCTTCTCCCGCAATCTTTCCCCATACGCGCGAGCGATTTGCCTTACATTTACACGTTCGCTCCATCCAAGTTCTTCACCAGGCTCACGAAGCACTCTTTAAAATATCCTAATTGCTCGACCGAGCATTTCAATCGGGAATCTACTTCTTGCGGTATAGCGTAGCCCTGTCGTTTTTTACGCTTTCGCCGCTTGCGTTCATCCCCATCTAGCAGCAATGGTATAAATGCATAATTATACTTTCTTGCCATCTCGCGAAAATCTCTTAGATAATAAGGGCCATCCACAAAAGCACCTTCTACAACCACGGACCGCTCTGCGCGCAAATACACCTGCAATGACTCTCGCAAACATTCCATACCTTGCCTTCGCACGTCTCCATGTAGTCTTCTCGTAATCATCGTCTTAGGATTCATAATATAAACGAAGTTGTCTTCACTGAGCAAAGCAAAATCATATTTCTTTGCCAGCATCTCCGACAGCGTAGTTTTACCTGCTCCCGAGCTTCCCACTATAAAAATCAACTTTCGTTGCATAAAATTATTATAATCAAAAAACCTCGCTCTACATATATATGCACGAGCGAGGTTATTTTAGTTTATACCTCCAATCAGGAATTGTCTTAGCGTTAGTTTGCTACCGTGATTTTGATACGCGCCGTTTTCTTCGCGAAAGCCACACGCCCCCAAAATGCATTGTCGTACGAGAACGAGAACAGTTCCCGCTCCACGTTAGCCTCAAAGTAAACCTCATTCAGACTAACGCTTGCGAGCGCCCTTCCGCCACTGGCACTCACAGAGTAGTCGGCTGTCTGACCGAAGGCATCAATCCTCACGCTCGCCTGTTCTTCATCGCTAATTACGATACCCCACGACTCATCAGCGCTCGAGCGGACCCCCTTACAGCAACTAATGCCACAATCCGACTCTATAACGAAAACGGCATCGGCGGTTTTTACAACCAGGCGTTTCAACCCTGCATTGTACTCCGGCTCAATATTGGCCACCCCTGTCACTCTAAATGAGATCGCGTTGCTTTCCGGCCGCGCCTCCGTTACCTCAGCGGCAGCCTCTTCGACTTCCTCCGCTTCGGGTTCATCAGTAGTAACAATTTCTTCGGCCTTCTCCGCTCCAGGCTCCTCATCGGAAACAACTTCCGTAGCGACATCGACCACCTTGTATTCGATGCCAGGATCAGCCTCTTCGGGCGTTGTAACGGCGGCGTCTTCGGGCATCGCGACCGCGGCCACCACCGCAACCTCGGCTCTTGCGGGTTCTATAGATGCATCAGAGCCACCACCATATACCCATCCACGAGCAGTAGGACCACCGTCTTTATTAATCTTGTCTATTTCTACTTTGACCAGCTGATAGTTCGCCGGAAGGCCAAAGCGATTACCCTTAAGGTCGCTCGGCCCCTTAGGTAAACGGTTATGCACCACAAAAAACTTGCGCAGCCCCTCCTGAATAACGCCAGGTGTGTATTACTTATTTCTGCCTTTACCCATGTCTTCATTCCTCTCTTTCCATCTCGGAGCAATCGCTCCGGTGACATTCTGCTCTCGTCTCACTACTCGCCAAGCCTCCTCCGCTGCAACGCGGAACGACCCAAAATAATATGGATATTCGTTCGGCGGAATCATCAGGGGGTCTTTCTTCGCATCGTCGAATGAAAGCATATGCCCCACTCGTCGCGTTGCGTCCTCTATCGCCCCCTTAAGCGTTTTTCTCATATTGTCAGTCAATATGAGCTCACCGTTATTTAGTCTCACCGACAGTTTCGAAAAGCCCCCAATACACCTCACCTCCTTTCCTGAAAGTATTTTAATGTTCAATACATTTCCCCGTATCTTATCTATAAAATATTTTAAGGATACAAAAACTACCATAGTCAACATTTTCCATTAATCTATTTTTCAAACAGCAAATACATCAAAAATCCAGCCCTCGGGCTGGTTATTTGAACGACATCTTAACAACTTGGTTGTGCAATTACCTCACATCGTGGTATCTAAAGCTTATGTTGCATCCAGTGCAAGCACCGGAGATATAGTAAATTAAGCTTATATCTACTATTGCAACCGACCTAGCTACACGCATCCTTGCAGATTCGTGCGCATCATTCTCCCTAGAAAGGAGGTAATCCATCCGCACCTTCCGGTACGGATACCTTGTTACGACTTAACCCCAATCATGTCCCCCACCTTAGGCCGACGAATCGGACTTCGGGTGTTGGTGACTCTCATGGTTTGACGGGCGGTGTGTACAAGACCCGGGAACGTATTCACCGCAACATGCTGATTTGCGATTACTAGCGATTCCGACTTCAAGGAGGCGAGTTTCAGCCTCCTATCCGAACT